>CAYOXW010000114.1:0-8779 GCA_964408005.1 uncultured Methylibium sp.
AAGCGCAGGCCATCCAGACCGCCCACCTGATCGCCGACGTGCTCGACAACCCCCGCGACGAGGCCAACCTCGCCACCGTGCGCGCCAAGGTCGCCGCGCTCACCCGCGACTTCCCGGTCTACCGCTGACCCGAACACGCCGCCGATGCGCTGCCCCTTCTGCAGTCACGCGGACACCCAGGTCGCCGAGACCCGGGAGTCCGACGAGGGCGACGTCATCCGGCGGCGGCGGCGCTGCCCGGCCTGCGACAAACGCTTCACGACCTACGAGCGCGCCGAGCTGGCGATGCCGGCGGTCGTGAAGAAGGACGGCAGCCGCAGTGAGTTCGACCGCAGCAAGATTCGCGCTTCGATGCTGCTGGCGCTGCGCAAGCGGCCGGTGAGCATCGACCAGGTCGACGCGGCACTGGGGCGCATCGAGGAGAAGCTGCTTGCCAGCGCCACCAACGAGGTGCCCTCGGCCAAGATCGGCGAAATGGTGATGCGCGAGCTGAAGAAGCTCGACAAGGTCGCCTACGTGCGCTTCGCGAGCGTGTACCGCAGCTTCGAGGGCGTGGACGAGTTCAGCCGGCTGATCAAGGATATCTAGCCCTCCCCCCGCGCGAGGGCCCTCGCCGGAGCGACGCGACCGCGCCGCGTTCGGCCTAGATTGACCTGCATCGTTTCTCGGGCAGGGAGATCTACATGCGAAGAGGCACTCAACGCGGTCTGACGCTCGTCGAAGCCAGCACCGCAGCCACGATTGCGGCGGCAGCCCTCGCTACCGCCGTCGGCGGTTTCGGAGGGCTGCTGCAAGGCCGGCACACCGAAGGGGTGGCGGCGGAGCTGGCCACCGACTTGCAGTTGGCACGCACGGAGTCAGTGATGCGCAACGTCGGGGTACGCGTCAGCTTTCAAGGGGATGCCGGCGGGTCGCGTTGTTATGTCGTCCACACCGGAAGCGCTAACGCATGCTCGTGCCTGCTGGACGGCCCGCCTGTCTGCAGCAGCGATGCCGTGGTGCTCAAGTCGGTGCGGTTCCCACGCGACGGCCGCACCCTTGTACAGGCCAATGTCGGCTCGATGCTCTTCGATCCGACTCGCGCGACCGTCACACCGACCGGCACCATCCAGGTGCGCGCAGCCGACGGCCGCCAAATCAATCACGTTGTCAACCTCCTCGGCCGCGTACGGAGTTGCGCTGCTGCCGGGCAATGGTCAGGTCTGCGACCCTGCTGAGAACGACCGAGGAGCGACCAAACGGCCGCTGCCGGCCGACAAGCGGCAGACCAGCCTCGATCGAGGCGATCGCCAGCCGCGAAAATGTTCCCATGGAACAGACCCCTCGCTTGCGCCTCGGCCAGCTGCCGAACAATCTTCGGTACCGCGGATTCACGCTGATCGAACTGATGATCGTGGTGGTGGTCGTGTCGATCCTGGCGGCGATCGCCTACCCAAGCTACATGAACTCCGTGCGGAAGTCGCGCCGCGCCGACGCCGTTGAAGCCGCGGCGAGGATCCAGCAGGCTCAGGAGCGGTTCCGCGCGAACCAGACGACCTACGTCACGACGACGGCCGACATCACGACAGCCCCCCCGGCGGGCCTGGGCTTGGCATCGGCCAACTCGCTGGGCGGGTACTACGCGATGACGCTCGCGACCAGCGGCACGGCGGGCTGCACCACCGCGACTTGCTACCAGATCACTGCGACAGCCGTCGCCGGCCGGAGCCAAGCCACTGACACCGGGTGCACCAGCATGACGGTCCGCTGGGATGGGGGCAATCCCGTCTATTCCCCGACAAACTGCTGGAGTCGATGATGCACCGTGCTCGCGGCCTGACCGTCATCGAGCTGCTGATCGGCATCACGCTGATCGCCATCGTCCTCGCGATCACGATCCCCGGGTTCCGTGACATTCTCGAACGCCGGCGCCTCGAGGGCGTCGCGGCCGAATTGAGCGCGGACCTGCAGTACGCCCGTTCGGAGGCCGTGAGCCGCCGAGTCGACGTCGTGCTCACGACTGCGACCAATGGCGCGTCCTACACGATCACCGGGATCCCGACGACCAAGACGGTCACCTTGCCGGCAGGCATCACCGTGACTGCCAGCATCAGCCGAACGTATGAGCCTTTCCGGGGGACCGCAGGTGGCGACGCGACGATCGATGTCGTGAGCGCCAACACTGCCGGCCAGTTGCGCATCGTCAGCAACTTCATGGGCCGGGTTCAGATGTGCTCGCCGGATGCTTCCTTCAAGGGGTACACGCAATGCTGACCGCTCGTCGCCCTTCTCGCCGAGCCTCCCGCGGCGTCAGCATCGTCGAAATCCTGGTCGGTATCGCGATCGGCCTCGTGCTGGTCGGTGGCGTGCTAAGTCTTTTCGTCACGAACGTCGTCAACTCGCGGCGCCTGCTCGTCGAAGCGCGGGTGAACCAGGACATGCGTGCCGCAGCCGACCTGATCGCGCGCGACCTTCGCCGCGCCGCCTACTGGCAGAACTCGATCGACGGAACAAAGGTGTTCGGCGGTGCCACCTCGCCGACACGCAACCCCTACCAGGCCATCGCCCCGGATGCCAGTGCATCGTCGATCACCTACACCTTTTCACGCGACACGACCGAGAACAACACGATCGACGCCAACGAGCAGTTCGGCTTCCGGCTGAGTGGCGGCACGGTCCAGATGCGGACCGCCGAGAACACCTGGCAGACCGTGACCGACCCTGGCGTGATGACCGTCAACGAGCTGGCACTCACGGTGAACGAATTGGCCAGGTCTGCGGCCTCCGCCTGTGCCGCCTCATGTTCGAGCGGCTGCCCGGTCCTCACGCAACGCGAGTACCTGCTGGTCATCACCGCAACGGCGGTGGCAGATCCGGCTGTCACGCGCCGCCTCGAGACGCGGGCGCGCGTGCGCAACGACTCACTGGACGGCGCCTGCCCGGCCGCCTGACGCATTGCACAAGGTCTACCGCATGTATCGCTTCGCGACCCCACGTTCGTCATCCCAGCGGGGCATCGGCACGCTGGCCGTCTCGCTGCTGCTGCTGTTCGGCGCATCGATCGTGCTGTTCTACCTGAACCGCGGGCTGATCTTCGAGCAGAAGACATCGGCCAACCAGGCTCGCTCGACGAGCGCATTCGAGGTCGCCGAAGCCGGCGTCGAGTGGGCCATCGGCATGCTCAACGGCACGGTCGACATCACCACCGCATGCGTACCGAACACCGCGGCAGTGAGCACCTCATTCCGGCAACGCTACCTGCAGACCGGTTACCCCTCGAACACAAACCTGGCGATCGCGACGACGACCTTCCCCGGATGCAAGATCAACGGCACGGTCCTGACCTGCAACTGCCCCGTGCATGCCGGAGGTACCGAGACGGTCGCATCGCTGGGCACGACCGTGTTGCCCAGCTTCACGGTCGCGTTCAGCCAGGTGACCGATTCACTGGGCGTCGTCGACGCCGCCGCGGTGCGAATCACGTCGACCGGATGCACGGCCCAAGCCGGCACCTGCAAGCCTGTGACGAGCAGTGCGGCAACCACCGGTCTCAGCGACGCCAATGCGACCGTCTCGGTGATCGTCAAGAACGTGCCCGACCTCCGCGCTGCGCCGCAGGCGGCCTTGACCTGCGGGACCTCCTGCGCCGTCGGTGGCTCATACAACATCCGCAACACCGAGGTCGCCAGCAATGGCTACCTCGTGAACGCGGGCACCTCGATCACCTCGGGCGCGGGGACGGGCTACCAGACGATCCCGGGCCAACCCATTCAGAACGCGTTGGTGGCCAATGACAGCTCCTTGTCGGCCCTGTCGAGCTCTGATCCGACGTGCAGCAGCTCGGCGATGTTCCGCGAATACTTCGGTACCTCGCTGCAGGACTACGCCGCCTCGGAGAGTGTCTTGTCGATTTCGTGCAGCAATCCGACGGATTGCGGCAACCAGATCGTCGCCGCCTTCAACAACAACTATCGCAATTTCTACTTTCCCAGCGGACTTGATCTCAACAATTCGTCCCTGGGCGCACTGGGCAACGTACTGGGCGCACCCGGCGAAGGCGTGCGGCTCGTGTCCCCGGGCGATATCAACATCAACGGCAACATCACCATCAACGGGCTGCTTTTCTCGAACAGCTCCAACTTCAACGACCTCGGCACCGGTACGGCCGACATCAACGGCGCGAGCATCACCTGCGCCGCATACAACAACAACGGTAACGGGCTGCTCAACTACACGTCGGCCAACCTCGGATCGACCGGCCTGGGCGCCGGTCAGATGATTCGCGTGCCAGGCAGCTGGCGAGATTTCTGAGCCGGATCCCATGCGCATTCACAGGACACCCTCCATGAACGCTCGACGACGCCACGGGCAAACGGGATTCACGATCCTCGAAGCACTGATCGCACTGCTGGTGACGGCGTTCGGCATCCTGGCCCTCGCCGGAATGCAGGTGATGCTCTCGCACGGCAGCGACATCGCCAAGCAGCGCAGCGAGGCCGTTCGGCTCGCGCAGGCGCGCATGGAGCGGATGCGTGCCTACGACGACGTCGGCGGCGCCGGCACGAACGACTGGAACAGCCTGCCTGGCGCGGCCGAGACCGTCACCACGAACGCGGTGTACACCGTCACACCGACGATGGGTGGCACGTCGGGAGACTCGATGCGGCCCGCCACCGTCACGGTGACCTGGAACGACCGCACAGGCGCGGCGCAAACGGTGACCTTGAATTCGGTGATTGCGAAGATCGAACCCGAGGACATCGGCTTCGTCACCAATCCTTTGCCGCTGAACCAGCCTTTGCGCCGCGTCAAGGATCGCAACATCAACATCCCGATCCCGGCCATCGACCTCGGCAATGGTCGCAGCGCGACGCAGTTCGACGCCAACTACGTGATCATCTACAGCAACACGACCGGCGGCGTCGTGCAGATCTGCAATCCGAACCAGGTCAATGCCAACGCCACGCAGATCAACGACTCGATCAGCGCGGGCAACTGCACCTCGACGGTGGGCTACATCGTGGCAGGCTACATCGGTCGATCGTCGTCCGGTGGCACGGCGGTGTCGGACGCCATATTCAACGCGCTGGGCATGAACCTGTCCAACGTGACACGGACCAATCCCAACGCGACGTACGGGATCCGCTGCTTGTTCTCGAACGCGCTCGACCAGAACACCAACGCAACGATCCCGAACTACAAGTACTACCTCTGCATCATTCCTCTGTCGGATCCCGGCACGCCGACCGGCCCGACTTGGGGCGGGACGATCCGCGTCGGCAACGTGCCGACCACCGACAACTACGTCGTGTGCCGCTATCAGTACACGCAGACCGGGCTCACCACCAACGAAGCCAACATCCAGCCTTACTCGGGTGTCGAACGCTCGATCGACGAGCAGAACTACTACATCCTCAACAGCAGCTCAGGCACGGCGTGCAGCGGCTTGACCGTCACCGGAGTGTCCCTCGGCGTCCTGCACCAGAACTGCCGGACCAGCAACGCCGCGAACCACGCGACCGAATGCCCGGGCATCTCTCCATGATGATCGCGTGAAAGATCACGAGGCGGTGGCGTCACCACTGCAACGCGCTGCGGCCCTGGCCCGGAGTGCCGTCGGGCGCTCCGAGCCGAACCCGCGCGTGGGTTGCGTGCTGGTGGCGCCGGATGGCAGCGTCATCGGCGCCGGCAGCACGCAGCGCGCCGGGCAGGCCCATGCGGAGCCCGAGGCACTCCGTGCTGCCCAAGCCGCGGGCCATCCCACGCGCGGAGCCACCGCCTACGTCACCCTCGAGCCCTGCTCCCACCACGGCCGCACGCCGCCGTGCTGCGATGCGCTGATCGCCGCCGGCGTCGCGCGCGTGGTCGTTGCGCTCCAGGACCCGAACCCGCTGGTCGGCGGCCGCGGTCTGGAGCGCTTGCGCGCCGCCGGCGTCGAGGTGACGCTGCTGCCGCCCGACGACCCCGCGGCGGTCGCCACACGCGAGCTCAACATCGGCTTCTTCTCCCGCATGATCCGCCAACGCCCCTGGGTGCGCATGAAGATCGCCGCCTCGCTCGACGGCCGCACCGCCCTCGACAACGGCGCAAGCCAGTGGATCACCGGCGAGGCCGCCCGCACCGACGGCCATGCCTGGCGCAAGCGCGCCGGCGCGGTGCTGACCGGCATCGGCACGGTGCTCGACGACGACCCGCGGCTCGACGTGCGGCTGGTGCCGACCGAGGTCCAGCCCAAGCGCGTGGTCGTCGATTCGCGGCTCGAGCTGCCGCTGCACGCGCGCATCCTGCAGCCACCTGGCGAGGTGCTGATCTACCACGCGCTCACCGAGACCGAGGCCGCGCCCAAGGCCGCAGCGCTGGCCGGCTGCGGCGCAACCGTCGTGCCCTGCCCCGGTGCCGACGGCAAGGTCGATCTGGCGGCGATGCTCGACGATCTGGCCCGCCGCGAGGTCAACGAGCTCCACGTCGAGGCCGGCCACAAGCTCAACGGCTCGCTGGTCAAGGCCGGCCTGGTCGACGAGTTCCTCGTCTACCTCGCGCCGATGCTGCTCGGCCCGGGCCGCGAGATGGCGAAGTTCGGACCGCTCGCCGCGCTCTCCGAGGGCGTGGTGCTGGAGTTCGGCGCCATCGAGCGCATCGGCGCCGACCTGCGCGTCCTGGCACGCCCGCGCGGCCGCAGCGACTTCTGAGCCGATCCGGTCGGCGGGCTGAGACAATCGGCCCATGTTCACCGGCATCGTCACCGGCCTCGGCCGCATCACCGACACCCACGCCCTCGGCGCCGATGCCGCGCACGGTCGCCGCCTGAGGGTCGCGACGCCGGCCGGCTACCTCGACGACGTCGGGCTCGGCGACAGCATCGCGATCAACGGCGCGTGCATGACCGTCATGGCCTTCGACGCCGCGGCCGGCTGGTTCGCCGTCGACGTCTCGGCCGAGAGCCTGGCGCGCACCGCCGGACTCGACGTTCCCGGCCCGGTCAACCTGGAAAAGGCGCTGCGCGCGAACGAGCGCCTCGGCGGGCACATCGTCTCCGGTCATGTCGACGGCATCGGCGAGGTGCTGCGCTTCGCGCCGGTCGGCGAGTCCTGGGAGTTGCTCATTGCGGCGCCGGTGGCGCTGGGCCGCTTCCTCGCCTACAAGGGTTCGATCACCGTCAACGGCGTCAGCCTCACGGTCAACCGCGTCGGCGACCGCCCCGACGCGACCGAATTCAGCATCAACCTGATCCCGCACACGCTGACGCACACGACGCTCGGCACACTGGCCGCCGGTGCGCGCGTCAATCTCGAGATCGACCTGATCGCGCGCTACGTCGAGCGCATGCTCACCACCGCACGCTGAGCCCCTGTGGCCGGCTCCGCGGGAGCCGGCACCTACAATTCGGACCATGCCGATTTCCCCTGTTCCCGAGCTGATCGCCGAGCTTGCCGCCGGCCGCATGGTGATCCTCGTCGACGAGGAGGACCGCGAAAACGAGGGCGACCTCGTCCTCGCGGCCGACCACGTCACGCCCGAGGCGATCAATTTCATGGCCCGCTTCGGCCGGGGCCTGATCTGCCTGACGTTGACGCGCGAGCGCTGCGAGCGGCTGCGCCTGCCGCCGATGGCGGTTCGCAACGGCACCCAGCACGGCACCGCCTTCACCGTCTCGATCGAGGCGGCCACCGGCGTGACCACCGGCATCTCGGCCGCCGACCGAGCGCGCACCGTGCAGGCTGCGGTCGCGCGCGACGCCAAGGCCAGCGACCTGGTCCAGCCGGGCCACATCTTCCCGCTGCAGGCCCAGGACGGCGGCGTGCTGATGCGCGCCGGCCACACCGAGGCCGGCTGCGACCTGGCGCTGATGGCCGGGCTGACGCCGTCCGCGGTGATCTGCGAGATCATGAAGGACGACGGCACGATGGCGCGGCTGCCGGACCTCGAGGTCTTCGCGCGCGAGCACGGCCTGAAGATCGGCACCATCGCGGCGCTGATCGAGTACCGCAGCCGCAACGAATCGCTGATCACCCGCGTCGCGCAGCGCACGCTGGTCACGCCCCAGGGCCCGTTCGAATGCACCGCCTTTCGCGACCGCACCGGGGGTCTGCACCTCGCGCTGGCGACCGGCCAGTGGAGCCATGGTGACGAGGTGCTGGTGCGCGTGCACGAGCCGCTGTCGATGCTGGACCTGCTAGACGCCGGACGCTGCGGCCATTCGTGGCCGCTGCCCAAGGCGCTGGCCGCGCTCCGCGCCGCCGAGCGCGGCGTCGCGGTGCTGCTCAACTGCGGTGAATCCGCCGACCATCTGCTCGGCCAGCTGACCGCCGAGGGCGCGGTGCGCCCGGCGCCGACCGGCCAGATGGATTTGCGCACCTACGGCATCGGCGCCCAGATCCTGCGCGAGCTCGGCGTCGAGAAGATGCAGCTGCTGGGCAGCCCACGGCGCATGCCCAGCATGACCGGCTACGGCCTCGAGGTGACGCGCTTCGTCGCCGCCGAATGACCCTTCCCCCATTCCATCCCGTACCCGATGCAAGGCGCTGACCAGAACACCACGGCCTTCGGCCACACCGTGGCCGAGCTCGAGGGCGCCGAGCTGCGCATCGGCATCGTCCAGGCCCGCTTCAACGCCGCGATCACCGACCGGCTGGCCCAGAGCTGCCTCGACGAGCTGATGCTGCTCGGCGTCGCGGGCAAGTACATCGAGCACATCTCGGTGCCCGGCGCCCTCGAGGTGCCGCTGGCGCTGCAGGCGCTGGCGCTGCAGGAGAAGTTCGACGCGCTGATCGCGCTGGGCTGCATCATCCGCGGCGAGACC
>CAYOXW010000115.1:0-8751 GCA_964408005.1 uncultured Methylibium sp.
GTCCACGCCAGCCAGCAGGTGGCCGAACATCTTGCGGTTGGCGACCATGCCGCCGACAGAGATGCCGCCGAAGTTGACGCCGTGGTAGCCACGCTCGCGACCGATCAGCCGCGTGCGCGAGCCCTCGCCGCGCACGCGGTGGTAGGCCAGCGCGATCTTCAGCGCGGTGTCGACCGACTCGGAGCCGGAGTTCGTGTAGAAGACCTTGTTCAGGCTGGCGGGCGCGATCGCCGCCAGCCGCCCGGCCAGTTCGAAGGCCTTCGGGTGCGCCATGTTGAAGGGCGGCGCGAAGTCGAGTTCGGCGGCCTGGCGCTGGATCGCTGCGACGATCTTCGGGCGGTTGTGGCCGGCGTTGACGCACCACAGGCCGGCGATGCCGTCGAGCACCTCGCGCCCCTCGGGGGTCCAGAAATGCATGCCGTCGGCCTTGGCCACCAGGCGGGGCGACTTCTTGAACTGCCGGTTGGCAGTGAAAGGCATCCAGTAGGCGTCGAGGTCTTGGCTCATCGAGGGGCTCCTGGCTCGCGGCCCGAGGCACCGCCGCCGCTTCCGCGCAGCGCTCCGGGGCCTTGAGTCTAGGCGTGCCAGCGCGCAATCGGCTTGCGGAATCGAGGCGGGAGACCCCCGAATTTCGAATTGAATTCGATAGACTGGCCTTTGCTTCGAATCGAATGCCAACATGAGGCCTTTGCATGCAATCCGCTGCACAGCTTGACAGCATCGACCGGGCCATCCTGCGCGCGCTGCAGCTCGACGGCCGCCTCGCCAACCAGGACCTCGCGCAGCGCGTGCACCTGTCGCCCTCGGCCTGCCTGCGGCGCGTCAAGCGCCTGGAGGACAGCGGCGTGATCGCGCGCTATGTCGCGCTGGTCGACCCGCGCACCGTCGGCCAGCCGGGCACGAGCTACACGATCGTCAACCTCGAGCGGCTGACCCCGCAGGCGATCGAGGCCTTCGAGCTCGCGGTGCGCGACGTGCCGGCAATCCTCGATTGCTTCTACGTGGCCGGCAGCAACGACTACCTGATCCGCTTCACCTACAACGATGCCGCCGATCTGGAGCGCTTCCACTCCGACGTGCTGATGCGCCTGCCCGGCGTGCTGCGCTCGAATTCGATGCTGGTGCTGCGGACGGTCAAGAAGACCACCGCGCTGGAGATCTGAACCCGGGGCGGGGCGGCGCGCTGTACCGCCACGGAACACGGCCGGGGCTTCCCCCCGGTTGACGTCGCCGGCGGCTTCGATCGAGCATGAAGCCTTGACTTCCTCGCCGCCGATGCCCATGGACCGACAAGACGCGCTGCTGGCCGACTGGCGCCGCCGCGCCCTGGAACTCGAGCGCCTGGTCGCGCAGGTGGTCATCGGCCAGCCGCGGGTGATCCGGCGGGTCAACACCGCCGTGTTCGCGCGCGGCCATGTGCTGCTGCAGGGCGACGTGGGCGTTGGCAAGACCACGCTGCTGCGCGCCTTCGCGCGGCTGATCGGCGGCGCCTTCGCGCGCGCCGAGGGCACGGTCGACCTGATGCCCAACGACCTGATCTATCACACGCACATCGGCGCCGACGGGCGCCCGGCGGTCGACCCCGGGCCGCTGACCGAGCATGGCGACCGGCTCGCGCTGTTCTTCTTCAACGAGATCAACCGTGCCCGCCCGCAGGTGCATGCGCTGCTGCTGCGGGTGATGGCCGAACGCAGCCTGAGCGCCTTCAACCGCGAGATCAAGCTGCCGCACCTGCTGGTGTTCGCCGACCGCAACCGCGTCGAACGCGAGGAGACCTTCGAGATCTCGGCCGCGGCGCGCGATCGCTTCATGATGGAGATCACCATCGACGCGCCGGCCGGCGCGGACGAGCGCCGCGCGCTGATGTTCGATCCGCGCTTCCACGACACCGACGCGCTGATCGACGCGTTGCCCAGCGCCGTGCTGCCCTACCAGGAGCTCGGTGCGGTCGCCGCCGCGATCCAGCGCGGCGTGCAGGCCGCCCCGGCGCTGCAGGACTATGCGCTGGCGCTGTGGCGCGCGACCGCGGCGCCGGACGAATTCGGCATCCGCCTCGACGGGCTGGACCTGCACGAGGCCTCGGCGTCCGCGGTGCTGCTCGCCGGTGCCAGCCCGCGCGGCATGAGCCAGCTGATGCGCGCCGCGCGCGTGAGCGCCTGGCTCGAAGGGCGCGACTACGCGACGCCCGAGGACATCCGCGCGGTTTTCGTCGAGACCATCGCGCACCGCCTGTGCCTGCAGCCGGTCTATGAGCTGCGGCGCGGCGAGATCGTCGACGCGCTGGTGCGCGGCCTGCTCGAGCGGGTGGCGGCGCCCTGAGAGCGTGGCCATGCAGGAGTTCTATTACCGCAGCGGCCATCCGGCGCTCGGCCACTTCCCCGGCCACCACCGCAGCCGCCTCGGCGACAGCGGCCAGGAGTTCCGCAGCCACGTGCCGATCACGCACGCGAGCGACGCGCGCCGGCTCGACCTGCTCGCCAGCCTGCGCGACCCGCTCGGCCAGTGGCTGGTGCGGCTGGCCAGCGAGCGCAAGGCGATCCCGGTCTACGCGGTGGCCGATTTGTCGGCGTCGATGGCCTACGTCGGCCGGCGGCGCCGGCTCGACGTGCTGGCCGACTTCACCGAGTCGCTCGCCTGGTCGGCCTGGCGCACCGGCGACCCCTTCGGCTTCGTCGGCTGCGACGAGCGCGTGCGGCCCGAGTGGGTCCAGCCGCCGGCGCGCAGCCGTGGCACCGGCAGCGAGCTCGCGCGGCGGCTGCGCGGCTTCGTGCCCGGCGGCCGCGGTGCCGGGGGCCTGGGCGAGGCCCATCGCATGCTGCGTCGCCAGCGCTCGCTGGTCTTCCTGCTCTCGGACTTCCACCTGCCGCTGGCCGAGCTCGACCGCGTGCTGGATTCCCTGGCGATGCACGAGCTCGTGCCGGTGCTGCTGTGGGACCGGGCCGAGCTCGAGCCGCCGCCCGAGCGTTTCGGCCTGCTCACGCTGCGCGATGCCGAGAGCGGGCGGCGCCGGCTGCTGTGGCTGCGCCCGGCGCTGCGCGAGCGCTGGCGCTCCCGGCTCGAGGCCCGCCAGGACGAGCTCGCGGCCCTGTTCCACCGCCACCGGCTGCGGCCGCTGTGGCTGCTCGACGGTTTCGATGCCGAGGCCGTGACGGCCTACTTCCATCGCTGAGGCCGCGATGAGGTGGTCCGTCCTGCTGGGGTGCTGTGCGGTGCTGCCGGTCGCGGCGCAGCCCGAGTTGCGCGCCTCGACCGAGGAGCCGCGTGCCTTCGGCTACCAGGTCGGCGCGCTCGCCGAACGCGTCGTCCACGTCGACGTGCCGGCCGGGCTGGTGCTCGACGGGGGCTCGCTGCCGACGCCGGGGCGCATCAGCGCGGCGCTGGACCTGCGCGCGCTGGCACGCAGCGAGCAGCCGATCGAGGGCGGGACCCGGCTGCGGCTCGCGCTGAGCTTCCAGGTGTTCGCGGCCCCGGTGGCCGCGCGCGTCTACGAGCTGCCGGCCTTGAGGCTGCGCTTCGACGGCGCCGGCGGGCGCAGCGAGGACGTGCGCGTCGAGTCCTGGCCGCTGGTGGTCGCGCCGCTCGGCCCGGAGGACGCCTCGCCGCGCCACGGCCTCGGCGAGCTGCGGCCGGACCTGCCGCCACCGCCGGCCGACACCGGCGTGTGGCGCGCCGTCGTGGCCGTCGCGCTCGCGGTCGCCGCGCTGAGCGGCGGCGGGCTGGCGCTGATCTACCTGGGCCTGCCGTGGCGCAACCGCCGCCACCGGCCCTTCGGCGGTGCGTGGCGCGATCTGCAGGCGCAGCGCCGGCGCGGCACGCTGCGCGACGATGCCCCGGGCGGCCTCGAGATCGCGCGCCGGCTGCATGCCGCACTCAACGCCAGCGCCGGGCAGGTGCTGTTCGCCGAGGACCTGGAGGCCTGGCTCGCGCGCGCACCGGCCTATGCCCCGCTGCGTGAGGACCTGTTGCGTTTCTTCGCGCAGTCGCGGGCGAGCTTCTTCGCCGCCGCACCGGCGGCCGACGCGCGCTGGCTGCTCGGCCTGGCCCGTGCGCTGCGCGATGCCGAACGCGGCAGCGCATGAACGCCATGCTGCCCGGCTTCGACCATCCCTGGGTGCTGCTGGCGCTGCCGCTGGCCGCGCTGCCCTGGTGGGCGCGCCCGCCCGAGGCGCTGCTCTGGTCCTGGGCCGAGCTGCTGCCGCCGGACCCCGCCTCGGACCTGATCGACGTGGTGCTGCGGGCCGCGGCCTCGCTGGCCGTGGCGGCGCTGGTGCTCGGCATGGCCGGCTGCTACCGGCCGGCCTACGAGGTCGAGCAGGTCGGGCAGGGCGCCGAGATCGTGATGCTGGTCGACCGCAGCCGCAGCATGGACCAGTCCTTCGTGACCGGCGCCGACCGCGACCGGCAGCCCACGCTGCTGAGCTACAACACCAGCCGCGAGGTCGACCGGCAGCGCCCGTCGAAGCAGCGGGTCGCACGCGAGCTGCTCGCCGAGTTCGCCGCGCAGCGCGTCGCGGACCGCTTCGCGATGGAGACCTTCACGACGCTGCCGATCCGCGTGATGGGCTTCACCCAGAAGCCCGCGGCGGTGCAGGCATCGATCGCGGCCGGGCAGATCGGCCGCGGCCTGGCCGAGACCGACATCGGCCTGGCCCTGCTCGACGCGCTCGAGCTCTACCGCGACCGGCCCTACACCGGTTCGCGCATCGTGATGCTGGTGTCCGACGGCGGCGACGTGGTCGAGCCGGAGCGCCGCGAGGACATCGCCCGGCTCGCGCGCGAGCTGCGCGTCGGCATCTACTGGATCTACATCCGCTCGCACCGCAGCCCCGGCCTGCGCGCCGAGGAGGCGGCCATGGCCAACGGCGAGACCGCGCCCGAGTACTTCCTGCACCAGTTCCTCGGCGGCATCGGCGTGCCCTACCGGGCCTACGAGGCCGAGGACCCGGAGGCGCTCAAGCGCGCGCTGGCCGACGTCGGGCGGCTCGAGAACCTGCCGATCGCCTACCGCGACATCGTGCCGCGGCGCGACCTCACGCCCTGGGCCTGGGGCACGGCCCTGCTGTTGCTGCTGGGCTTGCTGGCAGCCCGGCTGATGGAGCGGCGCTCATGGTGACGAGCCCGCGTCGGATCGCGCCGCGCACGCGGCTGCGCATGCTGCTGACCGCACTGGCGCTGGCGCTCGCGGCGGCGGCCGGGGCCGGCTGGCAGTGGTGGCGGCTGGCGCGCGACGATGCGCTGGCCGCGGCGGGCGGCGTCGCGAAGCTGCCGACCGAGCAGGCGCTGGCCTCGCCGACGCTGCGCTTCGCGCGCGCTGGCGAGCTCGCCGCGGCCGAGGACTTCGAGGGCGCGCTGGCGCTCTACCGCACGCTTTACACCGATCCCCGGCTGGGCCTGGCGGCGCGCTACAACAGTGCCAACCTGCTGATGCGCGAGGCCCGGCGCCTGCGCGAGGCCGAGGGCGGCGGCCAGGCGGTCGCGCTGCTGGAGCTGGCCAAGCAGGGCTACCGCGAGGTGCTGCGGGCCGACCCGCAGCACTGGGACGCGCGCTACAACTACGAGCGCGCCCAGCGCCTGCAACCCGACCCCGAGGACGCCACCCCCTCGATCGGCGGACCGCGCAACGACGCCGAGCGCGCCGCGATCACGATCCGCGGCGTGCCGCAGGGGCTGCCGTGAGGCGCTCGCTCGCGGCCTGGCGGGGGGTGCTGCGCGGCCGGCGCGACGCCCTGCTGCTGGTGCTGGCCGCGCTGCTGTTGGTGGCGACCCTCCTGCGGCCCGGCCTGCCGGTCACGCGCGCGCAGGTCGATGCGGTCGCGGTTGTCGACATCACCCAGAGCATGAACGTGCCTGACGGGCGACTGCCGGCGGCCGGTCGGCCGGTGGCGCGGCTGGCCGCGGCCAAGGCGGCGCTGGCCCAGGTGGTCGAGCAGCTGCCTTGCGGCTCGCGGCTCGGGCTGGGCGTCTTCACCGAGTACCGCACGCTGCTGCTGCTGACGCCGATCGAGGTCTGCGAGCACCAGCAGGAGCTGCAGGGCACGCTCGCGCTGATGGACGGCCGCATGGCCTGGGCCGGCGCGAGCGAGGTCGCCAAGGGGGTCAACAGCGGCATGGAGACGGTCAAGGCCCTGCCGGACGGCCCGGCGCTGCTGTTCCTGACCGATGGCCACGAGTCGCCCCCCCTCAACCCGCGCTACCGGCCCAACCTCACCGTCGCGCGCGGCGAGGTGCGCGGGCTGCTCGTCGGGGTCGGGGGCGACGAGCTGCTGCCGATCCCGAAGGTCGGCCCCGACGGCGTCGCGCGCGGCGAGTGGCAGGCCGACGAGGTGCTGCAGATCGACCCCCGCAGCGTCGGGCGCGGCGGCAGCGTCGGTGGCGAGCAGATGGTCGAGCCTGACGGGCCCGTGGTGCGGCCGCTGCCCGGCGCCACCCCCGGCACCGAGCACCTGTCGGCCCTGCGCGAGGACTATCTGCGCCTGCTCGCCAGCGAGACCGGCCTCGGCTACCTGCGTCTGGGCGACCCCGCGGCGCTGCGCGAGGCGCTCGAGGGCCCGAAGCTCGCACGCGCGGCGCCGGCGCGGCTGGATCTGCGGCCGGTGCTGGGCGCGGCGGCGCTGGCCTGCGTGCTGCTGCGGCTGCTGCGCGGGCCGCGACGCGGCGCGCGGGCCACGACGGCTCAGGCGGGAGGGCCGCCGCGCGCGATGCGGCCGCAGAGGTAGGTCCAGACAAAGTTCGCGGCCGCGTAGCTGCTCAGCTCGGCGTGGTCGTAGGGCGGTGCGACCTCGACGCAGTCCATGCCGACGAAGTCGAGGTCGGCCAGATCCTCGAGGATCGTCAGCACCTGGTTCGTGCTCAGGCCGCCCGGCTCGGGCGTGCCGGTGCCCGGGGCGAACGCCGGGTCGAGGCAGTCGATGTCCAGGCTCAGGTAGACCGGCGGGTGGCCGTGCGCGGCGAGCCGCGCACGGATCGCGTCGAGCACCGGCGCGAGCTGGGCGGGGCTCTCCAGCCCGCGCAGCGCGCGCGCGCCGAAGATCTGGCCGCCTTGCTCGCGCACGTAGTCGCGCGCGGCGCGCATGCCGGCCGAGCGGATGCCGATCTGGGTGAAGCACGCCGGGAGCACCAGGCCCTGCTGGATCGCCTCGTAGACCCAGGTGCTGTGACCGCTGGGTTCGCCGAAATGGTCCTCCCAGGTGTCGCAGTGGGCGTCAGGTGGATCACCGCCAGCGGTTGGCCGAGCCAGGCGCGGTAGGCGCGCAGCAGTGGCAGCGTCACCGAATGGTCGCCGCCGAGCCAGGCCAGGTGGTGGCGACGGATCAGCTGCTCGACCGGCTGCGCCATCGCGGCGCGCATCGCCGCGAGGCTGGTGTTGGGCAGCGCGAGGTCGCCGACGTCGGTGAGCAGCGCCGCGGGCGTGACATCGAAGTGCGGGTGGATGCCGTCGCACAGCATGTGGCTGGCCTCGCGGATCGCGCGCGGACCGAAGCGCGCCCCTGGCCGGTTGCTTACCGCGCCGTCCCAGGCCAGGCCGGCGACGGCGTAGCGCCGGCTCGCGTCGGCGATCGGCACCTTCAGGAAGGCATGGTTCGAGAGGAAGGCAAAGGCGCTCATCACGCAGAGGGTGGTGGGACGGCCTTCCGGCCGGGCCGTGGGCTGAAGTCGGGGCGGCAAGGTGGTCGCCGGCGCGCAGTGCCGCTGCGGCGCACTGCAGAGCAATCATAGAAGCGGGCGCGCCACGCCGGCGGGCGTGGCGCCAGGAATTCATGGCCGATCCGTACGGCACTGTCGTGCGGCGGCCCGAATCGTGCAGGCCCGGCCTGATGGCGGGACGCCTGCCGGATCGAGGCATCACGCCGGGTCACCGATGGGGAGGTCGGCACGATTTCAGGGCGGCCGCGGCCCGGATCGAGCCACGTTGCGGTGCCGGATTCCGCGATGCACAACCGAAGTTGCTGCGGCGCCGCAAATTTTTTCATCGTGATAAATGCCGTTTCACATCCAGAAATGAAATTGCTAACTCCTTGTTTTTAAACATGTCTCTTTTTAGTCTTATATAAGATATAAGTCTTCACAAGGGCCTGCTTTGGCGCTACGCTGTGCGTCATCGTTCCCGCCTCCCTTCAATCTTCCGGAGCCCCGCCATGAGCCAACCGACCCGTCAACAACAGATCGCCGCCCTCGAGAAGGACTGGGCCGAGAATCCGCGCTGGAAGGGCGTGAAGCGCGGCTACAGCGCCGCCGACGTCGTGCGCCTGCGCGGCAGCCTGCAGCCCGAGTACACGCTGGCCAAGCGTGGCGCCGAGACGCTGTGGAACAAGGTGAACGGCGGCGCCAAGAAGGGCTACGTCAATGCCTTCGGCGCGATCACCGCCGGTCAGGCGATGCAGCAGGCCAAGGCCGGCCTGGAGGCCGTGTACCTGTCGGGCTGGCAGGTCGCCGCCGACGGCAACACCAGCGAAACCATGTACCCGGACCAGTCGCTGTACGCCTACGACTCGGTGCCGACGATGGTCCGTCGCATCAACAACACCTTCAAGCGTGCCGACGAGATCCAGTGGTCGCGCGGCATCGAGCCGGGCTCGGCCGAGTTCATCGACTACTTCCTGCCGATCGTGGCCGACGCTGAAGCCGGCTTCGGCGGCGTGCTGAACGCCTTCGAGCTGATGAAGAACATGATCGCCGCCGGCGCCGCCGGCGTGCACTTCGAGGACCAGCTCGCGTCGGTCAAGAAGTGCGGCCACATGGGCGGCAAGGTGC
>CAYOXW010000116.1:0-8591 GCA_964408005.1 uncultured Methylibium sp.
GCAGCTTGGCGAGCTGCAGCGTCAGCAGGAACAGGCCGGCGAGCTGGGTCGTGAAGGCCTTGGTCGAGGCGACGCCAATCTCGACGCCGGCGCGCGTCAGGTAGACCATGCGGCATTCGCGCACCATCGCGCTGGTGGCGACGTTGCACACCGTCAGCGTGCTCGTCATGCCGAGCGCGCGCGCATGCTTGAGCGCGGCCAGCGTGTCCGCGGTCTCGCCGCTCTGGGTGATGGTGACGACCAGCGCGCGCGCATCGGGCACGCTGTCGCGGTAGCGGTATTCGCTGGCCACCTCGACCTGCGTCGGGATGCCGGCGATGGCCTCGAGCCAGTACTTGGCGGTGCAGCCGGCGTAGTAGCTGGTGCCGCAGGCCAGGATCAGCACCGACTGCACGCCCGGCAGCAGCGCCGCGGCCTCGGCGCCGAACAGCTCGGGCACGATGCCCTGGACGCCCTCCAGCGTGTCGGCGATCGCGCGCGGCTGCTCGAAGATCTCCTTCTGCATGTAGTGGCGGTAGGGGCCGAGCTCGGCGGCGCCGGTGTGGGCCTGTACGACGCGCGCCTCGCGCTCGACCGGCACGAAGCGCTCGCCCTGGCGGCTGCTGATCCAGTGGCGGCCGAGCTGCAGGTCGACCACGTCACCCTCCTCGAGGTAGACGATGCGGTCGGTCACGCCGGCCAGCGCCATCGCGTCGGAGGCCAGGAAGCGCTCACCGTCGCCAACCCCCAGCACCAGCGGCGACCCCTCGCGGGCGCCGACCACGCGCTGCGGCTCGTCGCGGCAGAACACCGCCAGCGCGTAGGCGCCCCGGAGCCGGCGCGTGGCCTGCTGGACGGCGTCGAACAGGTCGCCGTCGTAGAGCGAGTCGACCAGGTGGACGATGACCTCGGTGTCGGTCTGGCTCGCGAAACGGTAGCCGCGCGCCTGCAGCTCGGCGCGCAGCTCGTCGTGGTTCTCGATGATGCCGTTGTGCACGAGCGCGATGCGCGCCGGGCGTGCGGCATCGCCGCCGGGGCCGGTGGAGAAATGCGGGTGGGCGTTGTGCACCGCCGGCGCGCCGTGGGTGGCCCAGCGGGTGTGGGCGATGCCGGTCACGCCCTCGACGGCGTCGGCCGTCACCTGCGTGGCCAGCTCGGCGACGCGCGCGGTGCTGCGGCTGCGGCGCAGCGCGCCGCCCTGGTGGACCGCGACGCCGCAGGAGTCGTAGCCGCGGTATTCGAGCCGCTTCAGGCCCTCGACGAGAAGGGGAACGATGTTGCGCGTGCCGACCGCGCCAACGATGCCGCACATGGAACTGTCCTGTCCGGAGGTGGGAGTGGCGGCCATCTTAGGAAGCGCCGCGAGGAATGTGCTTTCAAAGTGGCTCGAATTGAGGAATATTGAATCCCATCGAGGCTCGGTTGAAAGAAAATTCCTTCATCGATCCACATTAGCTCGGAATATCCATGCCCCTCGACCCGATCGACCTGCGCCTGCTCGAGCTCCTGCAGCGCGACGCCTCGCGCTCGAACCAGGCGCTGGCCGCGGCCGCCGGCGTGTCGCCGGCCACCGCGCACCGGCGCGTGCGGCGGCTGCACGAGGCCGGCCTGGTCGAGCGCGTCGTCGCCCAGCTCTCGCCGCGGGCGCTGGCCGCGGCCGGCTGTCCGCTGTTGCAGGCACTGCTGGAGGTCACGCTGGACGTGCAGGCCGCCGAGCGGCTCGATGCCTTCGAGGCCCGCGCGCTGGCCGAGCCGGCGGTGCAGCAATGCTGGCGGGTCTCGCCGGGGCCGGACTTCGTGCTGGTGGTCGCGGTGCCGGACATGCCGGCCTATGAGGCCCTCGCCGCGCGGCTGCTGCGCGCCGACGCGAACGTGCGCAACGTGCGCGCCTTCTTCAGCGTGCGCCGCGCGCGTTTCGGCAGCGAGCTGCCGCTGCCGACACCGGCCTCAGTGTGAGCCGGCAGGCGCCGAGGCCGCCAGCGCCGGCGTCACCACGCGCTGCAGCACGGCGAGCTCGTCGGTGGGACGCAGCACCAGCAGCGTGCCGCCGAGCAGGCCGAAGGCCAGCAGGCAGCCGGCCAGCGTGAAGCCGGCGCGCTCGCCCACGCCCAGGTGCAGCCGGCTGGCCTCGCCGAGGGGCAGGCCGTCGGCGCGCCAGGCCCACCAGACCAGCCGCAGGCGCGTCGCGAGGCCGGGGGCCGCCTCGGCGCCGGGCTCGCGCAGGCCGAGACGGATCTCCTCCTGGCGGATCCAGGCGTCGTGCGCGGCGCGACGCCCGGGGTCGAGCAGCACCTCCTGGGCCTTGTTCAGCGCCGCGAGCACGATCTCGTGGCGGATGCTGCCCTGGTGGCGGTCCGGGTGGTACTTCTGCACCAGCGCCTTGTAGGCCGCGCGGATCACCTCGGGCGGCGCGTCGCTGGCGACCTTCAGTCGGCCGTAGTAGGTGGCGATCTTGGCGTGGCGGCTCACGGGCGGGCATGCTAGCCCGCGGCCCGCCGGGGCGGGCGTGCAGAGTTCTCGCGCGCGGCGCGCTCAGCGCAGCTTGCTCGGCCGTTTCCAGCCCACGAGCGAGACCTGCTTGGCGCGCGCCACCGTCAGCTGGCCGGGCGGCGCGTCCTTGGCGATCGTGCTGCCACCACCGATGGTCGCGCCCGCGCCCAACGTGATGGGCGCGATGAGCACGCAGTTGCTGCCCACGTGCACGTCGGCCTCGATCACGGTGCGGTGCTTGTTGGCGCCGTCGTAGTTGGCGGTGATGCTGCCGGCGCCGTAGTTGACGCGCTCGCCGACCGTCGCGTCGCCGAGGTAGGCAAGGTGGTTGGCCTTGGCGCCGCGCGCCAGCGTGCTGTTCTTGACCTCGACGAAGTTGCCGATGTGCACCTCGGGCCCGAGCGTGGCGCCGGGACGCAGCCGCGCGAAGGGCCCGACCAGCGCGCCCGCGCCGACGCTGACGCCGAGCGCCTCGCCGTCGATGTGGGTGAACGGGTGGATCTGCGCGCCGGCGTCGATGCGGGCGTTGCGGATCACGCAGTTCGCGCCGATGCGCACGCCCGCGCCGAGGCTGACCGCGCCCTCGAAGACGCAATTGACGTCGATCTCGACGTCGGCGCCGCAGTCCAGCGTGCCGCGCAGGTCGAAGCGCGCCGGGTCGGCCAGGCGCACGCCGGCCTCCATCAGGCGTTCGGCCTGGGCGCGCTGGTGGCGGCGCTCCAGCTCGGCGAGCTGCGCCGGGCTGTTGACCCCCAGCACCTCGGCCTCGCTGGCCGGCTGGGCCGCGACCACCGGCACGCCGTCGGCCACCGCCATCGCGACGATGTCGGTCAGGTAGTACTCGCGCTGGGCGTTGTCGTTGCCCAGGCGGGCCAGCCAGCGCTTGAGCTGCGCGGTCGGCACCGCCATCAGGCCGGTGTAGACCTCCCGGATCGCGCGCTGCGCGGGGCTGGCGTCTTTGTGCTCGACGATGCCGAGCACGCGTGTCGCGTCGGCCGCGTCGCGCAGGATGCGGCCGTAGCCGCTGGCATCGGCCAGCTCGATCGTCAGCAGCGCGAGCCGCGTGCCGCCGCAGGCCTCGATGAGCGCGCGCGCGGTCGCGGCCTCGATCAGCGGCACGTCGCCGTTGAGGATCAGCGTGGTGCCGGTGTCGCCGAGCAGCGGCACGGCCTGCTGCACCGCGTGGCCGGTGCCGAGCTGCGGCTCCTGGCGCACGAAGGCCAGCGGCGCGGCCGGGAAGGCGGCGCGCATCGCCGCCTCGACCTCGGCGGCGCCATGCCCCGTGACCGTGATCAGCCTTTGCGCGCCGAGCCCGGCGGCGGTCGCCAGCACATGCTGCAATAGCGCGCGGCCCGCCAGTTGGTGCAGCACCTTGGGCCGGGCCGATTTCATGCGGGTGCCCTTGCCCGCGGCCATGATCACGACGTCCAGCATGCAGCGGTGTCCCAGTGTGAGGTCGTTGCGGATTATCGCGGCGCTGCTGTGCGCGGCCTGGCTGCTGGCCGGCTGCGGCACGCTGCGACTGGCTTACTCGCAGGCCGACCACCTGACCTACTGGTGGCTCGACGGGCATGTGGACTTCGACGGCGAGCAGACGCGCCTGGCGCGCGACGGCATCGCACAGTGGTTCGCCTGGCACCGCGCGAGCCAGCTGCCCGACTACGCGGCGCTGCTCGAGCGCGCCGCCGTCGACGCCACCACCGACACCACGCCGGAGCGCGCCTGCGCCTGGTTCGCCGCGCTGCGCGAGCGCGCCGACGCGGCCGTGCAGCGCGCCCTGCCGGGCGCGGCGGCGGTCGCGCTGACGCTGCGCCCCGAGCAGCTCGATCAGCTAGCGCGCAAGCACGCCGAGGTCGCGGCCGCGGCGCGCGAGGAATATCTGCAGCCCGACCCGGTCGAGCGCCGCGCCGCCGCGCTCAGGCGCGCGACCGTCCATGCCGAGCGCGTCTACGGCCGGCTCGCGCCGGCCCAGCGGGCGCTGCTGGCTGCGACCGTGGCGGCCTCGCCCTTCGACGCCGGGCGCTGGCTGGCCGAGCGCCAGCGCCGCCAGCGCGATCTTCAGCAGGTGCTGCGCGGCCTTGCCGCGACCTCGCCGCCCCAGGCCGAGGCCGCGCTGCGCGGCGTCTGGCAGCGCGTGCTGCAGGCACCCGACGCCGACTACGAGCGCTACGCGCAGACGCTCGAGCGCTACAACTGCGAGGCGCTCGCGCGGCTGCACAACGCCGCCACGCCGCCGCAGCGCGAGGCGGCCCAGCGCCGCCTGCGCGACTGGCAGTCGGATCTGCGCCTGCTGGCCTCGGCCGCCCCCTGAGGCGGCGCGCCGCCAGACTCAGCGCCGCGTCTTGGGCAGCGCCACCGTGACGCTGCGCGGGCTCTGCGCGGTGTGCGGGAAGTCCTTCATGACCGCCTCGAACATCGCCGGCAGCAGCGCGTCCGAGCGCCAGCGGCTGGTGTAGCTGCCGCGCGTCTCGTAGACGATCTGCTGGCTGCGGCGGTCGCGGATCAACACCGCGACCTCGCGCTGGTAGTCGGGGAAGTCCTCGACATAGCCCATGCCGTAGCCATAGGGCGGGCCCCAGAAGTAGGGCCAGCGACCGCCGTGGTACCACCAGTCGCTGCGCCAGTACATCGACGGGTAGGGGTAGCCGCCGCGCGGCACCACGAAGACGCGCGCGCCGAGCTGGATCAGCACCTCGGCCTCGTCGCGCGGCGCCGGCGTGAAGCCCGCCGCCTGCAGCGCGCCGAGCGCCGCGGCCTCGACGCGCTCCTGCTCGGCGGCGTTGGCCTGCTGCGAGGGCAGGCGCTCGATCGCGTAGCTGCCGGCCTTGCGCCCGGCCGCCCAGCCGCCCTGGCTGACGACCTCGACCTCGACGGTGTCCAGCCCCGCGCAGGCGCTCAGCAGCGGGAGGGCCGCGGTGGCGGCGATGGCGCTCAGGGCAGTGCGTCGGTGCATCGTGTCGCTCCTCGCCGCCGCCACGCGGCTCAGTCGGGGGTGATCCAGCGGATCGTGCTCGCGCCGTCGGGCGGGCGCGGCGCGCAGACCTCGTCGTCCTCGTCGAAGGCGCGGTCACCCTCGGGGTCGGCCACGCCGCTGGCTTGGAGCGATGCGAAGGGATAGAGGTTCCGGTCCTGCAGGTGCGAGGGCACGACGCGGCCGAGCGCGGTCGCCATGTTCTCGACCCGGCCGGGAAAGCGCTGCTGCCAGTCGCGCAGCATCGCGGCGATCTGCTTGCGCTGCAGGTTCTCCTGGCTGCCGCACAGGGTGCAGGGAATGATCGGGAACTCGCGGTGCCGGGCCCAGGCGACCAGGTCGTGCTCGGGCACGTAGGCCAGCGGGCGGATCACCACGTGCCGGCCGTCGTCGCTGACCAGCTTCGGCGGCATGCCCTTGAGCTTGGCGCCGAAGAACATGTTCAGGAAGAAGGTCTGCAGCATGTCGTCGCGGTGGTGGCCGAGCGCGATCTTGGTCGCGCCCAGTTCGCCGGCGACGCGGTAGAGGATGCCGCGGCGCAGCCGCGAGCACAGGCTGCACATCGTCTTGCCCTCGGGCACGACGCGCTTGACGATCGAGTAGGTGTCCTGGTTCTCGATGTGGAAGGGCACGCCGCGCGACGCGAGGTACTCGGGCAGCACCTGCGCGGGGAAGCCCGGCTGCTTCTGGTCGAGGTTGACGGCGACCAGCTCGAAGGCCACCGGCGCGCGCCGCCGCAGCTCGAGCAGGATGTCGAGCAGCGCGTAGCTGTCCTTGCCGCCGGAGACACAGACCATGACCTTGTCGCCCGGCTCGATCATGTTGAAGTCGCCGATCGCCTGCCCGACCAGGCGGTGCAGCCGCTTGCTCAGCTTGGCGGTGGCCACCGAGGGTTTGGCGGCGGCGGTGGTCGGCGGGGGCAGGACGGCGGACATGGCCCCGGATTGTCGCGCGGGCCGCCCCGTCCGTCAGAGGAAGGGGAAGTCGCGCGCCATCGGCTGCAGGTGGTAGCCGGCGTCGACCATCAGCGTGCTGCCGGTGAAGGCGGCGTTGCCCAGCGCGAAGGCCACGGTCTCGGCGATCTCGGCCGGCTGCACCGTGCGCCCGGTCAGCGAGCGCGCCGCCAGGTGCTGCAGCAGCGCCTCGTCGATCAGCGGGCTGCCCAGCGCCAGGCCCGGCGCGACGCCGACCACCCGCAGCGCCGGCGCCATCGACTTGGCGAGCGTGCGCACCAGCAGCTCGAGCCCGGCCTTGGACAGCGCGTAGGACAGGTAGTCCGGGTTCGGATTCCACAGCCGCTGGTCGAGCAGCAGCACCAGCGCGCCGCGCGCCGCGCGCGCGCCGAGGTGGGCGTGCAGTGCACGCGCCAGCAGCACGGCCGAGCCGGTGTTGACGCAGGCATGGGCGCTGAGCTTGGCGTAGTCGAAGCTCGCGACGTCGTCGTGCACGAACAGCGAGGCGTTGTGCACCACGCCGTCGAGCCGGCCGAACGCCGCCAGCGCGGCCGGCACCAGCGCCGCGGTCGCGGCCTCGTCGGCAAAGTCGGCGCCGAAGAGCTCGCAGCGCCGGCCGAGCGCGCGCACCGCGGCGCAGGTCTCGTCGGCCGCGGCATCGAGGTGGTGGGCATGCAGGGCCAGGTCGTGGCCGTGCGCCGCGAGGGTCAGCGCGATCTCGCGGCCGACGCGGCGGGCGCCTCCGGTGACGAGGGTGACGGGCGCGAGGACAGTCATGGATTCGATGGGAAGATCGGGCGGTGAGTGTAGACATGACCCCCTTGACCCGGCGCATCGCGCAGGCGATCGACGCGGCCGGCGGCTGGATCGGCTTCGAGCGCTACATGGCGCTGGCGCTGTACGAGCCCGGCCTGGGCTATTACGCGCGCGGCGACCGCCAGTTCGGCGCCCTGCCCGGCTCGGGCAGTGACTTCGTCACCGCGCCCGAGCTCAGCCCGCTGTTCGGCCGCGCGCTGGCGCGCCAGGTCGGCCAGGCGCTCGAGGCGAGCGGCACGCGCGAGGTCTGGGAGTTCGGCGGCGGCTCGGGCGCGCTGGCGGCGCAGCTGCTCGACGCGCTGGGCGAGCGCGTCGAGCGCTACGTGATCGTCGAGCTGTCGGCGGCGCTGCGCGAGCGCCAGCGCGCCACGCTCGCGGCACATGCCGGCAGGCTGCACTGGGCCGAGCGGCTGCCCGAGGCGCTCGAGGCCGTCGTCGTCGGCAACGAGGTGCTCGATGCGATGCCGGTCACGCTGCTGCACTACGACGGCGTGCAGTGGTGCGAGCGCGGCGTCGCCCACGAGGGCGGCCGCTTCCGCTACGCCGACCGCCCGACCGACCTGCGCCCGCCGCTGGCCGAGCAGGCCGTGCCCGGCACGACCACCGAGCTGCAGCGCCAGGGCGAGGCCTTCGTGCGCACGCTCGCCGGCGTGCTCAAGCGCGGCGCGGCCTTCTTCATCGACTACGGCTTTCCCGAGCACGAGTACCACCACCCGCAGCGCCACGGCGGCACGCTGATGTGCCACCGCGGCCACCAGGCCGACGCCGACCCGCTGGCGGACGTGGGCGAGAAGGACATCACCGCGCACGTGAACTTCAGCGGCATCGCGCTGGCCGGCCAGGACGCCGGGCTGCAGGTGCTGGGCTACACCAGCCAGGCGCATTTCCTGATCAACTGCGGGCTGCTGGAACTGCTGCGCGGGGCCGACCCGCGCGGCATCGCCAACGCCCAGAAGCTGCTGACCGAGCACGAGATGGGCGAGCTGTTCAAGGTGATCGGCTTCGCCGCCGGTGAGCCCTTCGACGCGCTCGGCTTCACCCGCGGCGACCGCAGCCACACGCTCTGAGGACCCCACCCGATGCTGCGCTGGATGATCGTGGTCGTGCTCGCGCTGCTCGTCTTCAACGCGCTCGGGCCCTGGTTGCGGCGCCTGGGCCTCGGGCGGCTGCCGGGCGACCTGCACTTCCGCCTCGCCGGGCGCGACTGGTCGCTGCCGATCGCCACCACCGTGCTGCTGAGCTTCATCGCGATGCTGATCGGCCAGCTGATCTAAACGGGCCGCAAAGGCATGGCTATAATGCGCCCCTTTTGGCGCTTTAGCTCAGTCGGTTAGAGCGACGGAATCATAATCCGCAGGTCCGGGGTTCGAATCCCTGAAGCG
>CAYOXW010000117.1:0-8447 GCA_964408005.1 uncultured Methylibium sp.
CGCAGGAGCAAGTCGGAGTCGAGCGGTGGCCAAGCTGGTGTTCAAGTACGTCCCACCGTCCGGGTTGTCGGAGACGTCGCCCGCAAGCGGGCGCGACGCTCGGACGGAGATCCCCGGCGAGGTCTGGGAGTCTGCCGCCAAGTGCGAGCGCTGGTGGTATGAGTCGTCCTACGACCTGCGGACAGGTCTCGACGTGAGCGAGGACGACCCGCAGACTATTCCGGGGGACCTGCTCGACGAACTCTTCAAGCCCTGAGCGAGGCGAGCGACAAAACAAAAAGGGGTAGCCGATCGGCTACCCCTTTGTCGTTCATTGGTCGGGACGGCGGGATTCGAACTCGCGACCCCTTGCACCCCATGCAAGTGCGCTACCAGGCTGCGCTACGCCCCGAAGCAGCGCAGTATACCGGCCTTCCTCGGGCGCTTTCGCGAGTTCAGGCGATATCGGCGCAATGCACCGCGTAGCGCTCCTGCGTGCGATCGGCGAAATAGCGTCGCAGCGTCTCGCTGACGGTACGAAAGGCGAGGTCCTCCCAGGGGAGTTCGTGCTCGGCGAACAGCCGCACCTCGAGCGACTCGGCTCCCGGCGCGAAGTCGATGTCGCGCAGTGTCGCCCGGTAAAAGAGGTGGATCTGCCCGACCCTCACGACGTTGAGCACCGTGTAGAGGCCCAGCAGTTCGACGCGCGCACCGGCTTCCTCGGCGGTCTCGCGCACCGCGCCCTGCTCGGTGCTCTCGCCGAGTTCGAGAAAGCCGGCCGGCAGCGTCCAGAAACCGTGCCGCGGCTCGATCGCCCGGCGGCACAGCAGCACGCGGTCGCCCCACACCGGCAGCGTGCCGACGACGGTCAGCGGGTTTTCATAGTGCACCAGGCCGCAATCCGCGCAGATCGCTCGTTCGCGGTTGTCGTCCGAGGGGATGCGGTACTCGGCGTGGCCACCGCAGTCCTTGCAATGGCGGATGCTGCGCGGGCGGAACATGCGTGGCAGTGTAGCGAGCGCATGGCATCATCATCGGCCCCGGGCTTGCCACCGTCCGTCCGCCATGGCCTTCGTCATCGATCCGCCCGACGTCGTCAGCGCGCCCGTCACGGGCAGCGCGGCGCGCTTCCCGGTGCACCGCATCTACTGTGTCGGCCGCAACTACGCCGAGCATGCGCTCGAGATGGGGCACAGCGGTCGCGAGGCACCGTTCTTCTTCCTGAAGCCCGGCGACGCGCTGCTGCCGGTCGAGTCCGGTGTGACCGGCGCGATGCCCTATCCGCCGCTGACGCAGGACCTGCACCACGAGGTCGAGCTGGTCGTGGCGATCGGCCGCGGCGGCCGCGACATCCCGGCCGTGCAGGCGCGCGAGCATGTCTGGGGCTATGCGGTCGGTCTCGACATGACACGCCGCGACCTGCAAGCCGAGATGAAGAAGGCCGGCCGGCCCTGGTGCATCGCCAAGGGCTTCGAGGCTTCCGCGCCCATCGGACCGATCACGCCGGCGGCCGCGGTGCCGGGTATCCACGGCGCGCCGATTGCGCTCGACGTCAACGGCACGGTGCGCCAGCTCAGCCATGTCGACCGCATGATCTGGAGCGTCGCCGAGGTGATCGAGCACCTGTCGAGAGCGTGGACGCTGGCCCCCGGCGACCTGATCTATACCGGCACGCCGCAGGGTGTCGCGGCGGTGCGTGTGGGCGACCTGATCGAGGCGCGTATCGAGGGGCTGGAGCCTCTGCGGGTGCAGCTCGTCGACTGAGAGGCCGATGGCGATGGAGCTGTACAGCTACTTCCGCTCCTCGGCGGCGTTTCGCGTGCGCATCGCGCTCGAACTCAAGGGCCTGGGCTACGACTACCGCTCGGTCGACCTGCCCAGGGGCGAGCAGCAGGGCGAGGTCTATGCGGGGGTATCGGCAACGCGGCTGGTGCCGCAGCTGGTCGACGACGACGCGTCGATCGGGCAGTCGCTCGCGATCATCGAATACCTCGACGAGCGCCATCCGCAGCCACCGCTACTGCCCGGCTCGGCGCGCGATCGTGCGCGCATCCGTTCGCTGGCGCTCGACATCGCCTGCGAGATCCACCCGCTGAACAACCTGCGCGTGCTGCGCTATCTGGTGCGGGATCTGAAGCTCGACGAGGCGGCGAAGAACGGCTGGTACCGGCACTGGGTCGAGCAGGGGCTGGCCGCGCTCGAGCGCAGGCTCGCCGCCGAGCCGCAGACCGGGCGCTACTGCCACGGCGACGCGCCGACGCTGGCCGACTGCGTGCTGGTGCCGCAGATTGTCAATGCGCGGCGCTTCGACTGCCGGCTCGATCCGGTCCCGACGGTGATGCGCGTGTTCGAGGCCTGCATGGCGCTGCCGGCCTTCCAGCGCGCCCAGCCCTCGGCCTGTCCTGACGCCGAACCGTGAGCACGGCCGCGCACCCCGACTGGCTGCGCCCGACATTCGCGACCCCCGGCGTCGCGGCGCTGATGACGACGCGCGCCGGTGGTTGCAGCCGCGACGTCTATGCGAGCCTGAACCTCGGCGACGCCGTGGGCGACGATCCGGCCTGCGTGGCGCGCAACCGCGCGCGCTTCGCGGCGGCACTCGGTGCCGTGCCGACCTGGCTGCGCCAGGTCCATGGCCAAACCGTGGTCCGGCTGCCGGCCCAGGGCACGCCCGAAGCCGACGCCTGCGTCACGACCGAGCCCGGACAGGCCTGCGTGATCCAGGTGGCCGACTGCCTGCCGGTGCTGTTCGCCGCGCCGGGCGCGCGCGGCGTCGCCGCCGCCCATGCCGGCTGGCGCGGGCTGGCCGGCGGGGTGCTCGAGGCCACGGTCGGCGCGCTGTGCGAGGCGACCGGCTGCGCGCCGGACGAGCTCGAGGCCTGGCTCGGCCCCTGCATCGGACCGCGACGGTTCGAGGTCGGCGCGGACGTGCTGGCAGGCTTCGGGATCGAGCCGGAGCGCGCGCAACCGCGCTTCGTGCCCGATCGGCCGGGCCACTGGCTGGCCGACCTGGCCGGCCTGGCGCGTGACCGGCTCGGTGCGCTCGGGCTCGACCGCGTCAGCGGCGGAGGCTGGTGCACCGTCGAGCAGGCCTCACGCTTCTTCTCGTTCCGCCGCGACCGGCCGCAGTTCGGCAACAGCGGGCGCATGGCCGCCGCGATCTGGATCACCAGCCGCGGCTGAGGCCTCCGCGGCGTGCCGCGCGCGGCGCCGGGCCGGTGTGCCGAGGATGTACATCACCACCGCCAGCGGCGCGACGCCGTAGAGCAAGAAGGTGAACACCGCGCCGAGCACGCTGCCTTGCGCATGGGTTGCCTCCGCCACGGCCATCATCAGCACGACGTAAAGCCAGGCAATCGCAACGAGGTACATGGGGTGTCCGGAGAGCAAGGATCGGGGGCCGGCAGAAAGGCTGCGGCGTTCAGTTCGACGCAAGCCTGTGGCTGATAATCGTCGAAACCGCGAGGAGATGCATGAACACTGACGCTGGCGCGTGGCCTGGATTCGGTGCCGGGTTCGACCCGAGCCGTTCCGCTCAGGAACTGACCGAGGGTTGGATGAAGGCGATGCAGGGGCTCACCGGCCTGCAATTCGCGCCAGAGTCGATCAGCAAGCTCCAGGCCGACTACCTGCAGGAGGCCACGGCGTTGTGGAACCAGGCCACGGGCCAGGCGAGCGGGGCCGCCAGCGGTGACCGCCGCTTCGCATCCAAGGAGTGGAGCAGCAACCCGGCCTCGGCGTTCATGAGCAGCCTGTACCTGCTCAACGCGCGCATGCTGATGGAGATGGCCGAGCAGGTGCAGGCCGACGAGAAGACCCGCCAGCGTATCCGTTTCGCGGTCCAGCAGTGGGTCGACGCGGCGTCGCCATCGAACTACCTGGCGCTCAACCCCGAGGCGCAGCGCAAGGCGATCGAGACCCAGGGCGAGAGCATTGCCCAGGGGCTGCAGCACCTGTGGCGCGACATCCAGCAGGGCCACGTGTCGCAGACCGATGAGAGCGTGTTCGAAGTCGGTCGCAATGTCGCGACGACCGAGGGCGCGGTGGTCTATGAGAACGAGTTGTTCCAGCTGCTCGAGTACAAGCCGCTGACCGAGACGGTCTACGAGCGGCCGCTGCTGGTGGTGCCGCCGTGCATCAACAAGTTCTACATCCTCGACCTGCAGCCCGAGAACTCCTTCGTGCGCCACGCGGTGAGCCAGGGCCACCGCGTGTTCCTGATCAGCTGGGTCAACGCGACCGAGGCGGTGCAGGACAAGACCTGGGACGACTACATCGAGGATGCGGTGATCCGCGCGATCACCGAGGTGCAGGCGATCTCGCGCCAGCGGCAGATCAATGTGCTCGGTTTCTGCGTCGGCGGCACGCTGCTCGCGACCGCGCTGGCGGTGCTGGCCGGCCGTGGCGAGAAGCCGGCGGCCAGCCTGACGATGCTGACGAGCTTCCTCGATTTCGGGGACACCGGCATCATCGATGTCTTCATCGACGAGGCCTCGGTGCGGCTGCGCGAGCTCGCGATCGGGCAGGGCGGCCTGCTGCGCGGGCACGAACTCGCGACGACCTTCAGCTTCCTGCGACCGAACGACCTGGTCTGGAACTATGTCGTCGGCAACTATCTGAAGGGCGAGACGCCGCCGCCCTTCGACCTGCTCTACTGGAACTCCGACAGCACCAACCTGCCGGGCCCGATGTTCTGCTGGTACCTGCGCCACACCTACCTGCAGAACGACCTGCGCACGCCCGGCAAGGTCAGCGTCTGCGGCCAGCCGATCGATCTGCGCCACCTCGACATGCCGGCCTTCCTCTATGCCTCGCGCGAGGACCACATCGTGCCCTGGCACAGCGCCTACGAGAGCGTGCACATCCTGCCCGGCAAGAAGCAGTTCGTGCTGGGCGCCTCCGGCCACATCGCCGGCGTGATCAACCCGCCGGCAAAGAAGAAGCGCCATTACTGGGTGAACCCGAAGCTGCCCAAGACCGCCGACGCCTGGGTCGACGGGGCGACCGAGCAGGCCGGCAGCTGGTGGCCGGCCTGGTACAGCTGGCTGGCCGGTCATGCTGGCAAGGCAATTGCTGCACCGAAGACCTATGGCGACCGGACGCACAAGGCCATCGAGCCCGCGCCCGGCCGCTATGTCAAGGCCAAGGCCTGATCCCTTCCATCCGCAGAGCACCGAGGAACCCGTCATGAGCACCGAGATCGTCATCGTCGCCGCCGCCCGCACCGCCGTGGGCAAGTTCGGCGGCACGCTGGCCAAGACCCCCGCGCCCGAGCTCGGCGCGGCCGTCATCAAGAGCCTGCTCGAGCGCGCCAAGCTCGCGCCGGAGCAGGTGGGCCAGGTCATCCTGGGGCAGGTGCTGACCGCCGGCAGCGGCCAGAACCCGGCTCGCCAGTCGACGTTGAAGGCCGGCCTGCCGCATGCCGTGCCGGCGATGACGATCAACGTCGTCTGCGGCTCGGGCCTGAAGGCGGTGATGCTGGCGGCCCAGGCCATCCGCGACGGCGATGCCGAGATCGTGATCGCCGGTGGCCAGGAGACCATGAGCCTCGCGCCGCACGTGCTGATGGGCTCGCGCGACGGCCAGCGCATGGGCGACTGGAAGATGGTCGACTCCATGATCAACGACGGCCTGTGGGACGTCTACAACCAGTACCACATGGGTATCACGGCCGAGAACGTGGCCAAGAAGTACGGCATCTCGCGCGAGGAGCAGGATGCCTTCGCGCTGGCCTCGCAGCTCAAGGCCGCCGCGGCCCAGGACGCCGGCAAGTTCAAGGACGAGATCGTCCCGTTCAGCATCGCGCAGAAGAAGGGCGACCCGATCGTCTTCGCGAACGACGAGTTCCTGAACCGCAAGAGCAGCGCCGAAGGCCTGGCCGGCCTGCGTCCAGCCTTCGACAAGGCCGGCGGCGTGACCGCCGGCAATGCCTCGGGCATCAACGACGGCGCCGCCGCGGTGCTGGTGATGAGTGCGGCCAAGGCCGACCAGCTCGGCCTGAAGCCGCTGGCGCGTATCGCTTCCTATGCCAGTTCGGGCCTGGACCCGGCGCTCATGGGCATGGGCCCGGTGCCGGCCAGCCAGACCGCGCTCGCGCGCGCCGGCTGGAAGGCCGCGGACCTTGACCTGCTCGAGATCAACGAGGCCTTCGCGGCCCAGGCCTGCGCGGTCAACAAGGAGATGGGCTGGGACACCAGCAAGATCAACGTCAACGGCGGTGCGATCGCGATCGGCCATCCGATCGGCGCATCGGGCTGTCGTATCCTCGTGACGCTGCTGCACGAGATGCAGCGCCGCGATGCTCGCAAGGGCATCGCCTCGCTGTGTATCGGGGGCGGCATGGGCGTTGCATTGACGGTGGAGCGCTGAGCAGGCGGCCGTTGCGCGCAGGTACAGCCGGTCGGGATTCGTACCGAGGCAGCGGCGCTTCGCCCGCCTCTGCGCGGCCGGCGTGACACTTGCATGGGGGTGGAGACCCGGGCGAACCCCGGTTGACCACCCGGGGCCGAGGGCCTCACGCTAGAACCGTCGTTTGACGATCACCATAAACACAGGAGCACAGAAATGAGCAAGAAGGTCGCTTACGTCACCGGCGGTATGGGAGGCATTGGTACCGCGATCTGCCAGCGGCTGCACAAGGACGGCTTCAAGGTCATCGCCGGCTGTGGTCCGAGCCGTGATTTCCAGAAGTGGCTCGACGAGCAGAAGGCGCTGGGCTACGACTTCTATGCCAGCGTGGGCAACGTGGCCGACTGGGACAGCACCGTGGCGGCGTTCAGCGCGGCAAGGGCCGAACACGGCCCGATCGACGTGCTGGTGAACAACGCAGGGATCACGCGCGACCGCATGTTCCTGAAGATGACGCCGGATGACTGGAAGGCGGTCATCGACACCAACCTCAACAGCATGTTCAACGTCACCAAGCAGGTGGTGCCGGGCATGGTGGAGAAGGGCTGGGGCCGGATCGTCCAGATCAGCTCGGTCAACGGGGAGAAGGGGCAGGCCGGTCAGACGAACTATTCGGCGGCCAAGGCGGGCATGCACGGCTTCACGATGGCGCTGGCGCAGGAACTGGCCGGCAAGGGCATCACGGTCAACACCGTGAGCCCGGGCTACATCGGGACCGACATGGTGCGCGCGATCAAGCCCGAAGTCCTCGAGAAGATCGTCGCGACGATCCCCGTCAAGCGCCTCGGGGCCCCGGAGGAGATCGGCTCCATTGTCGGCTGGCTGTCCGGTGACGACAGCGGTTTCACCACCGGTGCCGACTTCTCGGTCAACGGCGGCCTGCACATGGGCTGACGCGCGCCCTGCGGCGGTGTGACGAAGCGGCCCTGCGGGGCCGCTTCGCATTGGTGGGTGTGGCCTCAGCCGCGCACGCGCTCTTCGACCGCGGCAAGGCGCTCGAGCGCCGCGCACACCTCGGCGAAGGAGCCACCAATCGCGCCGCGACGGCGATCCTGGGGATCGAGCGTCATCCAGAAGCGGCGCGCCGCCTGCCGCGCTCCCTGCACCGCGCCGGGGCCGACATGAAAGGGGGTGAGTGGCCGGCTGACTGGGGGCCGGGGGCTGCGAACGCTGCGCACCGCGGGCCGGTACATCGGCAACGCCGCTACCGGCGCTGCTGCCGTGACACCCATCGTCCACCACCGCCGCAGCGGATTCCATAGAAGCGTGACCATCTCGAAACTCCTCATCAGTAGGAAGTTCGACAGGATTCGGGTTGCATGGCCGTCTGCAGGATCGCGCGCCAGGATGGCGCTGATGCCCGTCACCTGCGGAGGCCGGGGACCGCGGATTCAGCGCGGTGGGGAGCCTCCGCTGCGGCCTCGCACCGCGGATGGTGCGAGCGGTCCGTAGACGCGTTTGCGCTGGGCCGTGTAGTGCCACCACGGCAGGGGCGAGGCGCCCCGCATGAAGTCGGTCGCGGCCAGGAAGGTGTCGAGCACGCAGGGGTCCTGGTGCCGGCCGCTGCGCTCGCACAGCGTGCGGTAGAGCCCGTAGGCGTCCCGGTCGACAAGCTGGAGCGGATGCTCGATGCCGATCGAGCGCAGGTCGGCCGCGAGCGCGGGACCGATGTTGGGAATCTGCTCGAGCGTCGTGCAATCGGCGGCGGCGAGTGCCTTGCGGCGCATCGGCGTCGAGGCGCGGGCGGTGCTGGCAGCCATCGTCGCGCTCATCACATCAGCATGGTGTTGCGGATCAGCCCGACCGCGAGACCCTCGATCGCGAACGGGCCGCTGTCCTCGGTGACGAGGATCGTCTCGAAGTCGGGGTTCTCCGGAATCAGTTCGACCGTGCCGCGCACCCGGCGGAAGCGCTTGACGGTGACGTCCTCGCCCAACCGGGCGACGACGATCTGGCCGTTCTTGGCGTCGGTGGCCTTCTGCACCGCCAGCAGATCGCCGTCGAGGATGCCGGCGTCGCGCATGCTCATGCCGCGCACCTTGAGCAGGTAGTCGGGCCGG
>CAYOXW010000118.1:0-7900 GCA_964408005.1 uncultured Methylibium sp.
GTCACGCGGCGGTGGGGGCGATGGTGCGCTCGAGCTACCACGCCGACCAGCAGGCCCACGCCGCGGGTGTCACGGCCGACTGAGCCGACCTCGCGCTGGCGCGCCTGGCAGCCGGCGCGCCTGCGTGTCGATGCCGCCGAGCAGGCGCGCGCGGCCCTCGGGGCCGGCCTGGGCGTGCTGATCGCCGCGCTGCTGTGCCGCGCGCTCGCCAACGGCAGCAGCCCCTGGCTGGTCGCGCCGCTCGGTGCCAGTGCGGTGCTGGTGTTTGCGGTGCCGGCCAGCCCGCTGGCCCAGCCCTGGTCGGTGGTCGGCGGCAACACGGTCTCGGCGCTCGTCGGGGTGGCCTGTGCGGTCCTGGTGCCCGACCCGGCCTGGGCCGCTGGAGTCGCCGTCATGCTGGCGATCGGCATGATGTTCACGCTGCGCTGCCTGCATCCGCCCGGAGGCGCGATGGCCTTGCTGGCGGCGCTGGGCGGGGTCGGCCAGTTCGGCTTTGCGCTGTTCCCGGCGGCCACCAACTCGTTGCTGCTGGTCGCGGCCGGGGTGGCCTACAACCGTGCGACCGGCCGGCGCTACCCCCATGCGCCCGAGGCGCCGGCCGCGCCGCTGCCGAACGGGGCCGGGTTCACCGACGGCGATCTCGACCGGGTGCTCGAGCGCTACAACCAGGTGCTCGACGTGCCGCGCGACGATCTGGCGGCGCTGCTGGCCGCCGCCGAGGGCGAGGGCTACCGGCGCCGGCTCGGCGCGCTGCGCTGCGCCGACGTGATGAGCCGCGAGCCGATCACGGTCTCCTTCGGCACGCCGCTGCACGAGGCCTGGGCGCTGCTGCGGCGCGAACGCATCAAGGCGCTGCCGGTGGTGGACCGGGCGCGGCGCGTGGTCGGCATCGTCACGCTGGCCGATTTCCTGCGTCACGCCGACCTCGATCTGCACGAGGGCTGGCCGCAGCGCCTGCGCGCCTTCATCCGCCCGAGCGGGGTGACGCACGGCGACAAGGCCGAAGTCGTCGGCCAGATCATGACGCGCCAGGTGCGCGTGGCCAGCGCCGAGCGGCCGCTGGCCGAGCTGCTGCCGCTGTTCGCCCAGGGCGGGCACCACCACATCCCGATCGTCGGCCCCGAGGCACGGCTGGTCGGGATGCTGACGCAGTCCGACGTGGTGTCCTCGCTGCTGCGCTCGGGCTGACTCCGGGGTTCAGCCGCTCAGGTCGCTGGTGGCCGCGCCATCGGCCGCCGTGCCCACGGCGGCGATGCCGGCGTCGCGCGCTGCCTCGCTGCCGTAGGCCTGGCTCTGGCCGATCACCTGGCTGTTGCCGGCCTTCAGCACGAAGTACGGTGCGCCCGACTTATTGACGAGCTTCTCGAAGCGCTTGGCATCGGCGGCGTTCTTCTTGACCGACTCGATGCCGTTGAGCGCGCTCGGCTTGGCCTCGTACATCTCGCTCGTCAGCACGATCTGACCATTGCCGGCGAGCAGGTTGAAGAAGAACTTGCCGTTGGACGATTTCTTGAGCTCGAACTTGCCAGCCATGGGGCCTCCTTTGAGGGGACGGCGGGTCTGACCGCCCGCCGCAGGCCGATGATGCCGGAGGTCACCGCCAGCGCGGTGACAAATCCCGCGCGGTGTTGCTGCCATTGCCAAGAGCGGCCCGGCGGCCGCAACATCGGCGTCTCGTCATCGCGGAGCAGAACATGGATCGCAGAGCGTTTGCCGGCCACGGCCTTGCCGGGCTGGGCCTGTGGGTGCTGTGGGCCGAGGCGCGGGCCTGGTCGCTCAGTGATGCGGATGCCAACGCGGGGCTGAAGACGGCGCTCGAGCGTGGCGCCGAGGCGGCGGTCGGCCTGCTGGGCCGCCCCGATGGATTCCTCGGCAACCCGAAGGTGCGCATCCCGCTGCCAGGCGGGCTGGAGAGCGCCGCCAAGCTGCTCAAGAGCCTGGGGCAGGGCGCCAAGGTCGACGAACTCGTCACCGCGATGAACCGCGCCGCCGAGGCGGCGGTGCCCGAGGCCCGGCCGCTGCTGAGCGACGCGGTCAAGCGCATGACGGTCGAGGACGCGCGCAAGATCCTCACCGGCGGCGACACCTCGGTGACCCAGTTCTTCGCCGGCAAGACCCGCCTGCCGCTGGGCGAGAAGTTCCTGCCCATCGTCACGAAGGCGACCGAGAAGGTCGCGCTGGCCGACAAGTACAACGCGGTGGCCGGCAAGGCCTCGGGTTTCGGCCTGGTCAAGAAGGAGGACGCCAACGTCCAGCGGTACGTCACCGGCAAGGCGCTGGACGGCCTCTACTTCATGATCGGCGAGGAGGAGAAGAAGATCCGCAAGGACCCGGTCGGCACCGGCAGCGAGATCCTGAAGAAGGTGTTCGGCTCGCTCGGCTGAGCGCCGCGGCCCGGCTCAGAAGCTGCGCGAGAGCTCGAACACCAGCGCCGAGGGCAGCGAGTGCTGCAGGCCGTCGCGGCCGACGCGCGCGTGGCTCATGCCGTTGAAGCCGGAGATCTCGAAGGCATTGCCCTCCTCGACGATCTCGATGAACGAGAAGCCGGGCAGCTCGGCGCGGATGTCGTCGGCGAGCTGATCGAGCCGTTCGCCGCGCAGCACGCCCTCGAAGATGATCGCGTGCGGCAGGCCGTCGCGGCAGAAGTCGACCGCCTCGTCGACCGAGGCGACGAAGTCGACGATCAGGCCCATGTTGGCGATCGCGTTGCGCACCTTCACGCGCACCTCGCGGCGTGCCGCGAGCACCAGGACCTGGCTGCCGGCCAGCGGCTTGGAGTTCAGGCTCGGGCTGTCGCCGTGGTCGAGCTCGACCGTGCTCAGCCCTTCGAGCTCGTCGTTGACGGTGCGCGGGAATTCGAGCACCAGCTTGACCCGGGCCGCGCTGTCCTCGCGATCCAGTTCGAGGTCCATCGCGCGGGCGATCTGCTGGACCAGGTGCCAGTTGACCGACTCCAGCGTCGCGCCATGGCCGGGCGTCGCATCGTCGGCGCCGGCATGCGCGAAGCTGCACGAGATGCGGCCGTGCACCGGCCAGGTCTTCAGGTCGACCCGCAGGTCGACCGTCGAGCGGGCTGCCTCGACGGCCCAGTCGAGCACTGCGTTGAGCAGGCTGAACAACAGCGCCGGGTCGACCAGCACCTCGATGGGCCGCGTGCTCTGCTTGACGTGGATGCCGCGCGACGCGATCTCGCGCTGCCGGTGCGTGAGCACCGACTGCAGCGTGTTGGCAAGGTTGAGCCGTTCATGCGACTGGCGCAGCCGCTTCGACGCGAAGCGCGCGAGCTGCTGACTGACGATGCCGACGCGTCGGGCACGCTCGATCTCGGCGCGCAGCTGGCGCAGCCCATCGCGATCGATGCGACCGGTGGTGGTGAGCTGGATCACGCGCTCGAGCGCGCTGCTCAGCGGTTCGGCGACCTCGCGGCCGACCTGCGCGGTGAATTCGCGCCAACTTTCGGCGGCGTCATCGCCGTCGGCACCGGCGGCCGGCAGGGGGAGGGGCAAGGGGGCGCGGTCGCTCATGGCGGCGAAGGCGGGACCGGAAAGTCCCGAGGGAGCGGGGGCATCGAACACGCTGACATTTTGTGACGATTCGCACGGTCCGGGGGCGTCTTTACCGGCGCGCGTGCCGGACGGCCCCCCGGTTCGGGGGCGAACCCCAGTCCGCGGGACCAAGGGGCGCGGCCATTCGATCGGCACGACGCCGACGCAACCATCGCCGAGCGCACGGGGCGCAAGCCCGGGAAGGCGCAGGATCGGCCTCCGGCGCCTGAATGGCGCTGCCGATAATCCCGTGATGCTGCGCCTGCCCGTCCTTCGTCGTTTCCTGTGCCTGGCGGTGGTGCCGTGGCTCGTCGGCGCCTGCGCACCGGCACTGGACTGGCGCGAGGTGCGGCCGGCTGGCGCCGTGCTGACCGCCTGGCTGCCGTGCAAGCCCGAGCGCCGCGAGCGCGGGGTGGTGCTCGCCGGTGCGACGGTGCCGCTCGAGTTGCTTGCCTGCAGTGCCGAGGGGACGACCTGGGGCATTGCCAGCACGCCCTGGGCGGACGCGCAGCGGATCGACGCCGCGCTCGATGCGCTGCGGGCCGCACGCTTGCAGGCACTCGACGGCCGCGAAACCGTGCGCGGGCCCCTCGCGCTGCGCGGCATCGCGCCGCGTGCCGGCGCGGCGCGCTTCACGGTGGAGGGGCGCCGCCCCGATGGCACCCCGGTGATCGAGCGTGCGGTGGTGTTCGCCCATGGCGGGCGGGTCTTCCACGCCGCCGCGCTCGGTGGGGCGCCGTCGCCGCAGTCGCTCGACACCTTCTTCGACAACCTCGTGCCGCGCCCATAATTCAGGGGCACATGGCCGGCATCCTGATCATCGCGCACGCACCGCTCGCGACCGCCCTGAAGGCCGCCGCGGCGCATGCCTTCCCCGAGGCGGCGGCGCGCATCGAGGCGCTCGACGTGGCGCCGCAGTGGTCGCCGGACGAGGCCGAGGCGCTCGCGCGTGAACTGCTCGAGCGCGCCCGCGCGGGGGGCGAGCGCCGCGAGGTGCTGATCCTCAGCGACGTGTTCGGCGCGACGCCGTCGAACGTCGCCCAGCGCCTGGCCAACGGCGTCGACGTCAAGCTCGTCACCGGCGCCAATGTGCCGATGGTGTGGCGCGCGATCAACTACGCGGCCGAGCCGCTCGAGCAGCTGGTCACGCGGGCGCTTGCCGGCGCGACCCAGGGCGTGATGCAGATCGCCAGCGCCCGTCCCCTCAACCAGACCCAGCCTGTCGGCCCCCGACCCGGACATGATCACGACGCGCATCAGCATCAGCAATAAGCTCGGCCTGCACGCGCGTGCCTCGGCCAAGCTGACCAAGCTGGCCGGCAGCTATCCCTGCGAGATCCACCTCAGCCGCGGCGCGCGGCGGGTGAATGCCAAGAGCATCATGGGCGTGATGATGCTGGCCGCCGGTGTCGGCGCCGAGATCGAGATCGAGTGCGAAGGCGCGCGCGAGCAGGACGCGATGGACGCGCTGCGCGCGCTGATCGACGCGAAGTTCGGCGAGGGCGAGTAGCGCCCCGGGCGAGGCCTCAGGCGCCGAGGAAGTGGCGCCGGTACTTGGCCGGCAGATCCTCGATGCGCATCAGCATCGGCAGGTCGGCGGTGTTGAAGTCCGGGTCCCAGGCCGGCGCGCCAAGCACGCGCGCGCCGCAGCGCAGATAGCCCTTGATCAGTGCCGGCGGCTCGACCGCGAGGCCACGGTCGAGTTCCTCGACCGGCAGCGGCAGGCGCGGGCGCACCTGCCACTCGATCGGCGCGAGGTGGGTCGCGCGCAGCTGCTCCCACAGGCTGGCGGCGAAGTGGCCCCCGTCGCGCATGCTGACGCTGGCGCAGCCGACCATGGTGTCGAGTTCGTTGCGCACCATGAACTCGGCCAGCGCCCCCCACAACGCGAGGATCGCGCCACCGGTGCGGTGCGCCGGGTGCACGCAGGAGCGGCCCAGCTCCACCATGCGGGGGCGCAGCGGGCGCAGCCGGGTCAGGTCGAACTCGGTCTCGCTGTACAGGCCGCCGACGCGGCGCGCCGCCGCCGGCGTCAGCACGCGGTAGGTGCCGATGACCGGGCCGGGCTCGCCGTCGTCGCCGCCGGCGCGCACCAGCAGGTGCTCGCAGTAGGGGTCGAACACGTCGACGTCGAGCCCCGCCGGGGTGCCGGACGGCGGCGCCAGCCGCGCGCCCATCTCCTCGGCGAAGATCTGGTATCTCAGGCGCTGCGCTTCGCGAACCTCGCCTTCATCGCGCGCCCAAGCCACGTCCAGCCGAACGCGTGCAGTCTCGGGTGAGGCTTCGCCCCCGGGGCGTCGAAGTGACCTCCGGTCGCGGTGGTCGGGGCCGGCGATGTCCTGCAAGGGCAAGGTCGGCAGCGGCAGGTCCCTCATTGCGGTCTCCATGGCATCGATGGCGGCGAGCTTGCGGTGCCGGTGTGACGCCGCCGTGTGGCCCGCGTGACGGCCATGTGACGTTGCGCCGGCGCCGCAGGCTGCGATGCCTGGAGAGGGCGGGGGCGCTGCTACGATGAACCCATGAGTTTCCAGCTGTTCGGACTTCCGGTGTCGCGTGGCGTCGCGATCGGGCGCGCAGTCCTGGTGGCGTCGAGCCGGGTCGACGTCGCGCACTATTTCATCGACGCACAGCAGGTCGAGGACGAGATCGCGCGACTGCGTGGTGCGCGCGATGCCGTCGCCGCGGAGTTCGGTGGGCTGCAGCGTGCGCTGCCGCCCGATGCCCCGGCCGAGCTGTCGGCGTTGCTTGATGTGCACTTGATGCTGCTGCACGACGAGGCCCTGGCCGCGGCAACCGGGCAGTGGATCCGCGAGCGGCACTACAACGCCGAATGGGCGCTGTCGGCGCAGCTCGAGGTGCTGGCGCGGCAGTTCGACGAGATGGACAACGACTATCTGCGCGAGCGCAAGGCCGACATCGAGCAGGTGGTCGAGCGGTTGCTGCGCCAGCTGGCCGCCGGGGCGGGCGATGGCGCCGGCGCGCACAGCCTGCAACAGCACGACGGTGGTGAGCATCCGCTGGTACTGGTTGCCAACGATGTCGCCCCGGCCGACATGCTGCAATTCAAGCGCAGCGTCTTCACCGGATTTGTCACCGACATCGGGGGCAAGACCTCGCACACCGCAATCGTGGCGCGCAGTCTTGATATCCCGGCGGTGGTCGGTGCCCGCGAGGCCAGCCGCGTGATCCGCCAGGACGACTGGGTCGTGATCGACGGTGACGCCGGCGTCGTGATCGTTGATCCTTCGCCGATCGTCCTGGAGGAGTACCGGTTTCGCCAGCGCCAGGCGGGCCTTGAGCGAGAACGCCTCGCGCGACTGCGACACACGCCGGCGATCACGTTGGATGGCGAGCGCGTCGAATTGCTGGCCAACATCGAGATGCCGGGGGACGCCGCAGCGGCGATCGAGGCGGGGGCGGTGGGTGTGGGCCTGTTCCGCAGCGAGTTCCTGTTCATGAACCGCGACGGCGACCTGCCTGGCGAGGACGAGCAGTACGAGGCCTATCGGGGCGCTGTCGAGTCAATGAAGGGGCTGCCGGTAACGATCCGCACGATCGACATCGGTGCGGACAAGCCGCTCGAGCGTATGAGCCTCAAGGAACTGAGGCACGAGCACGTTCTCAACCCGGCGCTCGGGCTGCGCGCCATCCGCTGGAGCCTGTCGGAGCCCAGCATGTTCCGCCAGCAGCTGCGCGCCATCTTGCGCGCGAGCGCACACGGGCCCGTGAAGTTGCTGATCCCGATGCTCGCGCATCAGTCCGAGATACGCGGTGTGCTTGACGCGTTGCGACGCGCCAAGCAGCAACTGCAGGAGTCCTGCCGCCCCTTCCATGACGTGCCGGTTGGCGCAATGATCGAAGTGCCCGCGGCAGCGCTGACGATCGACACCTTTCTCGACGCCTTCGACTTCGTCTCGCTCGGCACCAATGACTTGATCCAGTACACCCTCGCCATCGACCGCGCGGACGAGTCGGTGGCGCACTTGTACGACCCCTGGCACCCTGCCGTGCTGGAGCTGGTCGAGCGAAGCATTCGGAGCGCGCGCACGCGCGGCAAACCCGTCAGCGTCTGCGGTGAGATGGCCGGCGATCCGCAGTTCACGCTGCCGCTGTTGGGTATGGGGCTGCGCAGCTTCTCCATGCATCCGTCGCAGATTGGTGCGGTGAAGCAGCAGATCCTGCGGGCAGACACCCGGCGTGCGGCCGCGGCTTGACTTCTGCGGCAACGGCTGTGATACAGTAGCAGGCTCTGCTTCGGTGAGCAGCGCGACGGAAACGTAGCGAACGCAAACCGAAATTACTGTGATACAGTAGCAGGCTCTGCTTCGGTGAGCAGCGCGACGGAAACGTAGCGA
>CAYOXW010000118.1:8000-8354 GCA_964408005.1 uncultured Methylibium sp.
ACGCAAACCGAAATTACTGTGATACAGTAGCAGGCTCTGCTCAGCAAGCCGCGGAAGCGCAGCAAGTTGATGACAGAGAAAACGGAAGATTTCCGAGTGCTTGACAAGGTTTTAAAACCGAATCATAATCTCGCTTCTGTGCTGACGTCAAGTCGGCGCCGTCGAAAGACGGAAGCTCTTTAAAAATACACAGCCGATAAGCGTGGGCGTTTGAAGGCGAGTGCCAAGGTCGAAAGACCAAGGTCTCCTGACCTTAAACGCTCACTGAAGTGAAGTTCACTTCAATTCTTTGAGCAAACATTCAAGATCGAACTGAAGAGTTTGATCCTGGCTCAGATTGAACGCTGGCGGCAT
>CAYOXW010000119.1:0-8275 GCA_964408005.1 uncultured Methylibium sp.
CCAGGCTCATCTTCGCGTGCGGCGGCATCTCGAAAGCGCGCAGCTCCAGCAGGCCCAGGCGGCCGGTGGGGCCGTCGGGCGAGTACAGCTTGTCGATGCAGAACTCGCTGCGGTGCGTGTTGCCGGTGACGTCGATCAGCAGGTTGCGCAGCGCGCGGTCGACCATCCAGGGCGGACACGACTGGTGCCGGTCCAGCTGCCGCTGGATCTGCTGCAGCGCGATCTCCACCTCGTAGGGCTGGTCGTCGCGCGCTTCGTCGATGCGCGGCGCCTGGCTGGTGGGGCCGATGAACATGCCGCTGAACAAATAGCTCAGCGACGGGTGGTTGTGCCAATACGTGAGCAGGCTGGCCAGCACGTCGGGCCGGCGCAGGAAGGGGCTGTCCGAGGGCGTGGCGCCGCCGAGCACGAAGTGGTTGCCGCCGCCGGTGCCGGTGTGGCGGCCGTCGAGCATGAACTTCTCGGTCGACAGCCGCGACTCGTGCGCCGCCTCGTAGAGGAACTCGGTGTGGTCGACCAGCTGCTCCCAGCTCGCGGCCGGGTGGATGTTGACCTCGATCACGCCGGGGTCGGGCGTGACCTGCAGCATCTTCAGGCGCACGTCGCGCGGCGGCGGATAGCCCTCGAGCACGATCTTGACGCCGAGCGCGGCGGCGGTGGCCTCGACCGCGGCCAGCAGGTCGAGGTAGTCGTCGAGCGCCGCCAGCGGCGGCATGAAGACGTAGAGCAGGCCGCCGCGCGCCTCCACGCACATCGCGGTGCGGGTGATCCACGCGGCCGACTCGAAGCGCTCCGGACGGCGCGCCTCGGCGGCGTCGCCGGACGGCGCCCCGCCGCGCAGCGCGTGCGCCGCGTACTGCGCGCGCAGCGCCGCGGTCGAGCGCAGCCGGTCGGCCGGTGCGAACGGATCGGCCTCGCGGAGCCAGGGGTAGTCGGCCTTGGACACCCAGGGCAGCGAGTCGAGCGGCAGCCGCCAGCCCATCGGCGAGTCGCCGGGGATCAGGTACATGCGCTCGTCGCGCAAGAACCAGGGGCCGGTGAGCCAGCGCGGGCCGGCCAGGCCCGGCCCGCCCTCGCGCTTGATCGGCAGCATGTAGCCGATCACCTTGCTCAGGCCCTGGTCGAAGACCTTGCGCAGGCGCGCGCGCTCGAGCTCGTCGTCGAGCCGCGCGTCGAAGGGGTCGACGTTGACCGGCAGGCGCCGCTCGCGCCACAGGTAGTACCAGGTGTCCTCGTAGCCGGCCTGGATGTGCTCGCCGGTGAGCCCGAGCTTGTGCGTCAGCAGCTCGATGAAGGCCTTGGCATGCGTCTCGTCGTAGTGCGTCGGCACGCGCTCGTCGGCGAACAGGGTCGGGTCGAGCCAGCAGGGCTCGCCGTCGGCGCGCCAGAACACGCTCAGCGCCCAGCGCGGCAGCTGCTCGCCCGGATACCACTTGCCCTGGCCGAAGTGCAGGAAGCCGCCCTGCCCGTAGCGCGCGCGCAGGCGCTGCACCAGCTCGTTGGCATAGCCGCGCTTCGTCGGCCCGAGCGCGGTGGTGTTCCACTCGTCGCCGTCGCGGTCGTCGACCGCGACGAAGGTCGGCTCGCCGCCCTGGGTGAGCCGCACGTCGAGTGCCTTGAGCTGGCCGTCGACGCGCGCACCGAGCGCCAGCACCTCGGCCCATTGCGCCTCCGTGTAGGGCCGGGTGACGCGCGGCGACTCCCAGATGCGCGTCACCGCCATCGTGTGCTCGAACTCGACCTCGCTCTCGTCGACCGCGCCGCTGACCGGCGCCGCGCTCGACGGCTCGGGCGTGCAGGCCACCGGAATGTGGCCCTCGCCGGCCAGCAGGCCCGAGGTCGGGTCCAGGCCGATCCAGCCCGCGCCGGGCAGGTAGACCTCGCACCAGGCATGCAGGTCGGTGAAGTCGACCTCGGTGCCCGAGGGGCCGTCGAGCGCCTTGACGTCGGCCTTCAGCTGGATCAGGTAGCCCGAGACGAAGCGCGCCGCCAGCCCGACGTGGCGCAGCGCCTGCACCATCAGCCAGCCGGAGTCGCGGCAGGAGCCGGAGCCCAGCGTCAGCGTCTGCTCGGGCGTCTGCACGCCGGGCTCCATGCGGATCACGTAGCGGATGTCGCGCTGCAGGCGCTGGTTCAGCCCGACCAGGAAGTCGATCGTGCGCTGCTCCTCCTTGGGCAGGCTGTCGACCAGCGCCTTCAGCTTGGGCGTCAGCGGCGCCGCCACGAGATAGGGCGCCAGCTCCTGCTTCAGCCCGGCCTCGTAGGCGAAGGGGAAGTGCTCGGCCGAGGGCTCGAGGAAGAAGTCGAAGGGGTTGTAGACCGCCATCTGGGCGACCAGATCGACGGTGATCTTGAACTCGGTGGTCTTCTCGGGCACGACCAGCCGCGCGAGGTAGTTCGCGAACGGGTCCTGCTGCCAGTTGATGAAGTGCTCGGCCGGCTCGATGCGCAGCGAATAGCTCAGGATCGGCGTGCGGCAGTGCGGCGCCGGGCGCAGCCGCACCACCTGGGGCCCGAGCGCCACACGCCGGTCGTAGCGGTAATGGGTGACATGCGTCAGCGCGACATGGATCGACAAGGGGCTCTCCTCGGGGCGGGATGGCGCACGCGCTCAGTCGGCGGCAGCAGCATCCTCGGGCGGTGGCAGGGATTTAGCAACTTCCAAGCCATTGCCCGCGGCCCGGCCATCCGGATGGTGCCAGTAGCGCCGCGACAGGGCCCGCCAGCAGTGACTGCCGCCCGGGCCGTAGCGCCAGGCGCCGCAGCGCGGCGTCTCGACGACGGCGATGCCGCGCTCGGCGTAGCGCGCCAGCACCGCCGGCGCCGGATGGCCGAAGCGGTTGCGGTAGCCGGCCTGCACCACCGCGATCGTCGGCGCGACCGCGTCGAGGAAGGCCGCGCTCGACGAGGTCTGGCTGCCATGGTGGGGCACCAGCAGCAGCTCGGCGGCGAGGCCGGCGCCCCGGGTCGCGACCAGCGCCTGCTCCTCGGCACGCTCGATGTCGCCGGCCAGCAGCGCACGCCGCGGCCGGCCGTCCCAGCGGCCCTCGATGCGCAGCACGCAGCTCAGCGCGTTCGGGCGCGTCTTCGCCCAGCCGGCCCGGGCCAGCAGCTCGGGCCCCGGGTGCAGCCATTCGAAGGCGACGCCGTCCCAGTGCCAGCGCCCGCCGGCCTCGCAGGGGGCGGGCGCCGCGCCGCGCTCGCGCGCCAGCGCGAGCAGCGGATGCCCCGGCTCGAGCGAGCTGAGCAGCCGCCTCACCGGCAGGCCGCGCAGCAGCGCGGCGGCGCCACCGACATGGTCGCCGTCGCGGTGGCTCAGCACCAGCGCGTCGAGCCGGCGCTCGCCGAGCGCGCGCAGCAGCGGCAGCAGCACCCGCTCGCCGGCATCGGTCTCGCGCGAATACTGCGGGCCGGCGTCGTAGAGCAGCGTGTGGCGCGCGGTGCGCAGCAGCACCGCCGTGCCCTGGCCGACGTCGACCGCGGTCAGCTCGTAGGCGCCTTCGGGGGGCCGCGGCAGCGCCGGCGCGAGCAGCGGCAGCAGCAGCGGCAATGCCAGCAGGCGCACCCGCCCGGGCAGCGGCGCCAGCGCGAGCGCCGCGCCGAACAGCGCACCGGGGACCGCCCAGGCCGGCGCCGCCGGCAGCTGCCAGACCGCCCAGGCCGGCGCCGTCAGCACGGCCAGCAGCGCGTTCAGCGCCTGCACCGCGGCCGCCCCGAGGCTCCACAGCGACGGCCACAGCATGCCCAGCAGCGCCAGCGGCGTAACCAGCAGCGTGACCACCGGGATCGCGAGCAGGTTGGCCGCGAAGCCGACCAGCGAGATCTGCTGGAAGAACACCAGCGTCAGCGGCACCAGCCCGAGCGTCGCGACCACCTGGGTGCGCACGCCGCCCACGAGCCAGGCGGCGGCATGCCGCGGCAGCGCAGGCGCCTCGGCCGCGGCGAGGCCGTTGCCCGCGGCCACCAGCGGGCGCGCCGCGCCCGAGCCCATCAGCATCCCGACCGCGACGAAGGACAGCCAGAACCCCGGCTGCAGCAGCGCCCAGGGGTCGACCACCGTGACCGCCACCGCGGCCGCGCCCCACACCAGCGGCCAGCCCCAGCGCAGGCCGGTGGCACCGAGCAGCGTGGTGGTGGCCAGCATCCAGATCGTGCGCTGCGCCGGCACCCCCCAGCCGGCGAACACGGCGTAGGCCAGCGCCGCGGCCAGCCCGCCCCAGCGCGCCGCCAGCGGCGCCGGGCAGCAGCGCAGCGCGCCCAGGCTGAGGCGCCACAGGCGGCCGATCACCGCGCCGGCGAGCCAGGCGAACATCGTGATGTGCAGCCCGCTGATCGACATCAGGTGGGCCACGCCGCTGTCGCGGTACAGCGCCCAGTCCGCGCGCTCGATCGCCGCCTGGTCACCGACCGCGAGCGCCGCGAGCACACCGGCGGCCGCCGCGTCGGGCACGCGCGCCGCGATCGCGTCACGCACCGCCTGGCGGGCGCGGTCGACCGGATGCGCGGCCGCCTCGGCGAGCAGCCGCGCGCCGCCGGGGCGCACGGAGCCGGTCGCGCCGACGCCCTGCTCGAACAGGGCCAGCTCGTGATCGAAGCCCCGCGGGTTGCGCGCACCATGGACCCGCTTGAGCCGCAGCGTCAGCTGCCAGCGCTGGCCGGCGCGCAGGGCCGGCAACGCCGCGCCCGGCGTGCTGGCATACCAGCCGAGCGCGAGCCGGCGCGGCAGCGCGACTGGCGCCGACTCGGGCTCGAAGCGCAGGCGCCAGCCCTCGGACGTGCGCTGCGGCAGTCCGGCGATCACGCCGACGACCTGGACGTCGCGCCCCTCGAGCTCGGCCGGCAGCGCCTCGGCCAGCCGCCCGCCGGCGCGCAGCCCGGTCAGCGCGAAGGCCAGGCCGGCGGCGCCGAGCAGCAGGCCGAGTCGTCCCAGCGCGGGCACCCGCCACGCCAGCACGAGCGCCAGGCCGGCGAGCAGCGCCAGCACCGCGTAGCCGTCCACCGACCACAGCACCGGCTGGCACAGCTGCAGCGCGCTGCCCGCCAGCCACGCCAGGCCCGCCACGGCGAGCGTGAGCGCGGCATCGGGGGCGCGGGGCGGCATGCGGCCAGTCTAGAAGTCGCGTGCCGGCTCGCCGCTCCCACGAGCAGGGCCTTGCGCCCGCGCGGTAGCATGCGCTCCCCCGCGAAACGGAGCCCCGCCATGAGCGTGACGCAGACCCTGAAGGAGCTCGGCATCGAGCTGCCGCCGGTGGCCGTGCCGGCCGCCGCCTATGTGCCTTTCGTGCGCAGCGGCAACCTCGTCTTCCTGTCCGGCCACATCGCCAAGCAGGCCGGCAAGCCCTGGGTCGGTCAGCTCGGCACCGACATGACGACCGAGCAGGGCCAGGCGGCCGCGCGCGCGGTCGCGATCGATCTGCTGGGCACGCTGAACGCGGCGCTCGACGGCGACCTGGAACGCGTCGTGCGCATCGTCAAGCTGACCAGCCTGGTCAACAGCACCGGGACCTACACCGAGCACCACCTGGTGACCAATGGCGCCTCGGAGCTGATCGGCCGGGTGTTCGGCGAGCGCGGCGCGCATGCGCGCGCGGCCTACGGCGTGGCGCAGATCCCGCTCGGGGCCTGCGTCGAGATCGAGCTGGTTGCCGAAGTGCGCTGATGCCGACGACGCCCCTGTTCCACCGGCTGCCGCGCGGACTGCTCGCGCTCGTCGCGCTGGCGGCGCTGGCGGCCGTGGCCGCGGCGCTCGCGGCGCAGCACCTGCTGGGCATGCAGCCCTGCCCCTGGTGCATCTTCCAGCGCGTGCTCTACCTCGCGATCGCGGCCGTCGCGCTGCTCGGCTGGGCGCTGCCGCACGGCCGGGGCGTGCTGCCGGCGACGCTGGGCGTGCTGGCGCTGTCGCTCGGCGGCATCGCCGCCGCGGTCTTCCAGAACCGCGTCGCGGCGCTGGACACGAGTTGCGCGCTGACCTTCGCCGACCGCTTCCTCGGCGCCACCGGACTGGAAACCCGTTGGCCGGCGCTGTTCCAGGTCACCGCGACCTGCATGGAGGCGGCCAGCTACCGCCTGCTCGGCCTGCCCTTCGAAGGCTGGAGCGCTGCGCTCTATGCGGCGATCGCCGTGACGGCGGCGCTGCTGCTGTGGCACCGCAAGCCGCGGCACTGAGCCGCATCAAGGCCATGGCGTGCGAAGGGGACTAAGCTGATGCGGTGCCCCCTTCGGAGACCGCAATGACGCCCTGGCACCGCTTCTGGTTCCCCCATCTCGACGAAGAACCCGATCTCACCCGCGACGCGGCCCTGTGGTCGCCCAAGGCGCTGGCCGACGCCCAGCAGGCCCTGTGGCGCACCGCCTCCCAGGCCACCGAGAACTGGTGGCGCTACTGGAGCGACGCCTGGTCCGATCTGCCGGCCCCGTTCGCGCCCGTCGCACCAACCCTGTGCCCGCCGTCGCCGCGGCGGCGCGGACGGGACTCAGGAACGCAGCAGTAGGCTGGCCTTGAGGCCGAGCTCGATCGCCTTGCCCTTGCGCGCACGCGCACCTTTGTAGGGCGCGAGCGCGGCGGCGCCGAAGCTTTCGTCCTTGGGCCTGCCCCCGCGTGGGGCGCTGCCGAGCACGCGCAGCGTCTTGTCGAAGGCGCAGACGCTGACCAGCGCGTCCTTCGGGCCTTCCAGCCCCATCAGCGTGAGCCCGCGACCGCCCTTGGGCTGCAGCTTCAGCTCGTCGAGCGCGAAGGTCAGCAGGCGCCCGCCGAGGCTGAGACAGGCGACCTGGCTGGCGCCGCTCGCGAGCGCCGGCGGCAGCGGCCGCTCGCCCTCGGTCAGCGCCAGGAAGCTCTTGCCCCCGCGCTGCTTGGCGAGCAGGTCGCCGGCCTGCGCCAGCAGGCCGTAGCCGCCGGTGCCGGCCAGCAGCAGCGTCGCGTCGGCCGGGCCGGCCCAGTAGTGCAGCGGCTGGGTGCCGGCCTCCAGCTCGATCATCGAGGTGATTGGCTGGCCGTCGCCGCGCGCGCCGGGCAGGCCGCTGACCGCGACGCTGTAGACCCGGCCGTTGCTGCCGAACACCAGCAGCGTGTCGACGGTGCGGCACTCGAAGGTGCCGTAGAGCGCGTCGCCGGCCTTGAAGGCGAAGCTCGCCGCGTCGTGCCCATGGGCCTGGCGCGCGCGCACCCATCCCTTGGCGCTGACGACCACCGTGACCGGCTCGTCGACCACCTTGATCTCGGCGACCGCGCGCTTCTCGGCCTGGATCAGCGTGCGGCGCTCGTCGCCATGCGCCTTGGCATCGGCCTCGATCTCCTTGACCATCGTGCGCTTCAGCGCGGCCGGGCTGGCGAGGATCTCCTCCAGCTTCGCCTGCTCCTCGCGCAGGCCCTTGAGCTCCTGCTCGATCTTGATCGCCTCGAGGCGCGCCAGCTGGCGCAGCCGGATCTCGAGGATGTCCTCGGCCTGGCGCTCGCTCAGGGCGAAGCGCTCGATCAGCGCCGGCTTGGGCTCGTCGGCGTTGCGGATGATGCGGATCACCTCGTCGATGTTCAGCAGCACCAGCTGCCGGCCTTCGAGGATGTGGATGCGGTCGAGCACCTTGCCGAGCCGGAAGCGCGTGCGGCGCTCGATGGTCTGCTTGCGGAACTCGATCCACTCGACCAGCATCTGCCGCAGCGACTTCTGCGTCGGCCGGCCATCGGCGCCGACCATCGTCAGGTTCAGCGGCGCCGAGGTCTCGAGGCTGGTGTGCGCCAGCAGCACGTTGATCAGCTCCTGCTGCTCGATGCTGCGGCTCTTGGGCTCGAACACCAGCCGCACCGCGGCCTCCTTGCCCGACTCGTCGCGCACCGCGTCGAGCACGCCGAGCACGGTGGCCTTCAGCTGGGTCTGGTCGGCGCTCAGCGCCTTCTTGCCGGCCTTGACCTTGGGGTTGGTCAGCTCCTCGATCTCCTCGAGCACCTTCTGCGCGCTGGTGCCCGGCGGCAGCTCGGTGACCACGAGGTTCCACTGGCCGCGCGCCAGGTCCTCGATCTTCCATTTGGCGCGCACCTTCAGCGAGCCACGGCCGCTGCGGTAGGCCTCGCGGATATCGGCCTCGGCGCTGATGATCTGGCCGCCGCCCGGGTAATCGGGCCCGGGCAGCAGCGCATGGAGCGCGTCGTCGGCGAGCTGCTCGTCCTTCAGCAGCGCCACCGCGGCGGCCGCGACCTCGCGCAGGTTGTGGCTGGGGATCTCGGTGGCCAGGCCAACCGCGATGCCGCTCGCGCCGTTGAGCAGCACGAAGGGCAGGC
>CAYOXW010000120.1:0-8245 GCA_964408005.1 uncultured Methylibium sp.
GATGGAGGCGATGTTCGGCGCGCACAACTGGCCGGGCCTGGCGGTCGGCCAGGTCGCCCTCAAGAGCGGGCCGGTGTTCGCGAGCAGCAACGAGTTCAAGATCACGATTCGCGGCAAGGGCGCGCACGGCGCGATGCCGCACCTGGGCATCGACCCGGTGCCGGTGGCCTGCCAGATGGTGCAGGCCTTCCAGACCATCATCACGCGCAACAAGCGGCCGATCGACACCGGCGTGATCTCGGTGACGATGATCCACACCGGCGAGGCCACCAACGTCGTGCCCGAGAGCTGCGTGCTCGAGGGCACGGTGCGCACCTTCACGACCGAGGTGCTCGACCTGATCGAGCGACGCATGCAGACGGTCGCCGAGCAGACTTGCGCGGCCTTCGAGGCGAGCTGCGAGTTCGCGTTCTCGCGCAACTACCCGCCGACGATCAACCACCCGTCCGAGACCGCGTTCGCGCAGCGCGTGATGGCCGAGGTGGTCGGGGCCGAGAACGTGCTCGAGTTCGAGCCGACGATGGGCGCCGAGGACTTCAGCTACTTCCTGCAGGCCAGGCCCGGCTGCTACTTCGTGATCGGCAACGGTGACGGTGCACACCGAGACGGTGGCCACGGCCTCGGGCCGTGCATGCTGCACAACCCGAGCTACGACTTCAACGACGCGCTGATCCCGCTGGGGGCGACGCTGTGGGTGCGGCTGGCCGAGGCTTGGCTCACGACACCGCGCTGATCAGCGCCGCAGCCGCGCCAGCAGCCCGGCGGTCGAGCCGTCGAGCCCGCTCGCATCCCCACTCGCCAGCCGCGGCAGCAGATCGCCGCACAAGGCCTTGCCGAGCTCGACGCCCCACTGGTCGAAGCTGTTGAGACCCCACACCGCGCCGCTGGTGAAGACGCGGTGCTCGTAGAGCGCCAGCAGCGCGCCAAGGCTGTAAGGATCGAGCCGCTCCAGCAGCAGCGTGGTGCTCGGCCGATTGCCGGGAAAGTGCCGGTGCCCCGTGTCGCCTGGCCGACCTTGCATCAGCGCCTGCGACTGCGCCAGGCAGTTGGCCAGCAGCTTGACGTGCTGCTCCTCGAGCGCGGCACGCACCGCCGGCGCGAGGTCCAGCCGGTCGTGGCTGGTCTCGCGCACCGCGATGAACTCGACCGGGATCGTGTCCGTTCCCTGGTGCAGCATTTGGAAGTAGGCATGCTGGCCATTCGTGCCCGGCTCGCCCCAGACCACCGGCGCGGTCGCATAGGGCAGCGGCTCCCCGTCGGCAGCAACGCGCTTGCCGTTGCTCTCCATCTCGAGCTGCTGCAAGTAGGCCGGCAGCCGCGCGAGACCCTGGTGATAGGGCGCGATGCTGCGGCTCGCGCAGCCGTGGAAATTGCGGTACCAGACGTCGAGCAGGCCCAGCAGCACCGGCAGGTTGTGCTGCAGCGGCGCCTCGGCGAAGTGGCGGTCCATCGCATGCGCGCCGGCGAGCAGTGCGCGGAAATGCTCCGCGCCGATCGCGATCGCCACCGGCAGGCCGATCGCGCTCCACAGCGAGTAGCGACCACCGACCCAGTCCCAGAAAGCGAAGGTCGTGGTGATGCCGAAGGCGGCGGCGGCGGCCGTGTTGGTCGTGGTCGCGACGAAGTGCGCCGCGACATCGGTACCGCCAGCGGCCTCGAACCAGGCCTTCGCCGTGCGGGCATTGGCCATCGTCTCCTGCGTCGTGAAGGTCTTGGAGGCGACGACGAACAAGGTGCGCTCGGGCTGCAGCCCCTCGAGCAGCGGCGCCAGGTCGTGGCCGTCGACGTTGCTGACGAAGTGGCTGCGGATGCGCGGGTGCGCATACGCGGCCAGCGCCGGCACGGCCATGCGGGGGCCGAGATCCGAGCCCCCGATGCCGATGTTGACGATGTCGGTGATGCCGCTGGCCGCGACGTCGCGCACCCGCTCGGCATAGGCCAGCATCGCATCGAGCGTGGCATGCACCTCGTCGGAGAACGCGGCGGTGCCTCGCGGTGCGCGCAGCGCGGTGTGCAGCACCGCGCGCCCCTCGCTGGCGTTGATCGCCTCGCCGGCGAACATCGCGTCGCGCCGGGCCGCGACGCCGGTCTCGCGGGCCAGGTCGAGCAGGAAATGCAGCGTCGCCGGGTCGAGCCAGTTCTTCGACAGGTCGGCGTGGAGCGCCGGCGCGTCGTAGCTCAGCGAGCCGGCGCGCCCGGCATCGCGTGCAAAGGCCTCGCGCAGGTCGAAGTCGCGGCCGTGCGCCTCGTGATGGCCGCGCAGCGCCGCCCAGGCGACGCTGCGGTCGCAGCGCAGCGGGGCGCTCACAGCGCCTGGATCATGCGGTCGAGCTTGACCGCGTCGGCCGCGAACAGTCGGATGCCTTCGGCGAGCTTCTCGGTCGCCATCGCATCCTCGTTGAGTGCGTAGCGAAAGCTCGCTTCGTGGAAGCTCAGCGCGTGCGTGTCGCAGCGACGCGCCTCATCGATGTCGAGCGCGCGCGTGACCGGCGCGTGCTCCGCCTGCAGCTTGGACAGCAGCTCGGGGCTGATCGTCAGCAGGTCGCAGCCTGCCAGCGCGAGGATCTGCCCGATGTTGCGGAAGCTCGCCCCCATCACCTCGGTGTCGATATCGAATTTCTTGTAATAACGCCAGATCTGCGCCACCGATCGCACGCCCGGATCGCCGGCCCCTGCGTTCGCCGCCTCGTCCCAGGCCGCACCGGCGCTCTTCTTGTGCCAGTCGTAGATGCGGCCGACGAAGGGCGAGATCAGCGTCACGCCGGCCTCGCCACAGGCGACTGCCTGGCAGAACGAGAACAGCAGCGTCAGGTTGCAGTGGATGCCGTGGTGCTCGAGCGCACGCGCCGCCTGGATGCCCTCCCAGGTCGCCGCGACCTTGATCAGCACGCGCTCGCGCGGGATGCCCTCGGCCGCATACAGCGCGATCAGCCGCTGTGCCCGCGCGATCGTCGCGGCGGTGTCGAACGCCAGCCGCGCGTCGACCTCGGTCGAGACGCGACCCGGCACGACATTCAGGATCTCGCAACCGAAGCGCACCAGCACCCGGTCGACCACCGCATCGAGCGTCTGGCCGCGGTGCGCCGCGACCGTCTGCGCGAGCAACGGCGCGTAGTCGGGCTGGCTGACCGCCTTGAGGATCAGCGAGGGGTTCGTCGTCGCATCGCGCGGCGCGTAGGCACCGAGCTGCTTGAAGTCGCCAGTGTCGGCAACGACGACGGTGTGGGCCTTGAGCTGGTCGAGTTGGCTGGATGGCATGCGGTCCGGCGGTGATCGGGACAGAGCCCCGATGGTAAGCCGGCCACGCGACGATCCGGCCTCAGGCCGGCGCAGCCACCTCGGCCGCTGCCGGCGCGGGGGCCAGCAGCGCATCGACGCCGTACAGCCGCGCCAGCTCGGCGAGCTGACTGGGGAGCGCGCGCAATTCGAAGCGCTTGCCCCAGGCATCGGCGAGTCGGCGGCACTCGAGCAGCACGCCCAGGGCGCTGGAATCGAAGCGCTTGAGCTGAGACGCGTCGATCACCAGCAAAGGCTCACTCTCGCGCTTGAGCGCGACCTCGAGCAGCCGCAGCGCATCGCGCGCCTCGGCCAGCGTCAGCGTCTCGGGCAGCAACAGCATCGGTTCAGGTCTTCGCGGCCGCGGCCTTGCTGTTCATGTCGGCCAGCTTCGCGATCAGGCCGTCGATGCCCTTGGCCGAGATCTCCTGGGCAAAGCTGCTGCGGTAGTTCTCGACCAGCCAGATGCCGAGCACGTTGACGTCATAGATCTTCCAGCCCTCGGGCAGCTTCTCGAGGCGGTAGTCGAGCTGGATCGGCTCGCCCTTGCCCTTGACCTCGGTCTTGACCACGACCTCGGTGTCCTCGGGCTTCATGCGCAGCGGCTTGAGCTCGACGTTCTGGTCCTTGACCTGCGACAGCGCGCCCGAATAGGTGCGCACCAGCAGCGTCTTGAACTCGGCCTGCAGCCGGGCCTGCTGCTCCGGCGTCGCTTGGCGCCAGTAGCGGCCAACCGCTGCGGCGGTCATGCGCTGGAAGTTCACATGCGGCAGCACCTTGGCGTCGACCAGGGCCATGATCTTCTTGAGATCGCCGCCACGGATGGCCGCATCCGACTTGACCGTCTGGATGACCTCGTCGGAGACCTGCTGCACCAGGGTGTCAGGGCCGCTGGCCTGCGCCTGCGCGGTCCCGAAGGCGAGCGCGAGCGCACCGAGACCGGCACTCAGGCAGCGGGCGAGAAAATCACGTTTGAGCAGCATGGGGATCCTTTCGTTGCAGCGGGGCAGCCTGCCCCTCAGACATCAGCTTGGAGGCCGCCGCGGCTGGCGCGTTCAACCAAATGCAAGCGCATGCAACCCTCAACGCCGCCGATGCGGTCGTGGTGCACCGCGTGTTCAGCGCGCGCCATCGCGGTCGTCACGGCTTCGCCGGCGCCGAGGCCGGCGGTTCGGCCGGCTCGGGCAACTCCGGCGGGTTGCCGTCGTAGACCAGGCTGCGGCGCCGCTGCAGGTAGGCATCGCGCACGAACAGGTACTTGTCGAGCGCGATGTCGTCGAGCATGCCACTGGCCTTGAGCAGGTCGGCACGGGTGTTGACGACACGCAGCAAGGTGGCGCTGTTGCGCGTCGCGGGATCGTCGATCAGCGTCTCGGTCGTCGCCTGCGCATCGAGCGGCAGCGCCGCGGTGTCGCGCAGCGTCGAGGGACCGAACAGCGGCAGCACCAGGTAGGCGCCGGAGTCCACCCCCCAGCGACCCAGCGTCTGGCCGAAGTCCTCATGGTGCGGCTCGAGCCCCATCTCACCGGCCCAGTCGAGCACGCCCAGCCCGAACACGGTGTTGATGCTGAAGCGCATGAAGTCCGAGACGGCGAGGTCCGGCTTGCCCTGCAGCAGCTGGTTCGGCACCGACCAGGCGTCGCGCAGGTGGTTGAAGAAGTTGGTCACGCCCTGGCGGATCAGCGATGGCACGGCGTCGCGGTAGGTCCGCGCGACCGGTTCGAGCGCGTAGGTGTCGACCGTGTCATTGAAGGCGTAGGTCACACGGTTGACCTTCTCGAGCGGATCGGGCTGCTGCGTCGTCGCGCAGCCGCCCAGCCCGAGGCCGGCCGTCAGCACCAACGCGGTCGCAACCCGGCGATGTATTTCCTTCGACTTCATTTCGCGGCTCCGTCGCCCTGCTCGGCAGCCTTGCTGAACAGGAACTGGCTGATCAGATTCTCCAGCACCACCGCCGACTGCGTCATCTTGATCACGTCACCGGCGGCCAGCGGCTTCTCGTCGGCCCCCGGCTCGAGGCCGACATACTGGTCGCCGAGCAGGCCCGACGTCAGGATCTTGGCCGACGTGTCGCGCGGGAACTGCATCGCGCGGTCGATCTCCATCGTCACCACGCCCTGGTAGGTCGCGCCATCGAGCGCGATCTTGGTGACGCGCCCGACGGCGACGCCGGCGCTGCGCACCGGCGCGCGCGGCTTCAGGCCGCCGATGTTGTCGAAGCGCGCGCTCACGACATAGCTGTCGCCCCGCCCGAAGCTGGCCAGGTTGGCGGCCTTCAGCGACAGGAACACCAGTCCCGCCAGCCCAAGCAGCACGAACAAGCCCACCAGCGTCTCGATACCTTTCTTGCTCATTCTTCCTTCTCCGCGGTCCTGCACTCAGGGTGTCGAGAACATCAGCGCCGTGAGCACGAAATCCATGCCCAGCACGCACAGCGACGAGATCACCACGGTACGCGTGGTCGCGTAGGCGACGCCCTCGGGCGTCGCCTGCGTTTCGTAGCCCTGGTAGAGCGCGACGGCCGTGCAGATCACGCCGAACACGACGCTCTTGACGATGCCGTTGCCGACGTCGCGCCAGACGTCGACGCGATCCTGCATCAGCCCCCAGAAATTACCCGGGTCGAGCCCGATCAGCCCGACCGCGACAATCCAGGCCCCGAGGATACCGATGGTCGAGAAGAGCGCCGCGAGCAGCGGCATCGACACGGCCCCGCCGATGAAACGCGGCGCCAGCACGCGCGCGCGCGGGTCGACCGCCATCATCTCCATCGCCGCGAGCTGCTCGCCCGCCTTCATCAGGCCGATCTCTGCGGTCAGCGAGGTGCCGGCACGGCCTGCGAACAGCAGCGCCGCGACCACCGGTCCCAGCTCGCGCACCAAGGACAGGTTGACGATCAGCCCGAGCGACTCGGTCGCGCCATAGGGCACCAGCGCGTAATACATCTGCAGCGCGAGCACGAAGCCGACCGCCAGGCCCGAGGCGAGGATGATCACGAGCGACAGGTTGCCGATCGCGTAGATCTGCGCGACCACCAGCGAGAACCGCCGCAGCGCCGCCGGCACGTTGCGCAGCAGGTCGAGCGTGAACAGCGCCGCGTGGCCGAAGCCGCGCAGCACCTCGAGCGAGCGGGCGCCCAGGTGGGTGATCGCCTTCAAGACAACGCTCCCGTCACGCCGAAGTCCTGCGCCAGCGGCAGCGCGGTGTAGTGGAACTTGACCGGACCGTCGGGCTCGCCGCGCACGAACTGCCGCACCTCGGGGTCCGCCGAGCTCATCAGCTCGTCGGGCGTCCCCTGCGCGACGATGCGCCCGCCCGCGGCCATCAGGATCACGTGATCGCTGATCGACATGCACTCGGGCACGTCGTGGGAGACCACCAGCGCGGTCGAGCCGGTGGCGTCGGTCAGCTTGCGGATCAGCTGCGCCGCGACGCCCATCGAGATCAGGTCGAGCCCGGCGAAAGGCTCGTCGTACATGATCAGTTCGGGATCCATCGCGATCGCACGCGCCAGCGCGATGCGCCGCGCCATGCCGCCCGAGACCTCGGCGATGCGCAGTCCGGCGGCACCACGCAGGCCGACGGCGTTGAGCTTCATCAGCACGATGTCGCGGATCATGGTCTCCGACAGCGTCGTGTGCTCGCGCAGCGGGAAGGCCACGTTGTCGTAGACCGACAAGTCGGTGAACAGCGCGCCGAACTGGAACAGCATGCCCATGCGCCGGCGCAGCCGCAGCAGCTGGGCTCGGTTGCGCGCGTTGACGACCTCGCCGTCGAACACCACACGCCCACTGTCGGCGGCCGAGATGCCCCCGATCAGGCGCAGCAGCGTGGTCTTGCCACAGCCGGAGCCGCCAAGGATGGCAGTGACCTTGCCACGCGGGAACTGCAGCGTGACGTCACTCAGGATGACGCGGCTCGCGTCATACCCGAAGGTGACATGGTCGATGACGATCAGCGGGTCGGTCGTGTTCAAGCCGGCGCTCGGGGGGGCCCGGGAAGTTGGTGGAGTGCCGCGCGGGGCGGCCTCCCCGGCGACCGGCGATTGTGTCATGGGCCCCGCGCCGGCGCCGCGCCGCGCCGCCGGCTTCAGCGCGGCAGCTCGCTCGAACCCGTCAGGTACTCGTCGATGGCGCGGGCCGCCTGACGGCCTTCGCGGATCGCCCAGACCACCAGCGACTGGCCGCGACGCATGTCGCCGGCCGCGAACACCTTGTCGACACTGGTCTTGTAGCCGTCGGAGCCATCGGTGTTCGCCCTGGCATTGCCGCGCGCGTCCTTGTCGACGCCGAAGACCTCGAGGATGGTCGCGACCGGGTTCACGAAGCCCATCGCCAGCAGCACCAGGTCGGCCTCGAGCACCTGCTCGCTGCCCGGCACCTCGACCATCTTGCCGCCCTCGAACCGCACGCGCACCGTCTTCAGCGCGCTGACCTTGCCGTTCTTGCCGACGAATTCCTTGGTCGCGATCGCGAACTCGCGCCCGCAACCCTCTTCGTGGCTCGAGCTGGTGCGCAGCTTGTAAGGCCAGTAGGGCCAGGTCAGCTCCTTGTTCTCCTGCTCGGGCGGCTGGGGCAGCAGCTCGAACTGGGTCACGCTCTTGGCGCCATGACGGTTGCTGGTGCCGACGCAGTCGCTGCCGGTGTCGCCGCCGCCGATCACGATGACATGCTTGCCGTCGGCGCGGATCTGGCCCTTGAGCTTGTCGCCGGCATTGATCTTGTTCTGCTGCGGCAGGAACTCCATCGCGAAGTGCACGCCGTCGAGATCACGACCCGGCACCGGCAGGTCGCGACTCTGCTCGGCACCTCCGGTCAGCACGACGGCATCGAACTCGGCCTTCAGCTGCTCGGGCGACACGATCTCCTTGGCCCAGTTCGTGACCTTCGAGCCTTCCGGCAGGTGACCGACCAGCACCCCGGTTCGGAATACCACCCCTTCGGCCTTCATCTGCTCGACGCGCCGATCG
>CAYOXW010000121.1:0-8214 GCA_964408005.1 uncultured Methylibium sp.
GCAGGCCGGCGAGGAATTTGTCGGTGACGTCCTTGCCCAGGCCTTCCTTGCGGAACAGGCTGCCGGGGATGTCGAGCCGCTCGGTCCTGAGCGGCGTCTTGCCGTCGGCATCGAACCAGCGCAGCTCGAAGCTCGCGGTCGGGGCGTCATGGATCTTGCCGAGGTTGTGGTCCAGGCGCACGACCTCGAGCCACTGCGCGTCGGGCGTGACCATGCGCCAGCTCGCCAGGTTGTCGAGCGCCGTGCCCCACAGCACCGCCTTCTTGCCGCCGGCGTTCATCGCGATGTTGCCGCCGATGCACGAAGCCTCGGCCGAGGTCGGGTCGACCGCGAACACATGGCCGGCGCGCTCGGCCGCGTCGGCCACGCGCTGGGTCACGACGCCGGCTTCGGTCCAGACCGTCGCCACCGGCTGGGCCAGCCCCGGCAGCGCGATGAACTCGACCTCGCTCATCTGTTCGAGCTTCTCGGTGTTGATCACCGCGCTCTTCCACGTGAGCGGGATCGCGCCGCCGGTGTAGCCGGTGCCGCCGCCGCGCGGGATGATGGTCAGGCCGAGCTCGATGCAGCCGGCCACCAGCGCGGCCATCTCGGCCTCGCTGTCGGGCGTCAGCACGACGAAGGGGTATTCGACCCGCCAGTCGGTCGCGTCGGTCACGTGCGAGACGCGCGACAGGCCGTCGAACTTGATGTTGTCCTTGGCGGTGTGGCGCCCCAGCCGGCGCAGCGTGCGCCGGCGCAGCGTGGCGACCTGCTCGAAGCCGTCGGAGAACCGCTGCACCGCCTCGCGGGCATCGCGCAGCAGCGCGACGACGCGCGTGTGCCGCGCGGCCGACTCGGCATCCATGCTCGCCTCGTCCTTGTCGGAGCGACGCTTGTCGATCTCGCCGAGGCGGTGGTGCAGCGCCTCGACCAGCAGGCGGCGGCGCTTCGGGTTGTCGAGCAGGTCGTCCTGCAGGTAAGGATTGCGCTGCACGACCCAGATGTCGCCCAGCACCTCGTAGAGCATGCGCGCCGAGCGGCCGGTGACGCGTTCGGCGCGCAGCTGCTCGAGCCGCTCCCAGGCCGCCGCGCCGAGCAGGCGCTGGACGATCTCGCGGTCCGAGAACGAGGTGTAGTTGTAGGGAATCTCGCGCAGACGGGCGCCAACCTCGGTGGCGGCGGCGGTCGCGCGGTGAAGGGGCAGCGGGGCGTTCATCGAGACCGGCGAATCGGCAGGAACATGCCGGGGAGGCTGATGCTATCGCAGTGCAGCACGACCACGGCCAACGCGGGCTTGCCCGCTACCATGCCTGATGCGCGCGCCGCCCGACTGGCCCTACCCTTTCTGGATCGCCCATCGCGGCGCCGGCACCCTGGCGCCGGAGAACACCCTGGCCGCCTTCCGGCTCGGCCAATCGCTCGGCTGGCGCATGGCCGAATGCGACGTGACGCTCAGCGCCGACGGCGTGGCCTTCCTGTTGCACGACGCCGAGCTCGAGCGCACCACCGACGGCCGGGGCCCGGCGCGGCAGCAGGCCTGGGCGGTGCTCGCGACGCTCGACGCCGGCCACTGGCACGGCCCGGCCCACGCCGGCGAGCGCTTGCCGACGCTGGCCGCGCTGGCGGCGCACGCGCGCGCGAGCGGGCTGTTCCTGAACCTCGAACTCAAGCCCGGCCCGGACGACGCGGCACGCACCGGACGCGTCGTGGCCACCGAAGCGGCACGGCTGTGGCAAGGCGCGACCGTGCCGCCGCTGCTGAGCTCCTTCGAGATCGGGGCGCTGCAGGCCGCGCGCGCGGCGGCGCCGGCGCTGCCCCGCGCGCTGCTGCTCGAGGTGCTGAGCCCGGGCTGGCGCGAGCAGGCGCTGGCGCTCGGCTGCGTGGCGGTCGTCGGCGAGCAGGCCCAGCTCGACGCCGCGGCGATCGCCGCCGCCCATGACGCGGGACTGCGGGTGCTGGCCTACACCGTCAACGAGCCAGCCGAGGCCGCGCGCCTGCGCGCGGCCGGCATCGACGGCCTGATCAGCGACGCGCTCGACCGCTTCGATCCGCACTGAGTCGCGGTCTGGCGCCACAGGAGCGCCGTCCGTGCGGCGCGCGTCCGGCGGCTCAGCTGCGGTAGTCCGCGTTGATCGTCACGTAGTCGTGCGAGAAATCGCAGGTCCACACCGTCGCGCGCGCCGCGCCGCGGTGCAGGTCGACGCGCACGGTGATCTCGGTCTGCTTCATCACGCGCTGGCCGTCGGCCTCCTGGTAGGCCGGGTGGCGCCCGCCCTGCGTCGCGACATGGACGTCGTCGAGGTAGAGGTCGATCAGGCCCTGGTCGAGATCGTCGATGCCGGCGTAGCCGACCGCCGCCAGGATGCGGCCCAGGTTCGGGTCGCTGGCGAAGAAGGCCGTCTTGACCAGCGGCGAGTGCGCGATCGCGTAGGCGACACGACGGCACTCGTCCTTGGCGGCACCGCCCTCGACGCGCACGGTGATGAACTTGGTCGCGCCCTCGCCGTCGCGCACGATCGCCTGGGCGAGCTGCTGCGACACCGCGATCACCGCCTCGCGCAGCGCCGCGCCCTCGGGCGACTCGAGCTCGGCGATCTCGGCGTGCGCGGCCTGCCCGGTCGCGACCAGCACGAAGGAGTCGTTGGTCGAGGTGTCGCCGTCGACGGTGATGCGGTTGAACGAGCGGTCGGCCGCCTCGCGCACCAGCTGCTGCAGCGCACGCGGCGCGACCTTCGCGTCGGTGGCGACGAAGCCGAGCATCGTCGCCATGTTCGGGCGGATCATCCCGGCCCCCTTGGCGATGCCGGTCACGGTGACCGTCGCGCCGCCGATCGTGAGCTGCCGCGACGCCGCCTTCGGCACGGTGTCGGTGGTCATGATCGCCTCGGCGGCGCCGGCCCAGTTCGCCCGCTGCCGCGCCGCCAGCGCGGCGGGCAGCGCCGCCTCGATGCGCTCGTTCGGCAGCGTCTCCATGATCACGCCGGTCGAGAACGGGAGCACCTGCTCGGCCGCCAGGCCCAGCTCACGCGCCAGCGCGGCACAGGTCGAGGCGGCGCGCGCCAGACCGTCGGCACCGGTGCCGGCGTTGGCATTGCCGGTGTTGACGAGCATCGCGCGCACCGCCGCGCCCGCCGCCAGGTGGCGGCGGCACAGCTGCACCGGCGCGGCGCAGAAGCGGTTCTCGGTGAACACGCCGGCCACCGTCGAGCCTTCGGCGAGCGTGAACACGGTCAGGTCGCGCCGGTTGGCCTTGCGCACGCCGGCCATCGCGATGCCGATCTCCACCCCGGGCACCGGGTGCAGGTCGGCGGGATTCGGCGCGGTGAGGTTCACGGGCATGGGGGTCTCCGGGCCGCGCTCAGGCCAGCCGGCCGTGGCAGAGCTTGTACTTCTTGCCGCTGCCGCAGGGGCAGGCGTCGTTGCGGCCGACGCGCGGCACCTCGGCCATGCGGGTGGCGACCGCGGACGCGGCATCGGCCTCGCTGACGACACCGCCGTCCTCGGTCGGGTGGGTGTAGGTGAGGTTGCTGATCGCCTCGGACTGCTGCTCGATCGCCTCGGCCGCCTGCGCGACCTCCTCGCTGCTGCGGATGTGCACCGTCATCAGCAGCCGCGTCACGTCCATCTTCACGACGTCGAGCAGCTGCGAGAACAGCTCGAAGGCCTCGCGCTTGTATTCCTGCTTCGGGTTCTTCTGGGCATAGCCGCGCAGATGGATGCCCTGGCGCAGGTAGTCGAGCGCGGCCAGGTGCTCGCGCCAGTGGTTGTCGATCGACTGCAGCAGCACCGCGCGCTCGAAGCCCGCGAACTGCTCGGCACCGACCAGCTCGACCTTGCCCGCGTAGACGCGGTCGGCCTCCGCGATCACCCGCTCGACGATGTCGTCGGCGTCGACCGCCTCGCTGCGCTCGATGTCGGTGCCCAGATTCACGTCGAGCTGCCACTCCTCGCGCAGCGCGGTCTCGAGCGCCGGGATGTTCCACTGCTCCTCGACGCTGTCGGCCGGCACATAGGTGCGCACCACGTCGGTCATCGCCCCGCGGCGCAGGTGGGCGACCTGCTCGCTGACGTTGGTCGACTCGAGGATCTCGTTGCGCTGCTGATAGATGACCTTGCGCTGGTCGTTGGCGACGTCGTCGTACTCGAGCAGCTGCTTGCGCACGTCGAAGTTGCGCGCCTCGACCTTGCGCTGCGCACTCTCGATGCTGCGCGTGACGATGCCCGCCTCGATGGCCTCGCCGTCGGGCATCTTCAGCCGCTCCATGATCGCCTTGACGCGGTCACCGGCAAAGATGCGCATCAGCGGGTCTTCGAGCGACAGGTAGAAGCGCGAGGCGCCCGGGTCGCCCTGGCGGCCCGAGCGACCGCGCAGCTGGTTGTCGATGCGCCGGCTCTCGTGGCGCTCGGTCGCGACGATGCGCAGGCCGCCGGCGGCCTTGACCTGCTCGTGCAGTCCGGCCCATTCGCCCTTGAGCTGCTCGATGCGGCGCGCCTTCTCCTCGGACGGCAGCGCCTCGTCGGCCTCGACGAACTGCACCTGCTTCTCGACGTTGCCGCCGAGCACGATGTCGGTGCCGCGACCGGCCATGTTGGTGGCGATCGTCACCGCGCCCGGACGGCCGGCCTGGGCGATGATCTCGGCCTCGCGCGCATGCTGCTTGGCGTTGAGCACCTCGTGCGGCAGGCCGTCCTTCTCGAGCAGCGTGGAGATGAGCTCGGAGTTCTCGATCGAGGTCGTGCCGACCAGCACCGGCTGGCCGCGCTCGTGGCAGTCGCGGATGTCCTTGACCACCGCCTCGTAGCGCTCGCGGCTGGTCTTGTAGACGAGGTCGAGCTCGTCCTTGCGCACCGTCGGCCGGTTCGGCGGGATCACGACGGTCTCGAGGCCGTAGATCTCCTGGAACTCGTAGGCCTCGGTGTCGGCCGTGCCGGTCATGCCGGCGAGCTTGCCGTACATGCGGAAGAAGTTCTGGAAGGTGATCGAGGCCAGCGTCTGGTTCTCGGCCTGGATCGGCACGCCTTCCTTCGCCTCGACCGCCTGATGCAGACCTTCGCTCCAGCGCCGCCCGGTCATCAGGCGGCCGGTGAACTCGTCGACGATCACGACCTCGCCGTTCTGCACCACGTAGTGCTGGTCGCGGTGGAACAGGTGGTGGGCGCGCAGCGAGGCGTAGAGGTGATGGACCAGCGTGATGTGCGCCGCGTCGTACAGGCTCGCGCCCTCGGGCAGCAGACCGGCCTGGGAAAGCAGCGCCTCGGCGCGCTCGTGACCGGCCTCGGTCAGGAAGACCTGGTGGGTCTTCTCGTCGGCGGTGAAGTCCCCGGCCTCGATCACGCCCTCGCCGGTGCGCGGGTCGGCCTCGCCGATCTGCTTCTTGAGCATCGGCACGACGGCGTTGATGCGCAGGTAGAGCTCGGTATGGTCCTCGGCCTGGCCGCTGATGATCAGCGGCGTGCGCGCCTCGTCGATCAGGATCGAGTCGACCTCGTCGACGATCGCGAAGTGCAGCTTGCGCTGCACGCGGTCGCCGACCTCGTTGACCATGTTGTCGCGCAGGTAGTCGAAGCCGTACTCGTTGTTGGTGCCGTAGGTCACGTCGCAGCCATAGGCGGCCTGCTTCTCGTCGCGCGCCATCTGCGCGCCATTGACGCCAACGCTCAGCCCCAGGAAGCTGTAGAGGCGCCCCATCCACTCGGCATCACGCCGCGCGAGGTAGTCGTTGACCGTGACGACGTGGACCCCCTGGCCGGCCAGGGCATTCAGGTAGACCGGCAGCGTCGCCATCAGCGTCTTGCCCTCGCCGGTGCGCATCTCGGCGATCTTGCCGGCATGCAGCACCATGCCGCCGATCAGCTGCACATCGAAGTGCCGCATCTTCAGCACCCGCTTGCTGCCTTCGCGCACGACCGCAAAGGCTTCGGGCAGCAGCGCGTCGAGCGACTCGGTCTGCGCGCGCTGGCGCAGCGTGTCGGTCATCGCGCGCAGCTCGGCGTCGGAGAGCTTCTCGAATTGCGGCTCGAGCGCATTGATGCGCTCCACCACACGCCGGTACTGCTTGAGGAGCCGGTCGTTGCGGCTGCCGAAGAGGGAGGTGAGGAGCTTGGGCAACATGCGAGGCGCGAGGTGTCGGAACTGGCTGGAAGCGCGGGCGGGCCCGCCGGGCACCCCGCTCGGGCCGCACCTGCGGACGGAGGCCCGAAATGCAAGCGCGGCGCCGTGAGGCGCCGTGCAAAGCGCCCGACTTTAGCATCCGTGACCTGTCAGAACCCCATGACAAGGCCGACTGCGGATCAGCGTGCGGTGACGCCCGCCACGCCCGTCGAACCGGCGCCGCGGGCCAGGAACTTGGCCGGGTTCTGCGGCGTGCCGTCGACCAGCACCTCGAAGTGCAGGTGCGGCCCGGTCGAGCGGCCCGAGCTGCCGACCAGCGCGATCGCCTGGCCGCGCTTGACCAAGTCGCCGGCGCGCACCAGCAGCTTCGAGGCATGGGCATAGCGGGTCAGCAGGCCGTTGCCATGGTCGAGTTCGACCGTCTGCCCGTAGGCGGGCAGCGTTTCGGCGGTCAGCACCATGCCGCCGGCGGCCGCGAGGATCGGCGTGCCCGGCGTCGCGGCGAAATCGAGCCCGGTGTGCAGCGCCCCGCGGCCCGTGAACGGATCGATGCGAAAGCCGAAACCCGAGCCGACCGGCCCATCGACCGGCGGCGAACTCGGCACCATCAATGCCAGCAGCCGCGCCTCCAGCAGGCGCGACTCGATCAGCGTGAAGACGTCGCTGCGCAGGTCCGCGTGGTGGTCGAGCGTATCGAGGTGGCGGTTGAGCTCGTCGAGCGAGGCCGCCGCCAGCGGCACATAGGGGCCGCCGGTCGCGCTGGCCGCGGCGCCGGCCGGCGCCGGCCTGTCGAGGCCGTTGAAGTCCTCGGGCTTCAGCCCGGCCAGGCCCGAGACACGCTCCCCCACGGCCTCGAGCTTGAGCAGCTTGGCCTGCAGTTCGCCCAGCTTGGAGGCCATCGCGTCGAGGTTCTCCCGCAGGTAGCGGTCGCGCTGGACAAACTCGGTGCGCGTGAACGGCGCCAGCATCTGGCTGACCACCGGCCAGCCTTCGCGCGCCCCCTTGAGAAACACGAAATGGTAGGCCGCCCCCACCAGCGCGAGCAGCGTCAGCGTGCCGATCACCGCCGAGAGGAACAGCGGCAGCGGATGCACCGTCCACACCCGCGTGCGCGCCGAATGGGTGTGCGTGACTATGATCTGCATGCCCGTCTCTCCTATTGAAGATGCCGACGTTCCCCAACTCGACCCTGCCCGCGGCCCTGCCGATTGGCGAGGCCCTGCAGCGCTCGGCCCCGCTGGCGCAGCTGCGCGAGCTGCTGCGGGAATCGAATGCGCGCTTCGATGCCGTGCTTCCGCTGCTGCCGGCGCTGCTGGCCTCTCAGGTCAGGCCCGGGCCGGTCACCGAGGAGGGATGGACGCTGCTGGTGGCCAACACGGCCGTGGCGGCCAAGCTGCGGCAGTGGCTTCCCCGTCTCGAGTCGGCGCTCGCCGAGCGGGGCTGGCAGCGTAGCGCCATCCGCATCCGGGTTCAATCGAGCTGAGCGCCGCTGTGTAACCAGGCGCGACGGCTGGGGCGGCTGGTGCCGGTTGTCCGAATCGAACGGACGACCTTCCGCTTACAAGGCGGGTGCTCTACCAGCTGAGCTAAACCGGCGCCGCACGAAATTGTAGGTGTGGTGCGGCTACTTGATCCGCTTGAGCGATGGCCGCCCGCCGCCGCCATTGCCCGGCTCGGGCGCGTCGGGCGGCGTGTCGCCGCCCTCGTCACCCGGTTCGACGGCGGGAGCCAGGCGCAAGCCGCCGCGCGGCTCGTCGTCCGCGCCCGGCGTCGTGCCGGCCGGCGCGGTCGCCGGCGCCGGGAAAGCCATGCCCTGGCCGTTCTCGCGCGCGTAGATCGCGATCACGTGATCGACCGGCACGGCGATGTCGCGCGGCGCGCCGCCGAAGCGCGCCTTGAAACGGATCACGTCGTTGCCGAGCTGCAGTCCGCTGGTGGCCTCGAAGCTGGCGTTCAGCACGATCTCGTTGTTCTTCACGTACTCCACCGGCACGTGCACCGTGTGGTCGACGTAGACGGCGAGATAGGGCGTGAAGCCGTTGTCGGTGCACCAGTCGTGCAAGGCACGGATCAGGTAGGGCCGCGTCGAGGTGCCCTGCGAATCCGGCGCGATCGGCTTG
>CAYOXW010000122.1:0-4853 GCA_964408005.1 uncultured Methylibium sp.
GCAGGTGGCTGTTCCACGGTGCCGGGTTGCCGGTGCCGAAGTAGGCCAGGCCGGTCTTGTTGTCGTAGGTGCCGCCCAGCCAGGTGGCCGCGCCGCCGACCTTCCACAGGTCGCCCGGCCAGGTCTTGCCGGCCGTGCCCGAGATGCCGTTCTCGGTCTTGTTGCCCGCGGCGTCCCACTTGTAGCCCATGTGGCCTTCGACGGTCGGACGCATCCAGACCATCTTGCCGGTCTTGGGATCACGCGCCTCGACGCGGCCCAGGATGCCGAATTCGCCGCCCGACACGCCGGTCATCAGCAGGCCGCCGGCGATCAGCGGGGCGGCCGAGTAGCTGTAGCCGGCGCCGATATCGTCGATCTTTTCCTTCCAGACCACCTCGCCGGTATTCTGGTTCAGCGCGACGAGCTGGGCGTCGAGCGTGCCGAAGATCACCAGGTCACCGTAGAGCGCGGCGCCGCGGTTGATCATGTCGCAGCAGGGCACGATGCCGTCGGGCAGGCGGTGCTCGTACTTCCACAGCTTCTGGCCGGTCTTGGCGTCGATCGCGAAGACGCGCGAGTACGAGGCCGTGACGAACATCTTGCCCTTGTGGATCAGCGGCTGCGCCTCTTGGCCGCGCTGCTTCTCGCCGCCGAAGGACATCGACCACGCGGGCACCAGCCGGCCGGCGTTGGCCGTGGTGATCTTGTTCAGCGGCGAGTAGCGTTGCCCCTCGGAGCCAAGGCCCCAGGTCAGGACGTCGCCTGTGGTCGCCGCATCGTTCGCGATCATGGCGTCGGTGACGCCCTGGGCCTGGGCGCCGAAACTGGCGCAGGCCGCGGTGATCAGCAGGGAAAGAAGCCGGGTTCGCATTTGGAATGTCTCCTCGAGTTCGACGCGAGCCGCGCGATATGGCGGCTGACGCGTGCCAAAGTCTGAGCGCAATCCGCGTGCCATCACCCCGGGACTAGCCCTGAGTCCGCTCGACGCGGGTTTCACCGCAACACGGCCCGGCGTCACTGCTTCCGGGTGGAGCAGCGTTGCTTCAGCGCGACTGGAGCGAACGCGCCTCGTGGGCCGGGTACAGGTGGACGATGTTGCGCACGTACTCGGCGTCGAAGGCCGCCCAGGCGCGGAATTCGTCCGGCACCGGCTGAGCCAGCAGTTCGGCCACCTCGAGGCCGCGCTGCGCCGCGCTGGCGAGACGGCCCTCGAGCCAGCGCAGGTAGCGCCGGGTCTGGTCGATGCCGGCACGGCCCTGCGCCACCGGCCCATGGCTGGGCACGAGGGCGCGCATCGGCTGGGCGGCGAGCGCCTCGAGGCTGGCCAGCCAGTCGTCGACGCGCGCGTGTGGCGTGGTCGGCACACGCTCGGCAAACACCAGCCCGCCGGCGAACAGCGTGCCGCTGGCCTCGTCGCGCAGCACCAGGTCGGACGCGGTATGGCCCTTGAACTCGCGCACGGTGATCTGCCGTCCGGCCAGCTCGACCGTGTCGCCCGGCGACAACACCCGGTCGGGCAGCAGCGCCTCGGTGCCCTTCATCCAGTCACCGCACATGCGGTAAAGGTTGTCCTCGTAGGCTCGGGCCTCGGCGCGCATGCCCTCGAGCGTGGCCGGGGTCGCGTAGCGCGGCACGTCGGCAAAGGCCTGGTTGCCGAGGAAGTAGTCCGGGTGCAGGTTCAGGTGGATGACCGCCGTGACCGGCTTGGCAGTCGTGCGTGCGATCAGCGCGCGCAACTGCTCCCCGTAGCGCCGGCTCGGCCCGGTGTTGACGACCAGCACGCCATCGCGCCCGACCAGGAAGCCGGTGTTGATGATGTTGCAGCCGTTCGCGCGATCGAAGTCGGCGTTGGCCCCCTCCACCACGTAGACACCCTCGTCGAGCGCGCGCGCGCTCAGGCGGTAATCCAGCGTCGCCGGGTCAGGCGCGGCCTGCAGCGCCGCCGCGAGGCCGAGCCCCAGCGTGAAACCGACGATCGCTCTCACAGCCGCCCCTCGACCTTGTTGCCGTTGTTGTCGCTGCCGCTGACGACGAGCGGCCCGGCCGGCCGGCGCACGAAATCGAACGAGAACACCGGGTTCTCGCTGACCGGCTCGAAGGTCGCGAGGCGCAGCAGCTCGGCGCCGCTCGCGTCGCTGAGCGACAGTCGCTTCAGGTAGAAGGCCGGGATGCCGGCGGCCAGGCCTGTGTCCATCGGGTGCATCACGCGCAGCCGCACACGCGCGCCGCCGGGCGCGTCGGGCGCCTCGAACACCCGTCCGCTGACCTGGCCGAGCGTGCGCGACCAGGAACCGTCGGCGCGCGTCGAACCCGGCACGGTGCAGCCGCCGCCGGCCGAGTCGACCAGCGCGCCGCCGACATGCCAGACGCCGTCCTTCGTGCGCGCGGCCGCGCGCACCGGGCTGGCCTGCTCGAGCTTGAAACGAAAGGAAACCGAGGGCCGTGCGCCGGCCAGCGGCTCGAATTCCAGCACCTTGCGGATCGGGTTGCGGTCGACGATCACGACGATGCACTCGACATCGGCCAGTCCCTCGGCCGTCACCGTCACCGGCACGGTCATCGGGTCGACCGCGAAGCCCGGCCCCTTGACCTGCACGCGCTCGTCGAAGCGCAGCGGGGCGCCGCCGAAGAACTCGCGCTGTAGGTCGGGCCATTGCAGCGAGCCGAACGGGTCACCGCCGGTCGGATCGGCCGGCGCCGCGGACAGCGGCGCCACGACCAGGCAGCCAGCCGCCGTCGTCAGGAAAGCGCGCCGGCCCAGGGTGGGGAGCAGTGGGAACATCGAATCGACCTCCGCGACACCGGTAGGCAAGTCACGGGCCCGGTGCCGGGCGGATTCTGCGGCAGGCGCATCAGCCCTGCACCGGGCCGGCCACTGTGCGGTCTCCCGTCGGCCATCCGAGGTCGGCGGGCCGGGGCCCGCCCCCTCGCAGGCTCAGACCATCAGCGCCACGCGCTCGAGGATCAGCACCGCGAAGAAGCCCAGCGCGGCGAGCACCGTCCACTTCAGGATCAGCAGGCCGCGGTCGCGCCAGCGGCGCTCGGACGTGCCGATGTACATCGCGAAGCACAGCACCGCCGCCGCCAGCAGCAGCATCACCACCCAGCGGACGATCAGCATCGCGCGCGGCTCCCGCTCACCAGGCCGGCGCCGGCTCGGCGAAGCCGCGCGGCGCGTCGGAGGCGCGCTCGAAGCTCGCCATCTCGTAGGCCGAGGGGTCGTCGAGCAGCCTGCGCAGCAGCAAATTGTTCAGCGCATGGCCGGACTTGTAGGCCGTGTAGGCGGCCAGCATCGGGTGACCGGCGATGTAGAGGTCGCCGATCGCGTCGAGCACCTTGTGCTTGGTGAACTCGTCGTCGTAGCGCAGGCCCTCGGCATTGAGCACGCGCTGGTCGTCGACGACGATCGCGTTGTCCATGCTGCCACCCAGGCTCAGGCCCCGCGAGCGCATCATCTCCACGTCCTTGGTGAAACCGAAGGTGCGGGCGCGCGCGATGTCACGCGGGTACTGGCCCTCGGAGAAGTCGAACACGACGCGCTGGCCGGTCTGGTCGACCGCCGGGTGGCCGAAGTCGATCTCGAAGGCGAAGCGCCAACCATGGTAGGGCTCGAGCCGCGCCCACTTGGCGCGTGCCCCCTCGCCCTCGCGCACCTCCACGGTCTTGAGCACGCGGATGAAGCGCTTGGGGACCTGCTGCTCCGCGAAGCCGGCGCTTTGCAGCAGGTAGACGAAGCTCGCGGCCGAGCCGTCGAGGATCGGTACCTCCTCGGCGGTGATGTCGACCAGCAGGTTGTCGATGCCCAGGCCGGCGCAGGCCGACATCAGGTGCTCGACCGTGTTGACCTTGGGCGCGCCGGGCACGCCGCCGGGCGACAGCGTCGAGGCCAGGCCCTTGGTGTCGCACACCGAGTCGGCGCGCACCGGGATGTCCACTGGCACCGGCAGGTCGACGCGGCGGAACACGATGCCGCTGTCCGGCGCGGCCGGTCGCAGCGTGAGCTCGACCCGCTGACCCGTGTGCAGACCGACGCCGACGGCGCGGGTGATGGACTTGAGCGTGCGCTGGGGGAGCATGGGGGCCGATTGTAGGAAGGTGGGGAGCGCGGACCCCGGCCGGGGTCGCACGCGCGATCGGCGCGACGAAGGAAAATGCGCCGGCGGACCTATGCGCTTCGACGGCACGATCAAGACTTCTAAACCGGGCGCTCGGAAGCGGGGCCGCGCGGGCTCTCGGGCCCCGTCGCGGCGGGGCCCCGCGTTCCGGTTCGCGATCCCGGCCTTCCTGCTGCTCTGCCTCGTCGCGGCGCTGCTGTGGCAGTCGCCCGCCTGGGTCGCGGGCCTGTACCTGGGCGCCAGTGGGCTGGCCATCGCCCTCTACGCCATCGACAAGTCTGCCGCCGTGGCCGGCGCCTCGCGGGTCGCCGAGTCGACGCTGCTGCTCGTCGGGCTTGCCGGCGGATGGCCGGGTGCGATCATCGCGCAGCAGTGGCTGCGCCATAAGTCGAGCAAGGCCTCGTTTCGCGCGGCATTTTCGATCACCGTCGCCGCGAACCTGGTGGCACTCTTCACACTGGCCACGCCGCTCGCGACGTGGCTCCGGGCGCTGAGCGCCGCGCCCCGACCCTGACCCTCCTCGCGCAGAACCCGCTCATGTCCCTCGAAGCCATCGCCTACGTCAGCAGTGCCAGCGAACGCCTGTCCGACGAAGCGCTCGAAGGGCTGCTCCTGCGCGCACGCTCGCGCAACCACACGCTCGGCGTGACCGGCGTGCTGCTGCATCACGACGGATCCTTCCTCCAGTACATCGAGGGGCTGGCCGAGGGCGTGCGCACGGTCTACGACCACATCGTCCGCTCGCCGCTGCACACC
>CAYOXW010000122.1:4953-8153 GCA_964408005.1 uncultured Methylibium sp.
GGCCGAGGGCGTGCGCACGGTCTACGACCACATCGTCCGCTCGCCGCTGCACACCGGGCTGATCGAGCTGCTGCATGCACCGATCCGGCAGCGCACCTTCGGCGCCTGGGAGATGGGCTTCACGCGCGCACCCCGCTCGGCCTTCCTGCAGCTGGCCAATGCGTCCTGGCAGCAGCAGCTGAGTGCGCAGCGCCAGGCGGCGCCCCGCTCCGACGGGCTGGCCCTGCTGCTGCAGTTCTGGCGGACCAACGACGGCCACGAGGAGGCCCCTGCGGAGCCGTCCCGGGACCGCCCCGGTGCCTAGCGCCCGGGCGGCCGCTGCCGCCGGCTAGACGAGTTGCAGGTGCTCGACGAGGATCGTCGCGCCGACGCCGATCAGCACCACCCCGCCGAGCAGTTCGGCACGCCGGCCGGCGACGTTGCCGAGCGTGCGGCCCAGCATCACGCCGGCCGTCACCGCGACGAAGGTCATGCAGCCGATGGCCGCCGCGATCGGCAGGATGGCCACATCGATGAAGGCCAGGCCGACCCCGACCGCGAGCGCATCAATGCTGGTCGCGACCCCCGCCAGCGCCAGCGCCCAGAACGAGTGGCGCAGCAGCCGCCGGCCTTGCGTGCGGCGCGGCTCGGCCATGGCCTCGACGATCATCTTCAGGCCCAGACCGACGAGCAGCACGAAGGCGATCCAGTGGTCCCAGGATTGCACCCAGGCCGCCGCGCTGATGCCCAGCACCCAGCCGATGAGCGGCGTCAGGGCCTCGATACAACCAAAGATGGCACCGCTGCGCAGGGCACCGCGCCAACGGGGTTTGTGCAGGGCTGCGCCCTGACCCACCGCCGCCGCAAAGGCGTCGGTCGACATCGCAAGCGCGAGCAAGGTGATGGAGAGGAGATTCATCGTCTCGGGGCCGGGCACGGACCACGTCACGCCATCACTGCCCGACCACAAGTCGTGCTGGCGTGCCGTTGGTCTCGCCCACCAAGACGGTGGCCTGCACCACGGCCCAACGGCCGGGTGTGTTGACGCAGGCGCCCCTGTCGGATCACAGGGACTGGCTACTCCCCAAAGGAGCCGCCATTCTAGCCAGGCCTTCAAAAGCGCGCCCGGGGCCGGCTCCCCGGGCGCGTCTCGACATCACACGAAGTTCACACGAACAGCGGCTCGCCTGCCGGCGAGAGGGCCACGCTCAGTCGGCCTGCTTGCGCAGGAAGGCGGGGATCTCGATCTCGTCCATGCCGTTGCTGGCCAGCGCGTCGACCTTGGCCGCGGCCTGGGTGCGGCCGCTGCGCCAGACGCTGGGCACCTGCAGCTGACCGTAGTCCGGCCCGGCGATCGGCGCGCCCGCCACGACCGGCTGGCTGAGCACCGGCACGTTGTCGGTCCCGGTGCGCAGCTGCTGGCCACCGTGCACCACGGTCATCGGCGCCTGCACGCGCTTGGTCTGCGCCAGGCCGGTGGCGATCACGGTCACGCGCAGCTTGTCGCCCAGGCTCTCGTCGTAGGCGGCGCCGAAGATCACGTGCGCATCATCCGCGGCGTAGCGGCGGATCGTGTTCATCGCGTTCTTGCTCTCGCTGAGCTTCAGGCTGCCCTTGCTCGCGGCGATCAGCACCAGCACGCCCTTGGCGCCCGACAGGTCGATGCCCTCGAGCAGCGGGCAGGCCACCGCCGATTCGGCGGCCTTGGTCGCGCGGTCCGGGCCGCTGGCCATCGCGGTGCCCATCATGGCCTTGCCGGGCTCGCTCATCACCGTCTTGACGTCCTCGAAGTCGACGTTGATCGAGGCGTCGATGTGGATGATGTCGGCGATGCCGCCCACGGCGTTCTTCAGCACGTCGTTGGCCTGCTTGAAGGCCTCGTCCTGCGAGATGTCGTCGCCCAGCACCTCGAGCAGCTTCTCGTTGAGGATCACGATCAGGCTGTCGACGTTGGCCTCGAGCTCGGCGACGCCGGCCTCGGCCTGCTTCATGCGACGACCGCCCTCGAACTCGAAGGGCTTGGTGACGACACCCACGGTCAGGATGCCCATCTCCTTGGCGATGCGCGCGATCACCGGCGCGGCGCCGGTGCCGGTGCCACCGCCCATGCCGGCGGTCAGGAAGACCATGTTCGCGCCCTCGATGGACGAGCGGATGCGCTGCTCGGCCTCCTCGGCGGCGCTGCGCCCGACGAGCGGCTTGGAGCCGGCGCCGAGGCCGTTGTTGCCGAGCTGCAGCAGCTGGTCGGCCTTGGAGCGGTGCAGCGCCTGGGCGTCGGTGTTGGCGCAGATGAACTCCACGCCCTGCACGCCTTCGCGGATCATGTGCTCGACGGCGTTGCCACCCGCGCCGCCGACGCCGATGACCTTGATGATGGTCGTGGGTTCCGGTTCAACAAATTCAAACATGCTCGCCTCCTTGTTGTTGCTGCTGCAAGATCAAAAATTCTTCACGAACCAGGAACGCATGCGTTCCAGCACCTGCTTGAAACTCTTCGGGCTGTGCACCTTGAGGCCGCGCTGCTTCTGCGTCAGGCCCTCCAGCAGCAGGCCCATCGCCGTGGCGTAGCGCGGCCCCTTGACGAAGTCGCGCAGGTTGCCGTCGTAGTGCGGCACGCCGAGCTTGACCGTGTTGTGGAAGATCTCCTCGCCGAGCTCGATCATCCCCGGCATCTGCGCCGAGCCGCCGGTGAGGACGACGCCGGCCCGCAGCAGCCGCTCGTAGCCGCTGCGCACCAGCTCTTCCTGCACCTTGAGGAAGATCTCCTCGATGCGCGGCTGGATGAAGCCGGCCAGCGCCTGGCGCGAGAGGTGGGTCGCCGGCCGGTCGCCGACGCCGGGCCGCTCGATCATCTGCTCGGGGTCGGCGATCTGCTGCAGCGCCACGCCCCACTTCTCCTTGATCTCCTCGGCGTCGGGCGTCGAGGTGCGCAGGGCGATGCCGATGTCGGCGGTGATCTGGTCGCCGGCAATGGGGATCACCGCGGTGTGGCGGATGGCGCCCTGCGAGAAGATGGCGACGTCGGTGGTGCCGCCGCCGATGTCGACGAGGCAGACGCCGACGTCGCGCTCGTCGTCGGTGAGCACGGCAGGGCCGGAGGCCAGCGGCTGCAGCACCAGGTCGACCACCTCGAGGCCGCAGCGATGCACGCACTTGACGATGTTCTGCACCGCGGTGACGGCGCCGGTGACGATATGCACCTTGACGTCGAGGCGCTTGGC
>CAYOXW010000123.1:0-8129 GCA_964408005.1 uncultured Methylibium sp.
GCAAGGGCCTGATCGGCAGCGGCGACCGCAGCGACCGCATCCGCACCTACAACTTCCCGCAGGGCCGGCTGACCGACCACCGCATCAACCTGACGCTCTACCAGCTCGGCGCGATCCTCGACGGCGAGCTGCAACCGGTCATCGACGCGCTGGTGGCCGCACGCGAGGCCGAGCTGCTGGCCGAGCTGGAGATCGGCGACTCGTGAGCGCCCCGGCGGACACGGTCGCGGCGCTGCTCGACGCCGCGCGCGCCGACGGCGTCGATCGGCTCGACGCCCAGCTGCTGCTTGCCGCCGTGCTCGGGCGCCCGCGCGCCTGGCTGCTCGCGCATGGCGAGGCGCCGGTCGCCGAGGCCGGGCGCTTCCGCGCGCTCGCCGCGCGGCGCGCGGCCGGCGAGCCGCTGGCCTATCTGCTCGGCGAGAAGGAGTTCCACGGCCTCGCGCTGCAGGTCACGCCGGCCGTGCTGGTGCCGCGCCCGGACACCGAAACCCTGGTCGACTGGGCGCTCGAGCTGCTGCCGCCCGGCTCGCAGGCCGCCGTGCTCGACCTCGGCACCGGCAGCGGCGCGGTCGCGCTGGCCCTGGCGCGGCAGCGGCCCGGTGCGCGCCTCACCGCGGTCGACGCCAGTGCGGCCGCGCTGGCGGTCGCGCGCGGCAACGGCGAGCGGCTCGGCCTGCCGGTGCGCTGGCTGGCGAGCGACTGGTTCAGCGCGCTCGCCGGCGAGCGCTACGGGCTCGTCGTCGGCAACCCGCCCTACATCGCCGAGGGCGACCCGCACCTGGCCGCGCTGCGGCACGAGCCGCTCGGCGCGCTGACCTCCGGCGCCGATGGGCTGGACGCGATCCGCCGCATCGCCGCCGCCGCGCCGGCCCACCTCGCACCCGGCGCCTGGCTGCTGCTCGAGCATGGCCACGACCAGGCCGAGGCGGTGCGCGCGCTGCTCGCCGCCGCCGGCCTGGCCGAGGCCTGCACCCGCCGCGACCTCGCGGGGCAGCCCCGCTGCAGCGGCGCGCGGCGGAGGGCGTGACGGAGCGCACGCCCCGCGTCTGAAGGATCGCCCGGCGTTGCGATCACGCGACCGCCCCCGGCAGCGCGGCCACGGCACGCGTACGATGGTTTCCCGAGCGGCCCGCTGAGCCGCCTCCGCCGTCCCGCACAACCAGACGGCCCTGGCGTCGGATGCCAAGCCGCTCCCCCTGCTGCGAGGAGCCCGCCATGGTGACGCCCGCCCGCCTGCCGATCTTCCCGAGGACGCTGCCGCGCCTGCTCGCCGCGGGGCTGCTGACGGCGGTCTGCGCCGCCGCGCCGCCGCTGCGTGCCGAGCCCGTCGAAGGCGACGGGCTGCGCGCCGATGCGGCCTGGCCGCGCTGGCAAGGTCGCATCGGCCTGGCCGAGCCCGCCTGGGGGGAACCGCTGCGACGCCCGCTGCCCTCGTTCGCCCTGCTCGGCGACTACTACCTGATGCAGCAGGGCGGCGCGCAGCCCGGGCGCTACAGCGGTGGGCTGCGCGCGACCGGCGGGCTGCTGGTCGGCGCCCACAGCCAGAACTGGGCCGGCCTCCCGGCACCCGGCCTGAGCCTGCCGCGGAGCGGGCCGGCGGCCGCGCCACGGGGTCTGCGCCCGCCGAGCCCCACCGAGGGCGCGGCCGAGGTCGATGACTGGCCGGCCTCGCGCCCCTACATCGGCATCGGCTACACCGGCCTGCGCGCGCTGCAGGAGGGCGGCTGGGGCTTCAGCGCCGACCTCGGCATGGTCGCGCTGCGCCCGCGCTCGGCGGTGCGCTTCGGCCAGCAGGGCATGGGCGAGCTGCTGCGCGACCTGCAGCTCAGCCCGGTGCTGCAGCTGGGCGTGTCCTACTCGTTCTAAGCCTGTCAGGGCTTGTCCGGCGCGTCGGCGGTCCCGGCGGGCTTTGGCTTATGCTTCCCGGCTTTCCCAGCTGTCCGAGCGCCCCATGTCCGACACCGCCGCTGACGTCCTCCAACGCATCGATCAGATCGTCAAGAGCCACAAGATCGTGCTGTTCATGAAGGGCACCGCCCAGTTCCCGATGTGCGGCTTCTCGGGCCGGGCGATCCAGATCCTCAAGGCCAATGGCGTGACCGAGCTGACCACGGTCAATGTGCTCGATGACGAGGCGATCCGCCACGGCATCAAGGAATACGCCGACTGGCCGACGATCCCGCAGCTGTACGTCGGCGGCGAGTTCGTCGGCGGCTCGGACATCATGATGGAGATGCACCAGTCCGGCGAGCTGCAGACCCTGTTGCGGGGCTGAGGCGGCAGCGCATGAGCACACGCCGCCTGGTCGTCGGTATCACCGGCGCGAGCGGCGCCATCTACGGCACCCGGCTGCTGACGCGTGCACGCGCGCTCGGCGTCGAGACCCACCTGGTCGCCACGCCGGCCGGCGTGCTCAATGTCCACCATGAGCTGGGCCTGAGCCGCGATCGGCTCGAGGCGCTGGCCGATCATGCGCACGCCCCCGGCGACATCGGCGCCTGCCTGGCCAGCGGCAGTTTCGCGACCGCGGCGATGGTGGTGGCGCCCTGCTCGATGAAGTCGCTCGCGGCGATCGCGCATGGCCTGTCCGACAACCTGCTCACGCGCGCCGCCGACGTGACGCTGAAGGAACGCCGCCGCCTCGTGCTGCTGGTGCGCGAGACCCCGCTCAACCTGGCCCACCTGCGCAACATGACCGCGGTGACCGAGATGGGCGGCATCGTGTTCCCGCCGCTGCCGGCCTTCTACCACCGCCCGAGCTCGATCGACGAGCTGGTCGACGACACGGTCGAGCGGGTGCTGGCGCTGCTCGGCCTCGACGCGGCGCAGCCCCGGGCCTGGCCCGGCCTCTGACTCAGGCCGCCGGCGCCTGGTAGCCCCACTGCCGACGCGCCGCGAACACCGCGTTCGGGTACTCGGCACGGCCGCGGCTGCCGTTGTAGCGGCCGAGCGCGAGGAACAGGTCACCGCGCTCGGCATCGAGGTAGTGGCGCAGGATCACACAGCCGAAGCGCAGATTGGTCTGCATGTGGAAGAGCTTGGTCGGGTCGCCATCGCCGATGAGCCGAGTCCAGAACGGCATGATCTGCATGTAGCCGCGCGCCCCGGCGACGCTGACCGCGTACTTGCGAAAGCCGCTCTCGACCTGGATCAGCCCCAGCACCAGCGCCGGCTCGAGCCCGGCGCGCAGGCTCTCGTACCACAGCGTCTCGAGGAACTCGATGCGACTGCGGTGGTCGACCTTGCGCCGCCGCAGCCGCTGGCTCATCGCGTTGAGCCAGCCGAGATAGGCCAGGCGCGGCTCGATGCTCGCAAAGCTGGGGCGTGGCGGGGCGCCGCTCGCGACCGCCGCCGACAGCGCCGAGCGCACCGCATCGGCCAGCGGCTCCTCGACCTGGGTGCCGGCGTGCGCCCGCGGCAGCAGCGCCGCGCCCGCGGCGCCGAGCAGGAGGACGCGGCGCCCGAGCCCGCTCACGCGGCGAGCCGACCCTTCACGAAGGCGGCGATCTCGGCCGGCGCCACCTTGGTGGCCTCGGTGTCGCGCCGGCCCTGGTACTCGAGCTGGCCGGACTGAAGCGCCCGGTCGGAGATCACGACGCGGTGCGGCACGCCGATCAGCTCCCAGTCGGCGAACATCGCGCCCGGACGCTCGCCGCGGTCGTCGAGGATGGCGTCGACGCCGGCATCGAGCAACTGCTGGTGCAGCGCGTCGGCGGCGGCCTTGACCTCGGCGCTGCGGTCGTAGCCGATCGGGCAGATCGCGACGGTGAAGGGCGCGATCGCGTCGGGCCAGACGATGCCGCGCGCATCATGCCCCTGCTCGATCGCCGCGCCCAGGATGCGGGTGACGCCGATGCCGTAGCAGCCCATCTCGAAGTGCCGCGGCTTGCCGTCCTCGGCCAGGTAGGTCGCGTTCATCGCCTCGGAGTACTTCTTGCCGAGGTAGAACACATGGCCGACCTCGATGCCGCGCTGGATCGCGAGCACGCCCCGGCCATCGGGCGAGGGATCGCCGGCAACGGCGTTGCGGATGTCGGCGACGAGATCGGGCTCGGGCAGGTCGCGACCCCAGTTGACCCCGGTGTGGTGGAAGTCGGCCTCGTTGGCGCCGCAGACGAAGTCGCTCATGGCCGCGACGGTGCGCTCGGCGATCACCTTCACCGGCTTCTTCACGCCGACCGGGCCGAGGTAGCCCGGCTTGGTCGCGAAGTGCTCGTCGATCTCGGCCACGGTCGCGAAGCGGAAGCCCGCCTTCAGGCCCGGCAGCTTGCCGGCCTTGACCTCGTTGAGCTCGTGGTCGCCGCGCACCAGCAGCAGCCAGACGGTGGTCTTGACGATGTCGCCGGACTCGTTCTTCTCGTCGGTCGCGAGCACCAGCGACTTGACCGTGCGCTCGAGCGGCAGCCCGAGCAGCGCGGCCACGTCGGCGCAGGTGCTCTTGCCCGGCGTCGGCGTCTTGACCATCGGCTGCGCCGGCGCCGCGCGCTCGGCCAGCAGCGGCAGGCACTCGGCCAGCTCGATGTTGGCCGCGTAGTCGCTGGTCGGGCAGTAGACCAGCGCGTCCTCGCCGGTCTCGGCGATGACCTGGAACTCGTGCGACAGGTCGCCGCCGATCGCGCCGGTGTCGGCCGCGACCGCGCGGTACTGCAGGCCGAAGCGATCGAAGATGCGCTTGTAGGCCGCGAACATCGCCTCGTAGCTCCTCGCCGCGGCGTCCTTGTCACGATCGAAGGAGTAGGCGTCCTTCATGATGAATTCGCGGCTGCGCATGACGCCAAAACGCGGGCGGCGTTCGTCGCGGAACTTGGTCTGGATCTGGTACAGGCACTTGGGCAGCTGCTTGTAGCTGCGCAGCTCCTGGCGCGCGATGTCGGTGACGACCTCCTCGCTGGTCGGCTGCATCACGAAGTCGCGCTCGTGGCGGTCCTTCAGGCGCAGCAGCTCGGGGCCCATCTTGTCGAAGCGGCCGGTCTCCTGCCACAGCTCGGCCGGCTGCACCACCGGCATCAGCAGCTCGACGGCACTGGCGCAGTTCATCTCCTCGCGGATGATCGCCTCGACCTTGCGGATCACCCGCAGCCCCATCGGCATGTAGTTGTAGATGCCGGCGCCGAGGCGCTTGATCAGGCCAGCGCGCATCATCAGCTGGTGGCTCTTGATCTCGGCGTCGGCCGGGGCTTCCTTCAGGGTGGAGACGAAGAACTGCGAGGCTTTCATGGGCAGACCGACGGGAGCAGCGCGGAGCGCAGCGGGAGCGGTGGGAAGCAGGCCGTGCCTAGGGCAGGCGCGGGGTTGCGCCGGGTAAGCCCGGTGCAATAATGAATTCAGTCTGAATTCGAGGTTTCATTATGCTCGACCGTGAAGGCTTCAGGCCCAACGTCGGCATCGTCCTGCTCAACCAGAAAAACCAGGTGTTCTGGGGCAAGCGGATCCGCACCCATTCCTGGCAGTTTCCGCAAGGCGGGATCAAGCACGGCGAATCGCCCGAGCAGGCGATGTTCCGCGAGTTGCACGAAGAAGTCGGGCTGCAGCCCGAGCAGGTGCGCATCATCGCGCGCACGCGTGACTGGTTGCGCTACGAGGTCCCCGACCACTACATCCGCCGCGAGGCCCGTGGCCACTACCGCGGCCAGAAGCAGATCTGGTTCCTGCTGCAGCTCACCGGTCGCGACAACGACATGAACCTGCGCGCCAGCGACCACCCGGAATTCGACGCCTGGCGCTGGAACGAGTACTGGGTGCCGCTCGACGTGGTGATCGAGTTCAAGCGCGAGGTCTATCAGCTGGCGCTGACCGAGCTGTCGCGCTTCCTGCCGCGCACCAACCCGCAGAACCGCTACCTGCGTGCCGGCATGCGCGCCCATCCGCGGCGCGAGGCCACCCCGCTGACCCCCGAGCCGGCGAACGACGACGCCGTGGATTGAGCGGCGCGCCCGCGCGCAAGGGCGCGGTGCGCCGCCCCTCTCAGGCGAGCGCCCGCACCTGCACCGCGGTGACCTTGAAGCCGGGGATCTTGCCGAAGGGATCGAGCGCGTCGCCGGTCAGCTTGTTGGCCGCCGCCTCCCAGAACGCGAAGGGCAGGAAGACCTGGCCGGGCTGCACATCGGGGCGCACGCTGGCGCGCGCCTGCACCTGGCCATGGCGGGTGGCGAGCTCGACCGCCTGGCCGTCGCGCACGCCGAGCGCGAGCGCGTCAGCCGGATGCAGCGAGGCCAGCGCCTCGGGCGCGAGCGCCTCCAGCATCGAGGCATGGCGCGTCATCGCGCCGGTGTGCCAGTGCTCGAGCACGCGCCCGGTGGTCAGCACGAAGGGGTAGTCGGCGTCGACCCGCTCGGCGCCGGGCCGGAACTGCGTCGGCACCACGGTCGCGCGGCCGTCGGCGGTCGGGAAGTGGTCGATGAAAACCACCGCCTCGCCCGGCGCATCCTCGCGCGCGGCCGGGGTCATCACGGCCTCCTCGCGCACCAGCCGCGTCCAGGGCACGCCGGCCAGCGGCTCCATCACGCCGCGCATCTCCTCGTAGACGCGTGCGACCGGCGCCTCGGCGGCGGCCTGGCCGTCGCCGTCCTCGGCGCGCCAGTAGTTCCAGCCGGCGCCCAGGCGGCGCGCGACCTGCTCGATCGCCCACAGGTCCTGGCGTGCGTCGCCCGGCGGGGCGACCGCCGCGCGGCCGACCTGGATCAGGCGGTCGGTGTTGGTGTAGCTGCCCCATTTCTCGGCATGCGCCGAGGCCGGCAGCACGACGTCGGCGAGCACCGCGGTCTCGGTCGCGAAGATGTCCTGCACGACCAGATGCTCGAGCTTGGCGAGCGCGGCGCGCGCATGGCCGAGGTCGGGGTCGCTCATCGCCGGGTTCTCGCCCTCGACGTAGAGGCCGCGGATCCTGCCCTCGGTGACGGCGTGCATGATCTCGACGACGGTCAGGCCCGGCCGCGGATCGATCGCGCTGCCCCACAGGGCCTCGAACTGCTCGCGGTAGCGCGCATCGCTGACGCGGTGGTAGTTCGGCAGCATCATCGGAATCAGGCCCGCGTCGCTGGCGCCCTGCACGTTGTTCTGGCCGCGCAGCGGGTGCAGCCCGGTGCCGGGCCGCGCGATCTGCCCGGTCAGCAGCGACAGCGCGATCAGACCGCGGGCGTTGTCGGTGCCGTGCACATGCTGGCTGACGCCCATGCCCCACAGGATCATCGACGCGCGGCTGGTCGCGAAGGCCCGCGCGACCGCGCGGATGGTGTCGGGCGCGATGCCGCAGATCTCGCTCATGCGCTCGGGCGTGGCCTCGGCGACGGAGGCCTTCAGCGCCTCGTAGCCGTTGACGCGCGCGGCAACGAAGGCCTCGTCAACCAGGCCCTCGGCGACGATCACGTGCAGCAGGCCGTTGAGCAGCGCGACGTCGGTGTCGGGGCGGAACTGCAGGTGCCAGGTGGCGCGGCGCGTCAGCGCGGTCTGGCGCGGATCGCAGATCACCAGCTGGGCGCCGCGGTCGACCGCGTTCTTGATCCAGCTTGCCGCGACCGGGTGGTTGACCGTCGGGTTCGCGCCGATCAGGAAGATCAGCTCGGCGTGCGCGACGTCCTCGACCGGGTTGCTGACCGCGCCCGAGCCGATGCCCTCGAGCAGCGCCGCGACCGAGCTCGCATGGCACAGCCGCGTGCAGTGGTCGACGTGGCTGCTCGCCATCGCCGTGCGCACCAGCTTCTGGAACAGGTAGGCCTCTTCGTTGCTGCCCTTGGCCGAGCCGAAGCCGGCCAGCGCCGAGCCGTAGCCGGCCGGGGCACCGTCGCGGATCTTGGCCAGGCCGCCGGCGGCGAGGTCCAGCGCCTCGTCCCAGCTCGCCTCGCGGAACAGGTCCTCGAGCTTGAGCTCGCCGAGCTTGACGCGCTCGATGTCGCCGGCGTCCTTGCCGACGCCGGCGCAACGGACCAGCGGCTTCGTCAGGCGCTTCGGGTTGTGGATGTAGTCGAAACCGTAGCGGCCCTTGACGCACAGCCGGCCGTGGTTGGCCGGGCCGTCGCGGCCGGTGACGAAGTGGATGCGCTCGGCACCCTGGTCGTCCGGGCCGACGTTCCAGGTCAGCTGGCAGCCGACGCCGCAGTAGGGGCAGACCGAGTCGACCTGCTTGGTGATCT
>CAYOXW010000124.1:0-8044 GCA_964408005.1 uncultured Methylibium sp.
TGGTGGAAGCCGGCTACGCGCCCGAGATGGCCTACTTCGAGTGCCTGCACGAGCTCAAGCTGATCGTCGACCTGATCTACGAGGGCGGCATCGCGAACATGAACTACTCGATCTCGAACAACGCCGAGTATGGCGAGTATGTGACCGGCCCGAAGGTGGTGACGGCGGCAACCAAGGACGCCATGCGCCAGTGTCTGAAGGACATCCAGACCGGTGAGTACGCGAAGAGCTTCATCGTCGAGAACAAGGCCGGTGCGCCGACGCTGCTGTCGCGCCGTCGCCTGACCGCCGAGCACGACATCGAGGTCGTGGGCGAGAAGCTGCGCGCGATGATGCCCTGGATCAAGGCCAACAAGCTGGTCGACAAGAGCCGCAACTGAAGTAGCCCCCAGGGGGGCTACTGCGCCTCGGCGCCGAAGAAATGGGCGGCGCGCAGCCGCTCGAGTTCGGCGCTGGGGCGTTGCTCACCGGTGCCGAGATGCGGCCAGGGGCATGTTTCGGCGTCGGCCGACCAGCGGCGGTGCAGGTCGTCGAGCGTGCCGACCTTGCGCGCTGGCACGCCGACCATGACCGAGTTGTCCGGCACCATGCCGCTGACCACGGCACCTGCGCCGATCAGCACCTTGTTGCCGATCGTCGTGCCGGGCAGCACGACGGCCTGGTGGCCAATGAATACATCGTCGCCGATCACGATCTTGCCAAAGCGGTCGAGTCGGCTGCCGTAGGCGCGGTTGACCATGTTGACGGCGCCGTCGTGGCAGAACAGCGTGCACCCGGACAGTCGCACGTTGTTGCCGAGCACGACGAACTGCGGATCGGTGATGACGACGTTAGTCAATACCGAGCAGTCGTCGCCGATCGTCCTGAGCGTGCCGCGGCGCTTCAGCAGTTGCGCCCACGCCAAGCCGTCGGGTCGACACAGGCGGCGGTACAGGCCGATGCCGATGCCGCGTTCGACTGCGAGGTAGCGCAGCAGCCGCGCGATTGGCCGTGGCACCGCAGGCGTCAGGGGCTGTATCGTTGACATCCCTTTCAGCATAACGTCAATTTCGCCCGGGCCGAAAAGTCGACGGACGAGTAAGAAAAGAAGAAATCGGATTCGCTGAGCCCACTGCCCGCCGCCCCGCTCAAGGCAAGGCTCGCTGGCGACCCTCAGGTATCCTCCACTCTTATGGATTATCCCCACCCGATCCTCGCGAAAGAGGGCTGGCCCTTCATTGCGATGGCCTTCTTCGTTGCGGTCTTCGCATCGTTTTTCCTGCCCAGCATCCTCGCCGTGGTCTGTTGGCTGCTGCTGGCCTTCGTCGTGCAATTCTTCCGTGACCCGCCGCGTGTCGTGCCGACCGAGAAGGGGGCTGTGCTGTCGCCGGCCGATGGCCGCATCGTCAAGATCGAGAAGGTGCGTGACCCCTATGCGGAGCGTGACGCGCTGCTGATCAGCGTGTTCATGAACGTGTTCAACGTGCACAGCAACCGCGCGAGCGTCGACGGCACCGTCAAGCGCATCCAGTATTTCCCCGGCAAGTTCGTCAATGCCGACCTCGACAAGGCCTCCACCGAGAACGAGCGCAACGCGGTGGTGATCGACGCCGGCGGGCAGGTGGTCACCCTGGTGCAGGTGGCCGGGCTGATCGCGCGGCGCATCCTGTGCTACGCGCACGAGGGCGACGCGCTGCAGCGCGGGCAGCGCTACGGCTTCATCCGGTTCGGTTCGCGGGTGGACGTCTACCTGCCGCCGGACGCTCTCCCGCGCGTGGCGGCCGGCGAGAAGGTGTCGGCCACATCGACGATCCTGGCCGTGTTGCCCGCGAAGTGAGGTCGCGATGGACGATGCTGCCCAGGAGGCCCCGCTGAACGACGAGCCGCCCGACGACCTCGACGAGGCGCCGCGCCGGCCGCGCCGCAAGGGCATCTACATCCTGCCCAATCTGTTCACGCTGGCGGCGCTGTTTGGCGGCTTCTACGGCATCGTGATGGCGATGAACGGGCGCTTCGAGAACGCCGCGATCGGCATCTTCTGTGCCGCCGTGCTCGACAGTCTCGATGGCCGCGTCGCGCGCATGACCAATACCCAAAGCGCCTTTGGTGAGCAGATGGACTCGCTGTCGGACATGGTCAGCTTCGGTGCTGCGCCGGCGCTGATCATGTATGAGTGGGCACTCAAGGGCTTGGGTAAGCTCGGCTGGCTTGCTGCCTTCGTCTACTGCGCCGGCGCGGCGCTGCGGCTGGCGCGCTTCAACACCAACATCGGCGTGGTCGACAAGCGCTTCTTCCAGGGCCTGCCGAGCCCGGCGGCGGCGGCCGTGGTGGTCGGTTTCATCTGGGTGATGGACGACGGCGGATTCCGCGACGTCTATGAACTGCCCTGGCTGGCCTGGACTGCCTTCGGCTTCACGCTTTATGCGGGGCTCACGATGGTCACCAATGTGCCCTTCTACAGCTTCAAGGACGTGAGCTTCAAGCGCTCGGTGCCCTTCATCGTGATCGTCGGCATTGCAATGGCCTTCGCGCTGATCGCCTATCACCCACCAACCGTGTTGTTCGCCGTGTTCATGGTCTACGGCCTTTCGGGCTATGGCGTGTACGTGTGGAAGCGCGCGAAGGGACGCCCGGTGAGCGTGATCGCGACCTCGACCCACGAGCCTGATGAAGAGGGGCTACACCGCTGATAGCAACGACGCACGCGCGAGTGACGCCATGCGTGCTACATTTCAAATATGACGTTCGGCCGCGCCCTGCTGCTTCTATCTGACACGCTTCGCGCGCGCTGACTGCACACGTCCGAAAGTCCTGCATCCACGGCCCGCGCGCAACCCGCCCGCGGGCCGTTTTGTTTTCGCTGGAGATTCTCATGGCCGACAAATTGATCATCTTCGATACCACCTTGCGCGACGGCGAACAGTCGCCCGGCGCCTCGATGACCAAGGACGAGAAGCTGCGCATCGCGCGCCAGCTCGAACGGCTGCGCGTGGATGTGATCGAAGCCGGATTCGCGGCGTCGTCCAACGGCGACTTCGAGGCCGTCAGGGCGATCGCGGACCAGATCAAGGAGTCGACGGTGTGCTCGCTGGCGCGAGCCAACGACCGGGACATCGCCCGAGCTGCCGAAGCGCTGAAGGGGGCCGCGCGCGCGCGCATCCATACCTTCATCGCGACCAGCGAACTGCACATGGAGAAGAAGCTGCGCATGACGCGCGAGCAGGTGCTCGAGCAGGCGCGGCAATCGATCCGTTTCGCGCGCAATGTCTGCGCCGACATCGAGTTCTCGGCCGAGGACGGCTACCGCAGCGATCCGGACTTCCTGGCCCGCGTGGTCGAGGCGGTGATCAACGAGGGCGCCACGACGATCAACATCCCCGACACCGTTGGCTATGCGATTCCCGAGCTCTACGGCAACTTCATCCGCCATCTGCGCGAGCGGGTGCCGAACTCGGACAAGGCGATCTGGTCGGTGCACTGCCACAACGACCTCGGCATGGCGGTGGCCAACTCGCTGGCGGGGGTCAAGATCGGTGGCGCCCGGCAGGTCGAGTGCACGATCAACGGCCTGGGGGAGCGCGCGGGCAATTGTTCGCTGGAGGAGGTCGTGATGGCGGTGAAGACGCGGCGCGATCACTTCGGCCTCGAGGTGGGCATCGACACGACGCAGATCGTGCCGGCGTCGCGCCTGGTGTCGCAGACGACGGGCTTCATCGTGCAGCCGAACAAGGCGGTGGTCGGTGCCAATGCCTTCGCGCACGCCTCCGGAATCCACCAGGACGGCGTGCTCAAGGCGCGCGACACCTACGAGATCATGCGTGCCGAGGACGTGGGCTGGAGCGCCAACAAGATCGTGCTCGGCAAGCTCAGCGGACGCAATGCCTTCAAGCAGCGGCTGCAGGAGCTGGGCATCGGGCTCGACAGCGAGGGCGAGATCAATGCCGCGTTCGCGCGCTTCAAGGATCTCGCCGATCGCAAGGCCGAGATCTTCGACGAGGACATCATCGCGCTCGTCGGGGATGAAAGCGTGACCCACGAGCAGGAGCACTTTCGCTTGGTGGCGCTCGAGCAGCAATCCGCAACCGGCGAACGCCCGCATGCGAAGGTCGTGTTCTCGGAGGGGGAGGTCGAGCATCGCGCCGAGAGTGACGGCAACGGACCGGTTGACGCCAGCTTGAAGGCGATCGAATCCAAGCTGCAAAGCGGCGCTGAAATGCTGCTTTATTCGGTCAATGCGATCACCAGCGGCTCGACAGAATCACAAGGCGAGGTGACTGTCCGCCTTCAGCATGGCGGGCGCGTTGTCAACGGGGTCGGCGCCGACCCGGACATCGTCGTGGCTTCGGCCAAGGCCTACCTGGCGGCGCTGAACAAGCTGCACAGCAAGACCGAGCGCGTCGCGGCCCAGGGTTGAGCGACTTCTCACTTAAGTCTGTGTGGAGGAAGAGCGCGTAAGCTTTTGATCTTGTGCGCTTTTTTTCTTTAACCTAGACTCGCACACAGGCGAGATCAGTGGGGGCGGGCCTTGAAGACGTTCGGAGCCATCGTGGGACGGTCGATGTTGGCGGTGGTGGTTGCACTCAGCCTGTCGGCGGGCGGCGTGGCGCAAGCGGCCTCCAAGTCGCGCGAGGCCCGCGCTGTGACGAGCAAGAGCGCGAAATCGAAGGTCTCGAAGACCGCGGCGGCATCGCGGGTCAAGAGCCGTGCGCTGCCGCGTCGTGTGGTCCCCGTCGAGTCGGCGCGGCGGTCGTTCGGCGAGCTCGCCGGGCTGCGCGCCACCGAGGATCCGTTGTCTTTGAAGTCCAGTGTGGCGCTGGTGCTGGACCAGGACACCAACGAGGTGCTGTTCAACAAGAACAGCGAGGCGGTGTTGCCGATCGCCTCGCTGACCAAGCTGATGACTTCGGTCATCGTTGTCGAGGCGCAGCAGCCCCTCGACGAGATGCTGACCATCACCCAAGACGACGTCGACACCGAAAAGGGCAGTGGCTCGCGCCTCGCGATCGGTACCCGGCTGACGCGTGGCGAGATGTTGCATCTGGCGCTGATGTCGTCCGAGAACCGTGCCGCGCACGCGCTCGGTCGCCACTACCCCGGTGGCCTTGGCGCCTTTGTCGCTGCGATGAATGCCAAGGCGCGGTTGCTGGGGATGCACGACACGCGCTACGTCGAGCCGACCGGGCTGTCGAGCTCCAACCAGTCGAGCGCGCGTGACCTTGCGATGCTCGTCGATGCCGCCTACCAGCACCAGCTGATTCGCGAGCTCTCGGTTTCACAAGGGCACGAGGTGGCGGTCGGTCGGCGCGTCCTCCAGTACCGCAACACGAACGGGCTGGTCCGCAATCCCTCCTGGGACATCGGGCTGCAGAAGACGGGCTACATCTCGGAAGCGGGGCGCTGCCTCGTGATGCAGGCGCAGCTGGCGGGTCGCAAGCTGATCATGGTTTTCCTGGATTCGACCGGCAAGTACTCTCGCCAGGGCGACGCCGAGCGCGTTCGCCACTGGCTCGAGACGGTGGTGCCGGCGGCGACCGCGCCGGCCGGCACGCAGCAGCGCGTGACTTCCTGAGCCTCAGGAAATCTGCAACCGCGACGCCGGCTTGAGTTTCTTCGCAAGCGTCAGGTTCAGCACGCCGTTCTCCAGTTTGGCCTGCGAGGCCGACTCATCGAGTTCGACCGGCAGCGTGAAGCTGCGCGCATAGGTGACAGCGCTGCGCTCGCGCACCAGAACGCGCTCGGTCTCGCTCCCCGCGTGCTCGCGCAGCGCGGCCTCGATGCCGACGCGCTTGCCGTCGATCGTCACCTTCACGTCCTCCTTCGCGACGCCGGGCAGGTCGACCAGCACGGTGTAGGCTTGTTCGGCCTCGCGTACATCGACTGCCGGCAGGCGGGTCGTGTTCTTGGGCGCCGTACCGAACACGCGGTCGACGGTTTCATCGAACAGGCGGTCGAGTGCGCGACTCGGGTCGTGAGGCTGGCCGTTGCGGGCGTAGGGACGGGCAATGGGCAGAACGAACATGGTGGACTCCTGAAGTCAACGGGTGGCAGCGGCGCTGCCCATACCTCCGAGTTAGGCACGGCCTTTTCGTTTTCAAGGGTGCCGGTGCCTGATGCCCGGCGGGAGTGAGGAGAGTGCACGAACCCGGCGGCCGCCCGCCGGTGGCTGCGCTTGTGGCTCAAGGGTGCATGTCGTGCATGCGCTGCGGTGCGTGCCGAGGCCCCCGGCAGTCACGTTTACCAAGTCGTCACTGGGGCAGCGAGGCCCATCGTCGCGCGACGTCTATAATGATCAATGGTGCTTTGGTAACAAGGCGCCAATTCCGCACGGCATGGGTCGGTTTCACCCGTGTCCGCAAGTCGAAACCGGAAACCGCGGCACGCCCTTCCTGAGAGCGTTCGTGGTTTCGCGCCACCAGGAAACGTCAAGATGGCCAATACCGCCGAGATCGTTCAAACCCATGCCCGCGGCACCGCGGACACCGGCTCCCCCGAAGTTCAGGTCGCGCTGCTCACCGCGCGCATCAACGAACTGACCCCGCACTTCAAGACCCACGCCAAGGACCACCACGGCCGCCGCGGCCTGCTGCGCATGGTGTCCCGCCGCCGCAAGCTGCTGGACTACCTGAAGGGCAAGGACGCCGACCGCTACACCGCGCTGATCCAGAAGCTGGGCCTGCGCAAGTAAGCGAGACACGATGACGAAGAGCCTGTCTGGAACCGCCAGCGCAGGCTCTTCGCACTTTGGAGCCAGGCTCGCCGGAGCGCCGATGTGTCATTCCAACGCCGTTGCAAGACCGCAGCCGCGCTGGAATGGCATCCCGCTCAGGGCCAGTCGCTCCCGGTGATGTGCGCGACCGACGGCGCACGCTCTTCCAGGAGACACAGATGACGATGTTCAACAAGGTCACGAAGACCTTCCAATGGGGCCAGCATCAGGTCACCCTCGAGACCGGCGAGATCGCCCGCCAGTCGGGCGGCGCCGTGGTCGTCGACATGGACGGCACCGTGGTGCTCGCGACCGTGGTCGCGGCCAAGAACCCGAAGCCGGGCCAGGACTTCTTCCCGCTGACGGTCGACTACATCGAGAAGACCTATGCCGCCGGCAAGATCCCCGGCAGCTTCTTCAAGCGCGAAGGCCGCCCGAGCGAACTCGAGACGCTGACCAGCCGCCTGATCGATCGCCCGCTGCGCCCGCTGTTCCCGGAAGGCTTCTACAACGAGGTGCAGGTCGTCGTGCACGTGCTGTCGCTGAACCCGGAAGCCTCGGCCGACATCGCCGCGCTGATCGGCTCAAGCGCTGCGCTGGCGATCAGCGGCATCCCGTTCAACGGCCCGATCGGCGCCGCGCGCGTCGGCTACATCAACGGCGAATACGTGCTGAACCCGGGCCCGACGCAACTGGCCGAGTCGAAGCTCGACCTGATCGTCGCCGGCACCGAAGCGGCCGTCCTGATGGTCGAGTCGGAAGCCGACCAGCTGCCGGAAGACATCATGCTCGGCGGCGTCGTGTTCGGCCATGAGCAGGGCAATGTCGCGATCCGCGTGATCAACGAACTGGTGCGCGAAGCCGGCAAGCCCGAGTGGCAATGGTCGGCCCCGGCCAAGGACGAGGCCTTCATCGCGAAGGTCAACGAACTGGGCGAGGCCAAGCTGCGCGCCGCCTACCAGATCCGCTCCAAGCAGGACCGCACCCAGGCCACCCGCGCCGCCTACGCCGAGGTGCTGGCCGCGCTGGCCGCCGATGGCGCCGCGGTCGACAAGGTCAAGGTCGAGAACATGCTGTTCGACATCGAGGCCAAGATCGTCCGCAGCCAGATCCTGGCCGGCGAGCCGCGCATCGACGGCCGCGACACCCGCACCGTGCGCCCGATCGAGATCCGCTCCTCGGTGCTGCCGCGCACCCACGGCTCGGCGCTGTTCACCCGCGGCGAGACCCAGGCACTGGTCATCACGACGCTCGGCACCGAACGCGACGCGCAGCGCATCGACGCGCTGGCCGGCGAGTTCGAAGACCGCTTCATGTTCCACTACAACATGCCTCCCTTCGCCACCGGCGAGACGGGTC
>CAYOXW010000125.1:0-8041 GCA_964408005.1 uncultured Methylibium sp.
CGCGGCTCGCGCGTCACGAAGCCGAGCCGCTGCTGCAGCGCGACATCGTTGACCTTGTAGACGACGCCGTCGATGTCGAAGGGCAGCGCGTCGCGCTTGGCGGCGATGCGCTGGTGGAAACCGACCAGGCCCTCGGCACCGGCGACGACCGCCCGGTCGGCATTGACCGGCAGGCCGAAGGCGGCGATCGCGTCGAGCGTGGCGCTGTGGCTCGGCGGCTGCGCCCAGCCCTGCGTGTCGCCGAGACCGTAGGCGAAGAAGCTCAGGCGCTTGTCCGCCAGCGAACGGTTGTCGAGCTGGCGCACCGCGCCGGCCGCGGTGTTGCGCGGGTTGATGAAGGTCTTGCCGCCCTTGGCGCGCTGAAGCGCGTTGAGCCGTTCGAAGTCGTCGCGCCGCATGTAGAGCTCGCCGCGCACCTCCAGCAGCGGCGGCGCGGCGCCGAGCAGCCTCAGCGGGATCTGGCCGATGGTGCGGACGTTGTGCGTGACGTCCTCGCCGGTCTCGCCGTCGCCGCGTGTCGCGGCCTGCACGAGCACGCCCTGCTCGTAGCGCAGGTTGATCGCGAGGCCGTCGAACTTGAGCTCGCAGGCGTACTCGAGCGGCGCGGCGTCCTCGGGCAGCTCCAGCTCGCGCCGCACGCGCGCGTCGAAGGCCGCGGCGCCGCCGGCGCTGGTGTCGGTCTCGGTGCGGATCGACAGCATCGGCAGCGCATGCCGCACCGGCGCCAGGCCGGGCAGCACCTGGCCGATCACGCGCTGGGTCGGCGAATCGGGCGTCAGCAGCGCGGGGTGGGCGGCCTCGAGGGCCTGCAGCTCCTGGAACAGGCGGTCGTACTCGGCGTCGGGGACGGTCGGCGCATCGAGCACGTAATAGGCGTGGGCGTGACGCTGCAGCGTCTCGCGCAGCGTCTGGGCCCGCTGGGCGGGCGAGGACGGGGACAGCTCTGGCATTGCGGGCAGTGTAGGAAACCGGGCAAGCCCGGCGCCGGCTCAGCTGAACAGTCGCCGCGCGACCGCGGAGCCGGCGGCCAGGTCGCGCCGGGCCAGCGCGCCGTAGAGCTGCTGGAGCGCCTCGCCGATGGCCGGGAAGGCCTGCGGCGCGAGCGGCTGGCCCCCGTCGTCGTGGAGCGTGGCGTCGAGCGCCGCCGCGAGCGCCTCGCCGGCGGCGCACCAGGCGGCGAAGGGGTCGGCATCGGAAGCGGTCTGCGGCACGTCGAAGGCCAGCGTCAGCTCGCGCACCGCGGCCTGCTCGGGCTCCTCGGCCAGCGCGGCCTGCGGGTCGAACTGCAGGCTCAGCACCGGCGGCGCGCCCTCCTCGGCGGCCGGCAGCACCAGCCGTCCGGGCAGCGCGCCGGCCACGAAGCCGTGGCGCGCCGCATGCTGCTGGATGTAGCCGGGCGACCAGGCCGGGCCGCGCGCGACCAGCCGCATAGCGAGCTGGGCGTCGTGCTCGCTGGCGAAGCTGTCGAGCTCGCGGGCCCGCGCCACCGCGTCGAGCATGTCCGGCAGGTCGGCGAGACCGCCCAGGCCCTCGGCCAGCGCCTGGACCTTCTGTGCGAACTCGGAGTACTCGATCTCGTTGAGCGCGCCGGCGCGGTTGGCGAGCTGCACCCCGACCTGCAGCTCGCTGTAGTGCTGGCCGAGCGCCAGCGCTTCCCACTCGGCGCTGGCGGCGTTCAGGCCCTCGAGCAGCAAGGGCTTGCTGCCGGCACGGCGCGAGGTCGGCGCGTGCGCCAGCACCGTCTCGCCGCCGACCGGCGCCTCGACCGTCAGCGTCGCGATCGCATCGATCAAGGCATCGACGCGCGCGGCCGCGCGACGCGCGAAGGTCGGCTCGCTGCGCGGCATCGGGCTGTCGTCGAGCGTCGGTTCGACCGCGCGCTCCAGCGTCGGCTCGCGCGGCGCCGCCGCGGCCGCGAGCGGCGCCGGTCCCTGGCGCACCGCGCGGCGGCGCGCCTGCCACCAGCCGTGCACGCCCAGCGCCGCGAGCAGCAGCACGCCGAGGACCGCGAGCGAGAGCTGTAGCGGGCTCATCGTCGTGCGGCGCTCAGGCGGCCTCGGCCAGCTGCACCGCGTCTTCCATGTCGACCGCGACGATGCGCGACACGCCCTGCTCCTGCATCGTCACGCCGATCAGCTGGCGCGCCATTTCCATCGCGATCTTGTTGTGCGAGATGAACAGGAACTGGGTGTGCTCGGACATGCGCGTGACCAGCTTCGCGTAGCGCTCGGTGTTGGCGTCGTCGAGCGGCGCGTCCACTTCGTCGAGCAGGCAGAACGGCGCCGGGTTGAGCTGGAAGATCGCGAACACCAACGCGATCGCGGTCAGCGCCTTCTCGCCGCCCGAGAGCAGGTGGATGGTGCTGTTCTTCTTGCCGGGCGGCTGCGCCATCACCTGCACGCCGGCGTCGAGGATCTCGTCGCCGGTCATCACCAGCTTCGCGTTGCCGCCGCCGAACAGCTCCGGGAACATGCGGCCGAAGTGCTCGTTGACGGTGTCGAAGGTGCCCTTGAGCAGATCGCGCGTCTCGAGGTCGATCTTGTGGATCGCGTTCTCGAGCGTGGTCATCGCGTCGATCAGATCGGCCGACTGGGCGTCGAGGAAGGTCTTGCGCTCCCGTGCCGCCGTGAGCTCGTCGAGGGCCGCCAGGTTGACCGCCCCGAGCGCCGCCACCTCGCGGTTGATGCGGTCGATCTCGCCCTGCAGGCCGTGGAGCTTGACGCCGCCCTGCTCGATGCCCTGCGCCAGCACGGCCAGGTTGACCTGGGCCGCCGTGAGCTGCTCGAGGTACTGCGCGCCGCCGAGCTGGGCGGCCTGCTCCTCGAGCTGCAGCTTGCCGATGCGCTCGCGCAGCGGCTCGATGCTGCGCTCGAAGCCCAGGCGCTGCTCGTCGGCCTGGCGCAGCCGCGCCGACAGGCCGTCGTACTCGCTGCGCTGCGCCGCCAGCGCGGCCTCGCGCTCGAGCTTCAGCGCCAGCGCAGTCTGCAGCCCGGCCTGGGCGGCGGCATCGGTCAGGCGCTCGAGCTCGTCCTGGAGCTGCAGCGCGCTGTTCTCATTGGTGGCCAGCTGCTGGGCGGCGGTCTCGATCGCGCGCTGCAGCTCGGCGCGGCGCGCGGCCAGCGCGCGCGAGCTGAACTGCGCCTCCTGCGCCTCGCGCTCGAGCGAGCGCAGCTGCTCGCGCGCGTCGGACAGCCGGCGCTCGGCCTGGATCACCGCCTCGTCGAGCTCGGCATGGCGCTCCTGCTCGCTGGCGAGCTGCAGGTCGAGTTCCTCGAAGCGGGCCTCGCCGGTCGCGCGCTTCTCCTGCAGCTCCTCGAGCCCGGCGTCGATCTCGGCCAGCTCGTCCTCGATCTGGCCGCGCCGGGCGCTGGCCTGCTCGGCCAGCTGCGCCAGGCGCAGCAGCTCGACTTGCAGCTGGTGGTTGCGCGTCTGGCCCTCGGCCGCCTCGCGGCGCGCCACCACCAGCCGCGCCGCGGCCTCGGTGTAGGCGGCCTCGGCGCGCACCTGCGCGGCGCGTGCGGCGTCGACGATCAGCGCCTGCGCGCGCTGCTGCTTGTCGAGGTTCTCGATCTCCTGCATGCGCGCGAGCATGCCGGCCTGCTCGGAGTCCGGCGCGTAGAACGCGACCGCGTAGGGGCTCACCGCGTGCCCGGCGCGGGTCATGATGACCTCGCCGTGCGTCAGCCGGCCCCGCTGGGCCAGCGCCTCGTCGAGCGAGGCGGCGGTGTAGACGCCCTCGAGCCAGTCGTTCAGCAGGGCCTTCAGGCCGGTGTCGGCCAGACGCAGCAGCTCCGACAGGCGCGGCAGCGTCGCGTGGGTGTTCGCGATCGCGCTGGCCGGCGGCGTGTAGAAGGCCAGCTTGGCCGGCGGCGGGTCGCCCTCGAAGGCGCGCATGGTCTCGACGCGGCTGACCTCGAGCGCGTTGATGCGCTCGCGCAGCGCCGCCTCGAGCGCGGTCTCCCAGCCGGGCTCGATGTGCAGGCGCGTCCACAGGCCCTGCAGCCCGTCGAGGCCGTGCTTGGCGAGCCAGGGCTTGAGCTTGCCCTCGGTCTGCACCTTCTCCTGCAGCGCCCGCAGCGCGTCGAGTCGGGCGCCGATCTCGGCCTGCTTGCCGGCCTCGGCATGGAGCTGCGTCTGTCCCTGGCGGCGCTCGTCGTCGAGCGCCGGCACCGTGGCCGTCAGCTCCTCGGCGCGCGCGTCGGCGACGGCCTGGGCTTCCTCGGCGACGGCGAGCTGCTCGCGCAGGCCGGCCAGCCTGACCTCGTCCGGCGCGGCCAGGCCCTGGCGCTCGCCGGCCAGGCGGTCGCGGCGCTGGTTCAGGGCGCGCGACTGCTCGTCGAGGTTGCGCGACTCGAGCGCCAGCAGCTGGATCTGCTGCTGCACCGCGGCGGCCTTGCCACGTTGCTCGTTGCTGCGGCCCTGGGCGGTGCGCACCGCGTCCTCGACGCCGGGCAGCGCGCCGGCCTGCTCCTCGGCCTGGGCGGCCAGCACCTCGGCCTGCTCGTCGGCCATCGCGATCTGGGCCGCGATCTCGTCGAGCTCGCCGAGGGCTTGCTGGCGGCGCTCGTCCCAGTTCGCGTTCTGGCCGGCCAGCTCGGCGAGGCGCTGCTCGACGCGCTGGCGGCCCTCGACGACGTAGCGGATGCGCTCCTCGAGGCGGCTGACCTCGAGCGCGGCCTCGGCCAGCGCACCCTGCGCGCCGTGCAGCGCGTCGCTGGCGGCGTAATGGGCCTGGCGCACCGTCTCGAGCTCGGCCTCGACGTGGCGCAGTTCGGCCAGGCGCGCTTCGAGCGCATTGGTCGCGTCCAGCACCGCCTGCTTGACGCGCGCCTCCTCGGTGGCGGCGTCGCGGTGCTTCAGGAACCACAGCTGGTGCAGCTTGGTCGTGCCGGCGTCCTGCAGGCTGCGGTATTGCGCCGCAACCTCGGCCTGCTTCTCGAGCTTGTCGAGGTTGGCGTTGAGCTCGCGCAGGATGTCGTCGACGCGGGTCAGGTTCTCGCGCGTGTCCTTCAGCCGGTTCTCGGTCTCGCGGCGGCGCTCCTTGTACTTGGAGACGCCCGCGGCCTCCTCGAGGAAGAGCCGCAGTTCCTCGGGCTTGCTCTCGATGATGCGGCTGATGGTGCCCTGGCCGATGATCGCGTAGGCGCGCGGCCCCAGGCCGGTGCCGAGGAAGACGTCCTGCACGTCGCGGCGGCGCACCGGCTGGTTGTTGATGTAGTAGCTCGACGTCCCGTCGCGCGTCAGCACGCGCTTGACGGCGATCTCGCTGAACTGGTTCCAGGCTCCGCCGGCGCGCGCGGCGCTGTTGTCGAACACCAGCTCGACCGAGGCGCGGCTCGCGGGCTTGCGGTTGCCCGAGCCGTTGAAGATCACGTCCTGCATCGACTCGCCGCGCAGCTCGGAGGCCTTGCTCTCGCCGAGCACCCAGCGCACCGCGTCCATGATGTTGGACTTGCCGCAGCCGTTGGGCCCCACGACACCGACGAGCTGGCCCGGGAGCTGGAAGGTCGTCGGCTCGGCGAAGGACTTGAAGCCGGACAGCTTGATCGAGGTGAGTCGCATCGCGGGGGACGCGCAAGCCTTCGAGTTTTACTCGAAGAAATAGCGCTATCTCATTGTTGTATAACGAAAAACCGGCGTCATCGCCGGTCTGAGAGTGCTTGGAATGATAGCATCGCGACCCCTGCCGAACTGCAAGCAAACGTCGGGCACCGCCCCCCGGAACCGACCCCAGACCATGGCCAAGACCCCTTCCCAGGCCGCGCCCAAGCAGCGCCCGATGCCGCCGAACCCGCCGACCGCGCCGAGCAAGGAGCTGCAGGCCTTCCCGAACCCGGCGCCCGAGCGCGACTACGTGATCCAGTTCCAGATCCCGGAGTTCACCTGCCTGTGCCCGCTGACCGGGCAGCCGGACTTCGCGCACTTCACCATCGACATGGTGGCCGACGCCTGGTGCGTCGAGCTCAAGAGCCTGAAGATGTTCATGTGGAGCTTCCGCGACGAGGGCGCCTTCCACGAGAAGGTCACCAACGACATCCTCGCCAAGCTGGTCGCGACCACGTCGCCGCGCTATGCGCGCATCACCGCGAAGTGGAACGTGCGCGGCGGCATCTACACGACCGTGGTCGCCGAGCACCGCAAGAAGGGCTGGAAGCCGGCGCCGGCGGTCACGCTGCCCCAGCACTCTCAGCAGGACGGCCTGCCGCGCTGAGCCGCGCGGCGACCCGGGCGGGCACTGGGGCTCCGGGATAATCGCGCCCGATGAATCCCCTGCTCTCGCGCCTGCAGCCCTACCCCTTCGAGCGGCTGCGCGAACTGACGCGCGGCGTCAGTCCGAACCCCGCCTTCGGCCCGATCAGCCTCGGCATCGGCGAGCCCAAGCACCCGACCCCGGCCTTCATCAAGGAGGCCCTGGTCGCCGGCCTCGACGGGCTGGCGAACTACCCCGCGACCGCCGGCGAGCCGGCGCTGCGCGAGGCCTGCGCGGCCTGGGTGCAGCGTCGCTACGGGCTGGCGCTCGACCCGGCCACGCAGATCCTGCCGGTCAACGGCTCGCGCGAGGCGCTGTTCGCGATCGCACAGACCGTGGTCGACGCCAGCCGCCCGGGCGCCGCGGTGGCCTGCCCGAATCCCTTCTATCAGATCTACGAGGGCGCGGCGCTGCTCGCCGGCGCCGAGACGATCTACGCCAACAGCGACGCGGCGCGCAACTTCGCGATCGACTGGTCGACGCTGACCGAGGCCGACTGGGCGCGCGTGCAGCTGCTCTACGTCTGCTCGCCCGGCAACCCGACCGGCGCGGTGATGGGGCTGGACGAGTGGCGCCGGCTGTTCGAGCTGTCGGACCGCCACGGCTTCGTGATCGCCTCCGACGAGTGCTACTCCGAGATCTGGTTCGGCGAGCAGCCGCCGCTCGGCGGGCTGCAGGCCGCCCAGGCGCTGGGCCGCGACGACTTCCGCCGCCTGATCGCCTTCACCAGCCTGTCCAAGCGCAGCAACGTGCCGGGGCTGCGCTCGGGCTTCGTCGCCGGCGACGCCGCGCTGCTGAAGGCCTTCCTGCTCTACCGCACCTACCACGGCGCCGCGCTCGGCCCGGCGGTGCAGCGCGCCAGCATCGCGGCCTGGAACGACGAGGCCCATGTCGAGGCCAACCGCGCGCTGTACCGCGAGAAGTTCGCGCGCGTCACGCCGGTGCTCGCCGAGGTCATGGACGTCGCGCTGCCCGACGCCGGCTTCTACCTGTGGGCGCGGGTGCCGCCGGCGGTCTGCGGCGGCTCCGACACCGCCTTCGCCCGCGAACTGCTCGCTCAATACAATGTGGCGGTGCTGCCGGGCAGCTACCTCGCGCGTGACGCGCATGGCGCCAATCCCGGCGCCGGGCGCGTGCGCATGGCGCTGGTGGCCGGCGTCGACGAATGCGTCGAGGCCGCGCACCGCATCGCCTCCTTCATCACCTCACGCTGACCGATCCCATGTCCTACGAACAGCTCCAGCAGACCATCGACGCCGCGTGGGAAGCCCGCGCCAGCCTGACGCCGACCAACGCGCCCGAGATCCGCGAGTCGGTCGAGCAGGTGATCGCGCTGCTCAACAAGGGCGCGCTGCGCGTCGCCGAGCGCCAGGGCGTCGGCCAGTGGCAGGTCAACCAGTGGGTCAAGAAGGCGGTGCTGCTGAGCTTCCGCCTGACCGACAACAAGGTCATGCGCGCCGGCGACCTGGGCTTCTACGACAAGGTCGACACCAAGTTCGCCCACCTCGACGAGGACGCGATGCGCGCCACCGGCGTGCGCGTCGTGCCGCCGGCGGTGGCGCGGCGCGGCAGCTTCATCGCCAAGGGCGCGGTGCTGATGCCCAGCTACGTGAACATCGGCGCCTATGTCGACGAGAACACCATGGTCGACACCTGGGCCACCGTCGGTTCCTGCGCGCAGATCGGCAAGAACGTGCACCTGTCCGGCGGCGTCGGCATCGGCGGCGTGCTGGAACCGCTGCAGGCCGGTCCCGTCATCATCGGCGATGGTGCCTTTATCGGTGCCCGCTC
>CAYOXW010000126.1:0-8031 GCA_964408005.1 uncultured Methylibium sp.
GCGAGACGCCGGCGCTGGCCGGCATCGTCGAGGCCGGTCGCATCGACCTCGCGGCCTCGTGCACCGGGCTCGTCAACCCGAAGCAGCGGCTCTCGCTCGGCGACGCACTCGCGCCCGGCGACGCGATCGTGCTGCTGGCCTCCAGCGGCATCCACGCCAACGGCCTGAGCCTGGCGCGCAAGCTGGTCGAACGGCTGCCGCAGGGCTACCTGACCGAGATCGCGCCGGGCCTGGGCTACGGCGAGGCGCTGCTCGCACCGACCACGCTGTACTCGCCGGTCACCGAGGGGCTGTGGCGCGCCGGCATCGTGCCGCACTACAGCGCCAACATCACCGGCCACGGCTGGCGCAAGCTGCTGCGCCACCCGGCGGCGCACACCTACCGCATCCACACCGTGCCGCCGGTGCCGCCGGTGCTGCGCTTCATCGCCGAGCAGGCAGGCCACGACGCGCGCGAGGCCTACTCGACGCTCAACATGGGCGCGGGCTTCGCGCTGTTCGTCGCCGCGGACGATGCCGAGCGCACCGTCGCGGTCGCGAAGGCCAGCGGCGTCGAGGCCTGGGTCGCCGGCGCGGTCGAGGCAGGCCCGAAGCAGCTGCTGATCGAGCCGATCGGCGTGCGCTTTGGCGACGACGATCTCCAACTGCGCTGAGCGCCCTCGTCCCGCCGCCTACAATCCGCCTCGACGGGCCTCCCCGCATGGGGGCGCGGCCAACCGGGTCAGGTCGGGAACGAAGCAGCCCTAACCGTTAGCTCTCAGTGCCGGGGGTAAGGCTCGTCACCTTTCCCAGCGCGGCACCTCAGCCTCCGCTGGCCTGTCGAAACGCCATCACGGCCTGGTTGCGCAGCGTGCGCAGCAGCGACAGCTCCTTCTCGCCGAGCGCGATCGCGCCGGCCTCGGCCTTGTCGGCATAGATCAGGCCGACCGGCGATCCCTTGACCATCAGCGGCAGCAGCAGGAAGGCCGGTGCGTCGACCGCCTTCAGGTACCAGGCCGGCAGGCGCGCGCGCATCGCCGGCGTGGTGGCGTCGGCGATCAGCGTGTCGGCCCCCTTCAGGCAGACCGCGCTGAACAGATCGGGCGCGGCGCCCGGCGCGAGGCGCGTCGCGACACGGAAGGCCGCGCTCAGCGCATCGCCCCCCTCGCCGAGCATGAAGCGGCCGGCCAGCGCGCCGGTCTTGGCGTCACGCAGGCAGAACAGCACGCGGCGAAAGCCCAACGCGCGGTACATGGTCTCGAGGATCATGCGCAGCACCTCGCCGAGCTTGAACTCCTCGACCATGCTGTTGGTGATGTCCTGGATGCCGGCCGCGAGCACCGCGGCCGGGTCGGCGGCCGCCGGGCGATCGCGACCCTGGGCCTCGGCCAGCTCCATCGCCGCCTCGGCGTTGGGCGTGGCGAGCGCGATGTCGGACAGCGTGTCGGGCGCCGCGCTCGGCGACGGCGACGGTGACCGCGCCGGCTCGACCGGCCGCGGCGCGAGCAGCCGCTCGGCCGGCGAGCCGGGCTTAACCCTCAGCTCCAGGCCGTTCGACAGCTCGGTCAGCCGCTCGCGCGAACGCCCCACGGCCGCCAGCAGCTCGCGCGGCGCGACGCCGAGTGCCCCGGCGTGGCGCTCGGCCAGCTCGGCGATGCGCGCGGCGGCCTCCTCGGGCGGGTGGTGCAGCAGCGTGTCGGCCACGTCGTTGGCCGCCGAGGCGAGCCAGCGCAGCCGCTCGGGCAGCGCGGCCGGCGGCTGGCTCGGCGGTGGGCCGCCGGCCGCGCGCATGCAGCGCTGCAGCGTGTCGGGCAGGCCCCAGTGGCGCGCGACGCCCAGGCCCAGCTCCTCGTAGCTCAGTCCCAGCACCTGGTTCGAGGCAACGGCCTCGGGCAGCGCGGGCCGGTGCCGCTCGCCCGCGATCGACTCGCCGGGGTGCACGAGGCGGCGCACCTGCTCGGCCTCCTCGGGGAAATAGAACTCGCACAGCAGCCGCCCGAGATTGCGGAACATCGCGCCGAGGAAGGCCTCCTCGACGACGCCGTGCGCACCGGCCAGCCGGGCCATCGAGCCGGGCACCAGTTCCTCCGCCAGCGTGCCGGCGAGCAGCGCGCGCAGGAACTCCTGGCGGATCTGCTGCGCATGGCGCTTGTCGTTCATGTGCTCGACCAGCACCAGCGACAGCGCCAGATTGCGAACGCCGGCGAAGCCCATCAGCGCGACCGCGCGCGACACCGTGCTGATGCTGCCGCCGCCGGCGCTGCCGTAGTGCGCCGAGTTGACGAGGCGCAGCAGCTTGTGGGTCAGCGCCACGTCCTTCAGGATCTCGCCGGCCAGCGTGCCGAGGTTCTCGTTCTCCGAGGCCGCGACGCGCTGGATGCGTGCGACCGAGTCCGACAGCGCCGGGAAGTCGCTCTTGTGGCGCATGCGACGCAGCAGGAAGTCGAGCGCGCCGGCCTTGGCCTTGCCGTCGGCGGCGCCCTCGTCGGTGGCGCCCGCCGCCAGCGGCTGCAGCCAGGCGCGCAGCGCATCGCGCAGCGCGCCGGCGTCGGCGTAGCGGCGCGAGACCTCGCGCGCAAGCGCACGCTGCACGATCGCGCGCAGCGCGTCGTCGAGCGGCTGCGGCATCTCGTCGGGCAGCACCAGGTCGGTGGTGGCGAGGCGCTTCATCACCGCCTTCGCGTCGGTCTCGCTCACCAGCGCACGGCCGAGCATCAGTTCGGCCAGCAGCAGGCCGAGCGCGAACACGTCGACCGCCGGCGTCGGCGCCTCGCCGCGCAGCGTCTCGGGCGCGAGGTAGCGCGGCGTGCCGGCCGCCAGCGCCGCCACGCCGCTGCGCGCCGCGATGCCGAAGTCGGTGACACGGGCTCGGCCGGCGCCGTCGATCATCAGGTTCGAGGGCTTCAGGTCGCGGTGCACCAGCCCGGCCGCATGCGCCTGCGCCAGCGCGTCGAGCACGCCGAGCAGCCATTCGACCGCCTCGCGCGGCGCGAACGCGCCATGCTCCTTCAGGTGGCGGTCGAGCGTCGCGCCGGGCACGTACTCGAACACCAGGTAGGGCTGGGCCTGCGCGCCCTCGCCGTGCAGATCGGCCTCGAACACCGGCACGATGTGCGGGTGGTTCAGCGCCGCGACATGGCGCGCCTCGCTCAGCCAGTCGCCGAGACCGCCGGAATCATTGGCGGCGCCGGGCACCATCAGCTTGAGCGCGACGTCGCGGGCCAGCCGCGCGTCGTGCGCGAGCCAGACGGTGCTCTGCGCGCCGCGGCCCAGCACGCGCTTGAGGTCGAAGCGGCCGATGCGTTGGGCCGTGGCTGTGCTCATGTCGGGGGGGGATGGCCGTTCAGGCCACGGGTTGGACAGGCCGCGACGCGCGGTCAACGGCCAGGCGGGCGCTCTGCACCGCGTTGGCGAGTTCGTTCGGGCCGAGCACCAGCGCCCGCACATAGCGTTGGGTGACGCGCGCGATCGCCGGGGCTGCGCCGGCGCCGCGCGTGTGCGCCGCGGCCACCGCCTCGGCCGCGGCACTGGCGAGCAGGCGCAGCATGTCGTGGCGATGGTCCGGCGCACGCACCGGCGCCCCCACGGGCACGCGGCGCATCGCATGCAGCATGGCCTCGTCCAGGCCCCAGTGGCGCGCCACGGCCACCGCGAGCGCCTCGACCTCGACGCCGATCACGGCGTGCGCGGCCGCGACCTCGTCCATCGGGCGCACGGCGGGCTCGGGATCGACCAGCCGGCGGATCTGCTCGGCCTCGTCGGGGAAGTGGTAGCGCATCAGCAGCGGGCCGAGGTGCTGCAGCAGGCCGACCAGGTAGGCGAGCTCGCCGTCCATGTCGGCCGGGCACAGGATGCGCGCCACGTGCGCGGCGATCTTGGCGCGGCGCAGTTCCTCGGCCAGCAAGTCGGCGGCGGCTGGCGCCAGCGTCCCGGGCCAGGGCTTCAGCGCCGCGGCGCTGCGGCGCAGGTTCAGCAGCCCGATCAGCTGCACCGCGCGACGCACCGTCACGACCGCGGCGTCGCCGGCGCTGCCGAACTGCGCGGTGTTGACCTGGCGCAGCAGCTCGAAGGCCAGCGCCGGGTCCTGCAGGATCACCTCGGTCACCTCGTCGAGCTTCTGCTGCTCCATCGCGACGACCTCGGCCAGCCGGCCGGTCAGCCCCGGCAGTGCCGGCAGGTGGCCGATGCGGTGCAGGCGGTCGAGCAGCAGCGCGAGCACGCCGTCGCCGCCCTCGGCCTGCGCGTCGATCCAACCCTGCAGCGCGCGCTGCAGGCTGCGCGCGCTCAGGTAGCGGCGCTGCGGCTCGTGCTCGACCGCGCGATTGGCGATCGCACGCAGCGCCTCGGGGATCGGCTGCGGCACGCTCCAGCCCAGGCGCACGATCTCGTGCTCCAGGCGCTGCACCGCGGTCGGGAAATCCTTCTCGTCGAGCGCCGGCGTGCCGGCGAGCAGCCGGTGCAGCAGCAAGCCGGCCGTCAGCACGTCGCGCTCGCTGGCGGCGCGCAGGGACCGCAGCGTGGCCGCATCGACGGCCAGCGCGCCCTGGCCGGCCACGCCATCGGCACCGTCGGCGCCCTGGCCGCCCAGCGGCAGCAGCAGCGCCCGGCCCTGCGGGTCGATCAGCACCGTGTGCAGCCCGATGTCGCCGTGCAGTGCCCCGCCTTCATGCAGGAAGGCCAGCCCCTGGAGCAGCTCGCCCAGCCATTGCGCGGCCTGCTGCGGCCCCGGCGCGTCGCCCGTGGCCAGGTGTTCCTCGAGCGTCACGCCCTGGCCGCGCGCGGTCGCGACAAAGGGCCAGCGGTCCTCGACACCGACCTCGAGCACCTCCGCGAGCTGCGGATGCTGCAGCCGCGCCGCGTGGCGCGCGTGACGCAGCCAGGCCTCGAGATCGGCCGGCTGCTGGCGCGGCATCAGGAGGTGCAGCTCGGCGTCGCGCTGCGGGTCATGGGCCAGCCACAGCATGCTCGCGCTGCTCTTGCCGAGCAGCTGGCGCAGCTCGAAGCGGCCGAGCCGGCGCATCGCGGCGGCGGGACGCGCAGGAGACGGGGCGGCGGCAGTCATGTACGGAACACGGACGGGGGCAGGCGTGGCAGGTGACACTCTCGCGATTGGAAGGCCCACCGGGCTCCGCCGAACGCGGGAACTGCGGGCCGGCAAGGGTTCAATTCCGCGTCCAACGAGCGTCCGTCATGAACATCACCCTGCTCGGCACCGGCCTGATGGGCGCGCCGATGGCGCGTCGCCTGTGCGCCGCCGGCCTGCCCGTCACCGTCTGGAACCGCACCCGCGCCAAGGCCGAGGCCCTGCAGGGCACCGGCGCGCGCGTCGCCGACAGCGCCGCCGAGGCGGTGCGCGGCGCCGACCTCGCGATCACCATGCTCGAGCACGGCGACGCGGTCCACGATCTGCTGTTCGGTCAGGGCGTGGCCGACGCGCTGCCGCACGGCGCGCTGCTGGTCGACATGAGCTCGATCCGCCCGGCGCAGGCGCGCACCCACGCGACGGCACTCGCCGAGCGCGGCGTCGCCCACCTCGACGCGCCGGTGTCCGGGGGGACCGTCGGCGCCGAGGCCGGCACGCTCGCGATCATGGTCGGCGGCGCCGCGGCCGACTTCGAACGCGCGCACGCGGTCTTCGCGCCGCTCGGCCGTGCGACCCATGTCGGTCCGCACGGCGCCGGCCAGCTCGCCAAGCTGGCCAACCAGATGATCGTCGGCATCACCATCGGCGCGGTCGCCGAGGCCCTGCTGCTGGCCGAGCGCGGCGGCGCCGACCCGGCCAAGGTGCGCGAGGCGCTGCGGGGCGGCTTCGCCGACAGCCGCATCCTCGAGGTCCACGGCCAGCGCATGGTGACGCACGACTTCGCCAAGCGCGCCGCGATCACGGTGCAGCTCAAGGACCTGCGCAACGCGCTGGCGACCGGCGCCGAGTTCGGCTTCGCCGCCCCGATCACGACGCTGTTCGAGCAGCTCTACGCCGCCGCCGCCGCCCACGGCTGGGCCGATGCCGACCATGCCGGACTGTGGCTCGAGCTGGCCCGCCGCAACGGCCCGAGCGGAGACTGAGCGCGATTCGGCTATAATTTCGGTCTGCGTTGGGGGGGTAGCTCAGCTGGGAGAGCGTCGCGTTCGCAATGCGAAGGTCGGGAGTTCGATCCTCCTCCTCTCCACCAAACGTACTTAAGGCCTTGCTCCGCAAGGCCTTTTTCTTTGGCTCGGCCGACCTGGACGGGATGTCCGGGTTCGGGCCTCGAGAGGCCCGTCAAAGTGCCGGCGGCCTTGCCCGGCCTCTCCACGCTGTCGCAGGCCGAGGACATCCAGTCCCGTGCGACGGGAAGCCGGCGGGGGTCATCGGACCCTCGCCGGAGACCCGCCGGATCAGCGTTGCAATTGCGCCAGAGGAATTTCGAAATCGTCTTCGATATCTTCCCGGCACGAAATGATCGTCACGGGATGATTCGGCCATTGGCAGGTCTGTTGCTGCAGATACGCCAAGGCATCGGGGGCGCCGGTATGGAGGACGGCCTGCGGCAAAGGGTCTGGCACCGCGTCGGTGGAGGGATGCCAGTCGGTCAGCGTGACTTGCGATTTGACCAGGCTGGGCAACCCGACCCGCAGCGCCTGGGTCTGCACGGGATCTTCCGGCTGTGCGCGAGGCCAGAGTACGCCGTTGCCTGCCGTCAGCGCGGCCAGGGTTTGCGCCAGCAGGCTGTCCTGGTTGTCGGCCAGGCACAGCACCATGCCCAAGGGGGTGGAATCGGGCACCTGGTCGGTCAAGCGCTCGGCATAGGCGGCCAGGGGCTCCATGCTTTGGGCTTCCAGCCAGCGGTGAAAGTTCTCCAGTATCTCGTCGATATCGAAACCAATCTGACTCATACGAAGGTCTCCTGATTTTTTGCCGATTGAGTACATCGATCGGGTTTATTTACCGTCGGTGACGGCTGGGGCTCGAAATAGAGAGCCGCCGGAGGTTAACTGGGGCGGTCATTGGGTGGCTCCATGCAGGGTCTTATCCACCGCGCCGCCACCCTCGATCACCCGGCCGAACGCGACACACGTAGTCATTGCGAACTAGGCGCGGCCCGACGCCCATCGTCCGTCCGGCGCGGCGGCGCGGCCCTCCCGGCGGATGGTCGCCGCCCGGGGTTCGCCGGACAGTCTCGTCATCCCTTGACGAGTCTGCCCATGGCCACCCATCCCGCTCCCATCCCGCGCCAGGCCTGGTCGGTGCTGATCGTCAGCACGCTGGCCTTCACCGTGTGTTTCATGGTCTGGATGATGTTCGGCGTCATCGGCATCCCGCTGAAGAAGACGCTGGGGCTGAACGCGACCGAGTTCGGCCTGCTGACCGCGACGCCGGTGCTGACCGGCTCGCTGATCCGCGTGCCGCTGGGCATCTGGACCGACAAGTACGGTGGCCGCATCGTGATGGCGCTGCTGATGGCCACCACGGTGCCGGCGATCTGGCTGATGTCCTACGCCACCGCCTACTGGCACTTCCTGGTCATCGGCCTGTTCGTCGGCCTGGCCGGCGGCAGCTTCTCGGTCGGCACGCCCTATGTCGCGCGCTGGTTCCCGAAGCAGCGCCAGGGCATGGCGATGGGCGTCTACGGTGCCGGCAACTCGGGCGCGGCGGTCAACAAGTTCGTCGCGCCGGCGCTGGTCGTCGCCTTCGGCTGGACGATGGTGCCGCAGGTCTATGCCGCGGTGATGCTCGGCACGGCCATCGTGTTCTGGCTGTTCAGCGCCAGCGACCCGGCCCACCTGGTGCCGTCCAACACCCGGTTCGCCGACCAGCTCAAGGCGCTGAAGGACCCGAAGGTGCTGAAGTACTGCCAGTACTACAGCATCGTGTTCGGCGGCTACGTCGCCTTGAGCCTGTGGATGGTGCAGTACTACGTCGGCGAGTACGGCCTGGACATCCGCGTCGCCGCGCTGCTGGCGGCCTGCTTCAGCCTGCCGGGCGGCGTGCTGCGCGCGATCGGCGGCGTGCTGTCGGACAAGTACGGTGCCCACAGCGTCACCTGGTGGGTGATGTGGGCGAGCTGGATC
>CAYOXW010000127.1:0-7984 GCA_964408005.1 uncultured Methylibium sp.
CGTAGCACAGCATCGCGGTGCCCATCCAGCCGATCATCGCGGCGCCGATGGCCGAGGCGATGTGGTCGTAGCCCGGCGCGATGTCGATCGTCAGCGGCCCCAGCGTGTAGAACGGCGCCTCATGGCAGTGCTTGAGCTGCTCGTCCATGTTGGCCTGGATCATGTGCATCGGCACATGGCCCGGGCCTTCGATCATGGTCTGCACCTCGTGCTGCCACGCGGTCTTCGTCAGCTCGCCCAGCGTGCGCAGCTCGGCGAACTGGGCCTCGTCGTTGGCGTCAGCGCCCGAGCCGGGGCGCAGGCCGTCGCCGAGCGAGAAGCTCACGTCGTAGGCCTTCATGATGTCGCAGATCTCGTCGAAGTGCGTGTAGAGAAAGCTCTCCTTGTGATGCGTGATGCACCACTTGGCCATGATCGAGCCGCCGCGCGAGACGATGCCGGTGCGGCGCTTGGCCGTCAGGTGGATGAAGGGCAGGCGCACGCCGGCGTGGATGGTGAAGTAGTCGACGCCCTGCTCGGCCTGCTCGATCAGCGTGTCGCGGTAGATCGCCCAGGTGAGGTCCTCGGCGACGCCGCCGACCTTCTCGAGCGCCTGGTAGATCGGCACCGTGCCGATCGGCACCGGGCTGTTGCGCACGATCCAGTCGCGCGTCGTGTGGATGTTGCGGCCGGTGCTGAGGTCCATCACGTTGTCGGCGCCCCAGCGGATCGCCCACACGAGCTTCTCGACCTCCTCCTCGATGCTCGAGGTCACGGCCGAGTTGCCGATGTTGGCGTTGATCTTGACCAGGAAGTTGCGGCCGATCGCCATCGGCTCGACCTCCGGGTGGTTGATGTTGGCCGGGATGATCGCGCGGCCGCGCGCCACCTCGTCGCGCACGAACTCGGGCGTGATCAGGCCCTGCGGCAGCGCCGCGCCCAGCGCGTTGCCGCGCAGGCGCTGCTCGCGCTCGGCGTCGGCCATGTACTCGCGCATCCACTCGCGCTTGCCGTTCTCGCGCAGCGCCACGTACTCCATCTCGGGCGTGACGATGCCGCGCCGTGCGTAGTGCATCTGCGTGACGTTGGCGCCCGCCTTCGCGCGCCGTGGCGCGCGCTGCAGCGCGGCCGCGTCGGCGCGCAGCCGGCGCAGGCGCTCGGACTCCTCGTCGCCGCTCTTGCCACCGTCGTCGAGCGCCTGGCGGGTGCGGCCCTCGTAGCGCTCGGTGTCGCCGCGCTCGGCGATCCACGCGTCGCGCACGCCGGGCAGGCCGCGGCGCACGTCGATCGCGGCCGTCGGGTCGGTATAGGGGCCGGAGGTGTCGTACAGCGAGACCGCCTCGCCGTTGCTCAGCGCAACCTCGCGCAGCGGCACGCGCAGGTCCGCGCGGCTGCCTTCGAGGTAGGTCTTGCGGGAGGCGGGAAAGGGCTCGCGCGTCAGCGTCAGCAGTTCGGCCAGGCGTTCGGGTGCGTTCATGGTGAATCCTTCGTGGCGGGTCTGTGCTCCGAAGGTCGTCCCATGAAGCGCCAACACTCGATGCGAGTGCCAGTGCCGAGGGTGTGACGGCTCTCCTTACGCCGGTACTAACCGGTTCAAGTTCGCGGGTTCGGCTTTCGCCATCTCAGCACGCACCATGCGTGCACCCCGGAGCAGGCTGGCATTGTGGGTGGCGCGAGAGCGCGATGTCAACGCATTGCTGCATTGCAATGCCCTGCGACAAATGTCGCAGGGTCTGGCACTTTCGCGCGACACCTGTCGCATTCGCTCCACCGTGTGGCACCTTGAACAGCGCCCGGCACGACTCTCGCTATATCCCACGGGGGTTAATGCTGTACCGGGGGCGCAGTGCCAACTCGATGATCGAGTGAGCGCTCGGTGCCCACCGGCAGCTCAGAGCTTGCCAGCAGAGCAACCGGCCCAGGAGACAGCAATGGCCAATGCATTGACACGCCACATCGACAATGTCATCGCCATCGGTACCGGCAACCGCTCGGTCGACGGCCCCGAAGCCCTGGTGCAGAAGTCCTGGGCCCGTTGCATGACGAAGCATGGCCTCGACCCGACGCGGCCGACCCCGGCGCGCATCCTGCCGTCGCACGAGGTCCGCGAGCACCAGCAACGGCTCGAGGGCTTCCTGCGCGTCGCGCGCTCGGGCATGGAAGAGCTGTACCAACGCGTCGCCGACCTCGGCTACATGCTGCTGCTGACCGATGTCGACGGCATCACCGTCGACTACATCGGCAACCCCGCCACCGAGCCCCAGCTCAAGGCCGCCGGCCTCTATCTCGGCGCCGACTGGAACGAGGCGCATGCCGGCACCTGTGGCGTCGGCACCTGCATGATCGAGCGCACGACGATCACCTGCCACCAGGCCGAGCATTTCGATGCGACCCACATCGCGCTGACCTGCACCTCCGCGCCCTTGTTCGCCCCGGACGGTGAGCTGCTGGGCGTGCTCGACATGTCGGCGCTGCGCTCGCCGGAGGCGCGCGAGAGCCAGCACCTCGCGCTACACCTCACCTCGATGTACGCGCAGATGATCGAGGATGCGAACTTCCTGCGCAGCTTCGGCCGCCACTGGATCCTGCGGCTCGGCCGCGCCAGCGGACTGGTCGAGGTCTCGGGCGAGGTGATGTTCGCCTTCGACGAAGACGCGGTGATCGTCGGCGCGAACACCGGCGCGCGCCGGCGCTTTGGCGACTGGCGCCCCGGCGTCGAGGCCGGCAGCGCGCCGCTGGTCGGGCGCAGCCTGATGGACCTGCTCGACCTCAGCTTCGACGGCCTGTGGGCTATCGCGCGCGGCCAGGCCAGCGGCGAGGTCTGCGGGCTCTACCCCTGCCAGAACGAGCGCTACTACCCGGCCGTGATCGCACCGCGCACGCGCGCCGGCTCCGCGCTGCGCGTCATGCCGGCGCGACTGCCGACACCGGCCTCGGCCGTCCCGCGCGTCGGCGCGCTCGATCGCCTGGCCGGCGACGACCCCGCGATGCAGCGCCTGATCGGTCAGGCCAAGCGCCTCGTCGACAGCAAGGTCAGCCTGCTGGTCCATGGCGAGACGGGCTCCGGCAAGGAAGTGCTCGCGAAGGCGCTGCACGACCACAGCCACCGGGCGCACAAGCCCTTCATCGCGGTCAACTGCGCCTCAATCCCGGAGTCGCTGATCGAGAGCGAACTGTTCGGCTACACGCCCGGCAGCTTCACCGGCGGGCGCAGCAAGGGCATGAAGGGGCTGATCGCGCAGTCCGATGGCGGCACGCTCTTCCTCGACGAGATCGGCGACATGCCGCTGCACCTGCAGACGCGCTTCCTGCGCGTGCTGTCGGAGCAGGAGGTGCTGCCGCTGGGCGCCGAGCAGCCGATCGCGGTCGACCTCAACGTGATCGCCGCGACCCACCGCGACCTGCGTGGCTGCATCGAGCGCGGCAGCTTCCGCGAGGACCTGTACTACCGCCTGTCCGGCGCGACGCTGCAGCTGCCACCGCTGCGCGAGCGGCACGACATCGGCTGGCTGATCGACACGATCTTCGCCGAGGAGGCCGCGCGCCTGGGCGCCCAGACCGCCTTGCTGCCCGAGGCGCGTGAGCGGCTGGCGGCCCACAGCTGGCCGGGCAACATCCGCGAGCTGCGCAACGCGCTGCGCTTCGCGCTCGCGCTCGCCGGCGAGCGGGCGGTGTCCCCCGACGAGCTGCCCGCCGGCCTCGGCGATGCGCTGCCGGCGCCTGCGACGCCGCTGGACGAGGCCTACGCCGGGCTGGACCTGGACGTCGACGCCGATCGGCTGCTGCGCGTGCTGCGCAAGCACAAGTGGAGCATCACCGCCACCGCGCAGGAGCTGGATGTGTGCCGCGCGACGGTGTACCGGCAGATGAAGCGCTACCGCATCACGCCACCGAACCAGCTCTGAGGCTGTGGGCGCCGCAGGGCGCTCACAGCGGCGTCGCGCTCGCGGTCTTGATGCGCTCCATCACGAAGCTGCTGCGGCAGTCCTCGACGCTCGGGTGCTTGAGCAGCGTGTCCATCACGAAGCGCGTGTAGTGCGCCATGTCCTCGACGACGACACGCAGCAGGTAGTCCATCTCGCCGCTCAGCGCGACGCAGTCGACCACCTCGGGCCAGGCCTGCACCGCCGCCTTGAACAGGTCGATCGGGTGGCGCTTGTGGGTCTCGGTGTGCTTTTCGAGCCGCACGTTGATGTAGGCGCTCAGCGCGAGGCCGACGCGCTCGGGCGGCACCACGGCCACATAGCCGCTGATCACTCCCGCTTCCTCGAGCCGCTTGACGCGCCGCAGCACGGCCGAAGCCGACAACTGCACGGCCGCGGCGAGCTGCTCGTAACTGGCACGCCCATCGCTCTGCAGTGCGCGCAGCAAGCGCCGGTCCATTTCATCGAGCATGATAGACGCGTTCATCGTTCAAATTGTGCATGAATCATGTAAACCGTGCCTCCAAAGCAGCCCCGATCGCCGCCAAGCTTCAGCCCGTCACCGATAGAGTGATCGCATCCGCTACGGGAGGCATGCGATGCAGTTCATCCCCTGGGACAACCCGATGGGCACGGACGGTTTCGAGTTCATCGAGTACGCCGCGCCCGATCCGGCAGCGATGGGCGCGCTGTTCGAGCGCATGGGCTTCAGCGCTATTGCGCGCCACCGCCACAAGAACGTGCTGCTCTACCGGCAGGGCGAGATCAACTTCATCGTCAACGCCGAGCCCGATTCCTTTGCGCAACGCTTTGCACGACTGCATGGGCCGAGCATCTGCGCGATCGCCTTCCGCGTGCAGGATGCCAAGTCCGCCCATGAACGCGCGCTGGCACTCGGCGCCTGGCCCTATGGCGCGACCGCGGCGCCGGGCGAGCTCAACATCCCGGCGATCCAGGGCGTCGGCGACTCGCTGATCTATTTTGTCGATCGCTGGCGCGGCAAGAACGGCGCGCAGCTCGGCGAGCTTGGCAACGTGGACATTTATGACGTCGACTTTGCGGCGCTGCCCGGCGCAACGCTCGCACCGCCCGGCCACGGCCTGACGACGATCGACCACCTGACGCACAACGTGCACCGCGGCCGCATGGCCGAGTGGGCCGCGTTCTACGAGCGCCTGTTCAACTTTCGCGAGATCCGCCACTTCGACATCGAGGGCCAGCTCACCGGCGTGAAGAGCCGCGCGATGACCAGTCCCTGCGGCAAGATCCGCATCCCGATCAATGAAGAGGGCAAGGAGCGCGCCGGTCAGATCCAGGAGTACCTGGAGCGCTACCACGGCGAGGGCATTCAGCACGTGGCGCTCGCCTCGCGCGATCTCTACGCCACCGTCGATGCACTGCGCGCCTGCGGAATCGCGCTGCTGGACACGCCTGACAGCTACTACGAACGGATCGACCAACGCATCCCTGGCCACGGCGAGGACGTCACGGCACTCGCATCGCGTCGCTTGCTGATCGATGGCCGGCAGCAGGAGCTGCTGCTGCAGATCTTCAGCGAGAACCAGCTCGGCCCGATCTTTTTCGAGTTCATCCAGCGCAAGGGCGCCCAAGGCTTCGGCGAAGGCAACTTCAAGGCCCTGTTCGAGTCCATCGAGCAGGATCAGCTGCGCCGCGGCGTGCTGGCCATGCCATGAGCGCCGACTTCCACGATGGCGTCAACCGGGGCGTTGCTCCGCTGACCTACGGCCAAGGCGAGCGTCCACCACGCGGCGATTACGCCCGCGCGCGCCAGGACTACACCTGCGAGCAACGCTGGGAGGCTTACACGCAAGCGGAGCACGAGCTGTATGAGCGCCTGTACGCGCGCCAGCTCGCGCAGTTGCCGGGCCTGGCCTGCCCCGAGTTCATCGACGCGGTCGAACAACTCGGCGCCCCCACGCACATCCCTCGCTTTGACAGCGTATCGGCGCGGCTCGAGCGCGCCAGCGGCTGGCGCCTGGTCGGTGTGCCGGGCCTGATCCCCGAGGAGGCCTTCTTCGCCCTGCTCGCCCAGCGACGCTTTCCCGTGACCGACTGGATGCGACGCCCCGAGGAGTTCGACTACGTGGTCGAGCCCGATGTCTTCCACGATCTCTTCGGCCATGTCCCGCTGCTGTTCAACCCGACGTTCGCGGACTACATGCAGGCCTACGGCATCGGGGGACTGAAGGCGGCGCGCCTCGGCGCCTGCGAGCTGCTCGCGCGCCTGTACTGGTACACGGTCGAATTCGGACTCGTCGACACCCCCGCAGGGCTGCGGGCTTACGGGGCCGGGCTCCTCTCGAGTGCGGGCGAATTGCGCCACGCGATCACCGACTCCGCGCCGCAGCGCATCGCCTTCCAGCTTGAGCGACTGATGCGAACGCGCTATCGCATCGACAGCTATCAGAGCAGCTACTTCGTGATCGACAGCTTTCAGCAGCTGTTCGATGCAACCGCTCCGGATTTCAGCCCCGTCTATGCGCGGGTGCGCGCGCTGCCGTTGCTCGAGGCCGATGCCAGCCTGCCCGACGAGCGTCGCTACGCGGCCCCGTCCAGACGCCTGAGCACCTCGACCATCACCGCCGGGTGATAGGCCATCGCCACATGCGGCGTGGCGGACAGATGGCGGTTGTCGGCACCGGACAAGGTCGCGCTCAGCGGCGGAAACACGATGTTGTCCGCATGACCGTAGAAGCAGGTGAAGAGCTTCGCGCGCTTGAGAGGCTCTGCGTCGGACAGTGCGGTCAACCAGGCATTGCCGGGGCGCATGAGACACGCATTCACACTGACGCCAAGACAGGCGAGCCAGGTTCCTTGATGCGGTGTTCCGATCGTCACGACATGGTGGACTCTCCGCCCTGCGTTATGGGTGTTCATCAGCCAGGCGCGCGCCACCAGCCCGCCCATGCTGTGACACACCAACAGCGGCGCAAGCCCGGTTTCCCGCTCCAACCGCGCTACGGCGTGCTCGACTTGCACGCCGTAGGTCGACAAGTCGCCGAACACCGGCTCGAGATTGAGGGCGATGGAGGGGATGCCGCGGCGCGCGCAGTGCCTGAGCCAGGGATTCCAGATCGCGCGATTGCACAAATAGCCGTGCACGAACACGATGCCGCGGCGCCCTTTAAGGCCTGGAACGTCGGGCTGTGCACGCTCCCTGAATGGCTGCAACCAGCAAAAGACCCACAGTGCGACCACGCATTCGCTGCCCCAGGCGCACAGCAGGGTCAGCAAGCCGGCTCGCGGGGTAGGGTCATCACCATGCGCACAGGCCATCAGCACGAATTCACATGCGAGCACCAGCGTGTAGCCACTGGCCAGGAGCAACGCGAGCAGCGCCCCGATGTCGGGGCGACCAATGGCGGTCGCACCGACGGCGATGATCAGCATCGTCAGCACCAGCCCGGCGAGCAGCCGTCTTTGCAAGCGTGCAAGCATATTGAAGTGCCCCGATCTCGCAGCCGATCAAATCGACCACCGAGATCATTCTCACGCCGAAAATGAAAAAGCCCGACCGTTTCCGGTCGGGCTTTTTGCTGCGTATTAGCCTGACAATGTCCTACTTTCACACGGGAACCCGCACTATCATCGGCGCTGAGGCGTTTCACTGTCCTGTTCGGGATGGGAAGGAGTGGGACCACCTCGCTATGGTCATCAGGCTTAACTGGTTGCCGCGCTGCCAATAAGCAGCACAGCCAATTCGTAGAGTCTTATCAGATTATCTTGATCGCGCCGTCACGGCATAACTTATCGACGAACCCAATCATCGTCAAAGTTATAGGGTCAAGCCTCACGAGCAATTAGTACCGGTTAGCTTAACGCATTACTACGCTTCCACACCCGGCCTATCAACGTCCTGGTCTCGAACGACTCTTTAGGGGGCTCAAGGCCCCGGCAGATCTCATCTTGGAACGAGTTTCCCGCTTAGATGCTTTCAGCGGTTATCTCTTCCGCACTTAGCTACTCGGCAATGCCACTGGCGTGACAACCGATACACCAGAGGTGCGTCCACTCCGGTCCTCTCGTACTAGGAGCAGGCTTCCTCAAATCTGCAGCGCCCA
>CAYOXW010000128.1:0-7972 GCA_964408005.1 uncultured Methylibium sp.
AGCCCGCGCCGCTCTTCTGGCCCAGCGCGCCAGCCTCGATCAGGCCCTGGAGCACCGGCGGCGTCGCGTAGGCGGCGTGGAAGGGGTCGTCGGCCAGCGTGGCCTGCATGGTCCGGATGACATGCGCCATCGTGTCCAGGCCCACCACGTCGGCGGTGCGGAAGGTGCCGCTGCTGGCGCGGCCGAGCTTCTTGCCGGTCAGGTCGTCGACGACGTCATACGGGAGCCCGAAGGTCTCGGCCTCGCGCATCGTCGCCAGCATGCCGGCGACGCCGACGCGGTTGGCGATGAAGTTCGGCGTGTCCTTGGCGCGCACGACGCTCTTGCCGAGGAAGGTGGTGACGAAGCCTTCGAGCTCGTCGAGCACGCCGGGCCGCGTGCTCGGCGTCGGGATCAGCTCGACCAGCGCCATGTAGCGCGGCGGGTTGAAGAAGTGGATGCCGCAGAAGGTGGGCCGGATCGCCTCGGGCAGCGCGTCGGCGAGGGTGGTGATCGACAGCCCGGAGGTGTTGGACGCCAGGATCGCGTGCGGCGCGACATGCGGCGCGATCTTCGTGTACAGGTCGAGCTTCCAGTCCATGCGCTCGGCGATCGCCTCGATCACCAGATCGCACTGGCCGAGCAGGCCCAGGTGTTCCGCGTAGTTGGCCGGGCGGATCAGCGCCGCGTCCTCGGGCACGCCGAGCGGCGCGGGCTTGAGCTTCTTGAGGTTCTCGATCGCGCGGATCGCGATGCCCGACGTCGGGCCCTCGGGCGCGGGCAGGTCGAACAGCAGGACCGGCACCTTGCAGTTGACGAGGTGGGCGGCGATCTGCGCGCCCATCACGCCGGCGCCGAGCACGGCGACCTGGCGGACTTGGAAACGGCTCATGGGTTCTCTCCAGAAGGGGCCGGGGCGGGGTGCGGTGGGGCCGTCGTGCGCAGCGCGTCGTCGGCGCGCCGCCTCAGAACAGCGCCTCGTCCAGCGCCATCAGCGGCGCGACGCCGGCGCGCGCCGAGCGGATCAGGCCGGCCGTCTCGGGCAGCAGCTTGGCGAAATAGAAGCGCGCGGTCGCGAGCTTGGCGGTGTAGAACGGGTCGCCGCAACCCTGCTGGTCGAGCGCGATGCGCGCCGCGCGCGCGAAGAAGTAGGCGAACACCAGGTGGCCGCAGACGCGCAGGTAGTCGACCGCCGCGCCGCCGACCTCGTCGGGGTTCTGGAAGGCCTTGAAGCCCAGCTCGGTGGTGAGCTTGTTGACCTTGTCGCCCAGGTCGGCGAGCGGGTTCACGAACTCCTGCATCTCCTCCTTGACGCCCTCGTCCTCGATGAAGGCCTGGACCAGCGTCCCGAAGCGCTTGAGCTTCGCGCCGTTGTCGGCCAGCACCTTGCGCCCCAGCAGGTCGAGCGACTGGATGGTGTTGGTGCCCTCGTAGACCATGTTGATGCGGGCATCGCGCACGTGCTGCTCCATGCCCCATTCCCGGATGTAGCCGTGGCCGCCGAAGACCTGCAGGCAGTGCGAGGTGGCGATCCAGCCGTTGTCGGTCAGGAAGGCCTTGACGATGGGCGTCAGCAGCGCGACCAGCTCGGCCGCTTGCTTGCGAACCGCCTCGTCCGGGTGGTGCAGTTCCTGGTCGATCAGCAGCGCGGTGTAGAGCGACAGCATGCGGCCGCCCTCGGCGTAGGCGCGCGCGGTCAGCAGCATCTTGCGCACGTCGGGGTGGGCGAGGATCGGGTCGGCCGGCTTGTCGGCCGCCTTTGCGCCCGTCAGGCTGCGGCCCTGCAGGCGCTCGCGCGCATAGGCGACGGCGTTCTGGTAGGCGACCTCGGTCAGGCCCAGCGACTGCATGCCCACGCCCAGGCGCGCGGCGTTCATCATCACGAACATCGCCTGCAGGCCCTTGTGCGGCTCGCCGACCAGCGTGCCGACGGCGCCGTCGAGCGTCATCTGGCAGGTCGAGTTGGCGTGGATGCCCATCTTGTGCTCGAGGCCCGAGCAGAAGATGGCGTTGCGCGCGCCCAGCGTGCCGTCGGCCTCGACCAGGAACTTGGGCACGACGAACAGCGAGATGCCCTTGCTGCCCGGCGGCGCGTCCGGCAGCCGCGCAAGCACCAGGTGGACGATGTTCTCGGCCAGGTCGTGCTCGCCCGAGCTGATGAAGATCTTCGCGCCGGTGATCTTGTAGCTGCCATCGGGCCGCGGCTCGGCCTTGCTGCGCAGCAGGCCGAGGTCGGTGCCGCAGTGCGGCTCGGTCAGGCACATCGTGCCGGTCCACGCGCCGCTGGTCAGCTTGGGCAGGTAGGCGGCCTTCTGCGCCGGCGTGCCATGCGCGTGCAGGCATTCATAGGCGCCGTGGGTCAGGCCCGGGTACATGGTCCAGGCCTGGCTGGCGCTGTTGAGCATCTCGTAGAGGCACTGGTTGACGGTGACCGGCAGGCCCTGGCCGCCGTAGGCCGGGTCGGCCGACAGCGCCGGCCAGCCGCCGGCGCAGTACCGGGTGTAGGCGGCCCGGAAGCCGGCGGGCGTGCGCACCGCGTGGCTCGCCGGGTCGAGGTGGCAGCCCTCAGCGTCGCCGCTGAGGTTGAGCGGGAACACCACCTCGGCGGCGAACTTGCCGCCCTCCTCGAGCACCGCGTTGACGGTGTCGGCATCGAGCTCGGCGTGCGGCGGCAGCGCCTGGAGGACGTCGCTCATGCCGAGCAGCTCGTGCAGCACGAAGCGCATGTCGCGCAGCGGGGGGATGTAGGTCGGCATCGGCGGGGCTCCGGGGACGAAAGGGGATCAGCGCGCGGTCTTCGCGCGGTGGGGCGGCGGCGCGGGGGCCGCCAGGTGGTCGGCGACGAGGCGTTCGAAGCCGGTGCGGGCACGCTCGACCGCGCCGGGATTGCACAGGAAGCGCGCGTCGTGGTGCAGCGCGAGGATCAGGCCGTGGATCTCGAACAGCAGCTGCTGCGCGTCGGTGTCGGCCCGCAGGTGCCCGGCCTCGATGGCCAGGCGGATGGCGCGCTCGAGGGCGCGATGCCAGGTGCGCACCATGCCCAGCAGCGCGTCGCGGACCGGGCCGGGCCGGTCGTCGAACTCGACCGCGCCGCTGATGAAGAGGCAGCCCGCATCGATCTCGACCGCGACGCGCCGCACCCAGCGCTCGAACAGCGCCCGCAGGCGCGGCAGTCCGCGCGGCTCGCGGATCGCCGGGAAGAAGACCTCGTCCTCGAAGCGGTGGTGGTACTCCCGCACCACCGAGAGCTGCAGTTCCTCGCGCGAGCCGAAGTGGGCGAACACGCCCGACTTGCTCATCCGCATCGCCTCGGCCAGCGCGCCGATCGACAAACCCTCCAGGCCGGTCTGCGCGGCCAGGCCGAGGGCGGTGTCGAGGATCGCGGCGCGGGTCTGCCGGCCCTTGGGCTGGCCCGGCTCGGGGCGGCGGCTGCGCGGCGCGGTCGGTTCGGCGAGGGGGCGGGGCACGGGGCTGCAGGAAATCGAACGGTCGTTCTATTTTGCAGAAATCCGGCCGCTTGTGGGGCCCTCGACGAGCGATCTTTCGGGACGCGACCCGGGAAGACGCCGGGAGACCCGCCTCACTCGGCGGTGTCGTCGTCGAGCCAGGCTTCGCCGGCGGCGCTGTCGCGGGCACGCTCCTCGAGCGGCTCGCGCAGCGCGCGCGCCTCCTCGAGGAACTGCTGCGGCGTGACCGTCGGGGCCAGCCTGAGGCCGGGCGGGCCGAGGGTGTCGAGGTAGAGCGGCGTGAACCAGCGGTCGCTGCGCTGGTGGTTCAGCGCCAGCTGCAGCGCGGTGCCGACCACGAACATCACCGCGAAGCCGATGGCCAGGGCGCGCCGGCGCTGCGGCAGCACCAGGCTCAGGTGGCCGTAGAGCAGCCCGCAGCCCAGGGCCAGCGTCAGCGGCATGGCGGCGCGCAGCAGCGCCTCCCACGACAGCGCGAAGGCGGCCAGCGGCAGCAGCGCGTCGGCCAGCAGCGCGGTCAGCAGCACGCCGAGCGCGAGCCGCAGGTGGGGGGCGAAGTCGAAGTGGCGCGCGAACAGCTTGGAGCCGACCGCCCACAGGAAGCTCCACATCGCCAACCCGACCGGCAGCGCCAGCAGGGCCGGCAGGTAGCCGGCCAGCGGATCGCCCGGATCGCTGCGCAGCCAGTGTTCGCCGGCCTGCCAGGCCACGAGCCCGAGCAGCCCGAGGCCGACGGGGCGCCCATCGCCCGCCGTCGGCAGGTGCAGCGGCTGCTCGGCCGGCAGCGTCTCGCCGGCCAGGCGCAGCCGCAGCCGCGTGCGGCCGAGTTGCCACTCGCTGCCGGCCGGCAGCGCCACGCTCGCGCCGGCGGCCAGCCGGGCGCCCCGCAGGCGCGCGCCGTTGCGGCTGTCGCCGACGAGCAGCCGCGGCGGCTCGCCGTCGAGCGGGGGCTCGAGGCGCGCATGGTGGGCGGCGACATGCGGGTCGTCGAGCACGACATCGCAGTCGATCGCGCGGCCGATCGTCACCGGCCAGCGCCGCACCGGGATGCGGTGCGCGACGCCGCCGTCGCGGTCGAGCAGCTCGACCATGGCCAGCAGCGTGTCGCTCGGCGTGCTCATGGTTGCACCCCGTAGCCGAGCAGGTAGTGCTCGGCCAGCCGCATCGCGTTGTCGAAGGACACGCCGTGCGCGTCGAGCCGGCCCTGCGCGCCGATGCGGTCCTGGTCGACGGTGGCGACCAGCACGCTCAGGTCGTAGAGCCCGGGCAGGCGCTTGTAGGCCGACAGGCACAGCACCGCGCGCACCGGCAGGCCGGCCTGCTCGACGAAGCGCTCGTGGCAGCGCGGCGCGGTGAATTCGCGCCGGTTGCCGCGCCCGAAACTCTCGTTCGCGAAGCTCGCGCTGTGGCGCTGGGCGAAGCGCAGCCAGCCGAGTTCGCGGCCGTCGTAGGCCTCGTGGCGCACGCCCAGCGCGCCGGTCGCGAGCGTGGCGCTGACGAACACGCGGGTGTCCATCTCGCAGTCCGAGCGCTCGAACTCCAGGCCCTTGGCATCGGCCGGCGTGCTGCGGCCCCAGCAGCGCATGAAGTTCTCCTGCGGCACCGGGATGCGGTAGTGCGGGTGGCCGGCGCTGCGCCAGGGCTCGGCGAGGAAGCGCTCGGTGACCGCGTTCTGGTGCGCCAGCAGCTGGGCGGTCAGCGCCGGGTAGACCGGCGCGGTGATCGGCGGGGCGCCGCGGCCGCGCTCGAGCAGCACCTGGGCGAACGAGGCCGGCACCAGGAAGCTGACCTGCTGGCCGTCGCGCCGCGTCGCGACGTTGACGCCGATCACGCGGCCCTGCTCGTCGAGCGCCGGCCCGCCGCTCATGCCGCTGGAGAGCGCGCCGCCGAAGAAGATGCTCGGATAGAAGCTGCGTTCGACCAGGCCGTTGTAGTTGCCCTCCATCACCGCGAAGCCGACGTCGAGCGGGTTGCCGAGCGAGTAGATGCGCTCGCCCGGCGCCAGCGGTTCGCCGGCCGGCCGGAAGGCCAGCGGCTCGCCGGGCGGCAAGGGCGCGCTGCCGGCCCGCGGGGCGTTGCTCGGGGGCAGGGCGCGCACCAGCGCGAGGTCGTGGACCGCGTCGAAGCCGAGCAGCTGCAGCTCGCCCTCGCGCCCGTCGACGCGGGTGTAGACGAGCCGGTAGCGCTCGGGCTGCAGCGCGACCTGGCTGACGACGTGGTAGTTGGTGAGGATCAGGCCGTCGGGGCCGACGACGAAGCCCGAGCCGACCGAAGCCTGGCTGTCCTGGCCCTTGAGCAAGGTGCGCACCTGCATCAGCTGGCTGCGCGCGCGCTCGTACAGGCGTTGCGCCGAGGGCGAAACGGCGGTCGCGCCGGGGCGCGGTTCGGGCATCGGCTGTGCGGCGACCGGCAGCAGGGCCGCGAGGAGCCCGCACGCCAGGATCCACCGGCGCCAGGCTCGGAGTCGCTGCATGCGGCGCATTCTAGGCAGCCCCCCGCGCACGCCCGATCGGGATGACGGCGCGATGAAGCCCGAGACGCGCGCAGGCCCCGTGTTGCCCCGCTTGAGGCTGGCATGTCCCCTGCTCTATGCTTTGCCTTATAGGAGTGCGCGCGCATGGAAGTGCTGCAGCTCGACGTGTCGGGACGCCCGCAAGCGTGGATCTCCGCCAAGGAAGCGGCGGTGCTGTACGCGTGCGACGGCGTGGCCTGGACGCTCGGCGACGCCTGCATGGTGCTGCGCGGGGGCGTGCAGCGGCGCACCGGGCTGCAGTCGCGCATCGAGGTGCACCCGATCATCGCCGTGCGCGGCAGCGTCCCGAGCCGGGCCTGGCGTCAGGTGCCGGCGCTGTCGAACCACAAGCTGTTCGCGCGCGACCGCCATGTCTGCGCCTACTGCGGCGATCAGCACCACCCCGACGAGCTGACCCGGGAGCACATCCGGCCGACCTCGCGTGGCGGCCTGGACAGCTGGATGAACTGCATCACCGCCTGCCGGGGCTGCAATGGCCACAAGGCCAACCGCACCCCGGAAGAGGCGCGCATGAGCCTGCTCTACCTGCCCTATGTGCCCAGCCTGCACGAGGACATGATCCTGCGCGGCCGCCGCATCCTGGCCGACCAGATGGAGTTCCTGCTCGCCAACGTGCCGCGCTCGAGCCGCCTGCACGGCTGAGCGTCGCGGCACGCGGCCGGCGCCGGCCGCGACGAGGGCGGCACACTGCGGGATGCGTCAACGAGCCCGCCCCGCTTGCCGTTGGTCCAGGATTCAAGGAGAACATTGATGAAAGCCCTCGCCACTGCGGTGCTCGCGGCCGCGCTCGCCGCCTGCACCACCACCAGCCCCGACGTGATCCAGCGCGGCGACGCGAACCGCCTGTCATCGGTGCAGGACGCGGTCGTGCTCAATGTGCGGCCGGTCACCGTCGACGGCACGCAGTCGGGTGTCGGCGGCGCCGCCGGCGCGGTGGTCGGTGGGGTGGCGGGCAGCGGCGCGAGCAATGGCAGGACCGGCGCGGTCGTTGGCGTGATCGGCGCGGTCGTCGGGGCCGTCGTCGGCAATGCGATCGAGCGCGGCACCACCAGCGAGGCCGCGGTCGAGATCATGGTGCAGCTGCGCAACGGCGAGCGCCGGGCGATCGTCCAGGCCCAGGGCGGCGAGGACTTCAAGCCCGGCGACCCGGTCGTGCTGGTGTCGAGCGGCGCGAGCACGCGGGTGGTGCGGGCGCAGGCGGTGCCGCCGGCGCCCTGAGGCGTGCCCGGCAGCCGGGCCGGTGCCGCCGTCGTGGATCGCCGCACGCGGCTTGCGCCGCGCTGGCCCCGGCGGAGCCGCTCTTGAAACGACTTCGCCCACCCCTATAATCTCGCCACTAGCACTCGATGACTGCGAGTGCTAACAGGGTCGCACGGTGGAGCCGGCGCGGTCCGGATCTACGTCAGTGAGCGCAAACTCGTGCACACGGTCTCTGAATACTGTGTGCCGCACCACCAAGGAGATGTGATGAAGCTGCGTCCGTTGCACGATCGTGTGATCGTCAAGCGCCTGGAGAACGAAACCAAGACCGCCTCGGGCATCGTGATCCCCGACAACGCGGCCGAGAAGCCCGACCAGGGCGAGGTGTTGGCCGTCGGCCCGGGCAAGCGCAATGACAAGGGTGATTTCATCGCCCTGAACATCAAGGTCGGCGACCGCGTCCTGTTCGGCAAGTACAGCGGCCAGACCGTCAAGGTCGGTGGCGACGAACTGCTGGTGATGCGCGAAGAGGATCTCTTCGCGGTCGTGGAGAAGTAAGCCCTCGCGGCTTTTTCCTCCCCAGTCCCCTCATTACTGAAGAATTCCGGAGTCATAGACATGGCAGCAAAAGACGTCGTGTTCGGCGGCGAGGCACGTGCCCGCATGGTCGAAGGCGTGAACATCCTGGCCAACGCGGTCAAGGTGACCCTGGGCCCGAAGGGCCGCAACGTGGTGCTCGAGCGCTCTTTCGGCGCCCCCACCGTGACCAAGGACGGCGTGTCCGTGGCCAAGG
>CAYOXW010000129.1:0-7944 GCA_964408005.1 uncultured Methylibium sp.
TATCGCCCGGCAGATGTGGTCAAGGTGGATATTCTGATCAACGGCGAAAAGGTCGATGCGCTGGCGATCATCGTGCACCGCGCCAACAGCCAGTACCGTGGTCGTGAAGTGGCGGCCAAGATGCGCGAGCTGATCCCGCGCCAGATGTTTGATGTGGCGATACAGGCCGCCATCGGGGCGAATATCATTTCGCGCGAAAACGTCAAGGCGCTGCGCAAGAACGTGCTGGCCAAGTGCTACGGCGGCGATATCTCGCGCAAGCGCAAGCTGCTGGAGAAGCAGAAGGCCGGCAAGAAGCGCATGAAGCAGATCGGCACCGTCGAGGTGCCGCAGGAAGCCTTCCTGGCCATCCTCCAAGTGGACGACTGAAGCCTACATGAGTGCATTGACCGGGTTGCTCTATGGCGCCCTCGCGGTTTACCTGGGGGGCTGGTACATCGGCTCCTGGGGCGGCAACTTCTCGCTGCTGCTGTTCGTCCTGACCGTCGTGACCTTCGGCTACTGGCTGGCCGAGCGCTTTCACTTCATGCCGCGGCGCCTGGCGTCGGCCGGCGTGCTCGAGGCCCAGGACGCGCAGCGTCGTGCCGAGTTGCAGCGCCAGGGCATCGAGAAGGTCGACGGCAACGTCGCTGCCGACAAGGAGCGCGTGTTGGCCCAGCCCTGGTGGCTGGACTGGACCGCCGGGCTGTTCCCGGTGATCCTGATCGTCTTCCTGCTGCGCTCCTTCCTGTTCGAGCCCTTCAAGATCCCGTCGGGTTCGATGATCCCGACCCTGACGATCGGTGACCTGATCCTGGTGAACAAGTTTCACTATGGCGTGCGCCTGCCCGTGATCAACAGGAAGATCATCGCCAACCACGCGCCGCAGCGCGGTGACGTCGTGGTCTTCCGTTATCCGGTCGATCCGACGGTCGATTACATCAAGCGCGTCGTCGGCCTGCCGGGCGACGAGGTCAGCTACCTGAACAAGCGCCTCTCGATCAACGGCCGGCCGGTGCCGACCGAGTCGCTGCCCGAGTACTACGACGAGGAATCGCTGCGCTATTCGCAGCAGGCCAGCGAGCGGCTCAACGCGGTCGCGCACCGCGTCCTGACGGACAGGGATCGGCCCGGCTTCGTGATCCCGATGCCGCAATTCCAGGCCTTCCGCGACAACTGCCGCTACAACGCCGACGGCGTCGTCTGCAAGGTGCCGCCGGGGCACTACTTCATGATGGGCGACAACCGCGACAATTCGCAGGATTCGCGCTACTGGGGTTTCGTGCCGGACGAGAACATCGTCGGCAAGGCCTTCTTTGTGTGGATGAATTTCGGTAACCTCAAACGCATCGGTTCCTTCGACTGAGGCGCATGACGCGCTGGAGACCCACGATGAATCCTGTCGGGATAACAACGCTGCGTCGCTCGCAACGTGGCGTGACACTGATTGGGCTGCTGTTCTGGGCGGTCGTGGTGGCCTCGATCAGCCTGGTCGCGCTGAAGGTGCTGCCGTCGCTGAACGAGTACTTCACGATCCAGCGCGCCATCAACAAGATCGCGAGCAACAATCCGGGCACGGTGGCCGAGGTGCGCAGGGCCTTCGAAAATCAGCAGATCATCGAGTACTCGATCTCGTCGATCTCGGCGGCGGACCTTGAGATCACCAAGGACAACGAGCGTGTCGTGATCAGCTTCGCCTACGACAAGGAGATCGAGCTGATCGAGCCGGTGTTCCTGGTCATCAAGTACCGGGGCCGGTCGCAGTGAATCGCTGCCGACCGTCGGCGGTCGGCCTGTCCCCCCGATCGTGAACCGACCGATCGACGCGCTGCAGCTCCGCCTCGGGCATCGTTTCGCCGACGCGGCCTTGCTCGAGCGCGCACTGACCCACAAGAGCTTCGGGGCGGCTCATAACGAGCGTCTCGAATTCCTCGGCGATGCCGTGCTCGCCGCCGCCATGGCCGGCTTGCTGTACCGCCAGTTCGAACGCTCCGACGAGGGCGATCTGACCCGCGTGCGGGCCCACCTCGTGCGCGAGGAGACCTTGCACCGTGTCGCGCTGTCGCTCGGCTTGCCGACGCTGCTGCGCCTGAGCGAGGGCGAAGCGCGCAGCGGGGGCGCGCAGCGCCCGTCGATCCTGGCCGATGCGCTCGAGGCCCTGATCGGTGCCGTGCACCTCGACGGCGGTTTCGAGGCCGCGCGCGCGCTGGTCGAGCGCCTGTTCGCGCCGCTGGTCGAGGCGACCGTCGTCGAGGCCTGGACCAAGGACGCCAAGACCGAACTGCAGGAGTGGCTGCAGGCCCGGCGCGAGCCCGTGCCGCTGTACCGCATCGAGGCCACCCGCGGGCCGGCGCACGAGCAGATCTTCACCGTCAGCTGCAGCGTTCCGGCGCACGCGCTCGCGGTGCAGGGGGTGGGCCGTTCACGCCGCGCCGCCGAGCAGGAAGCGGCGCGTGTCGCGCTCGCTGCGCTCAAGAAGACCGAGGAGTCGGCACCATGAGTGACACGGGCGCGCAGCGCTGCGGGCTGGTCGCGATCGTCGGACGGCCGAATGTCGGCAAGTCGACGCTGCTCAATGCGCTGCTGGGCCAGAAGGTCAGCATCGTGTCGCGCAAGGCGCAGACCACGCGCCACCGCATCACCGGCATCCACACCGAGGGCGACACCCAGTTCGTGTTCGTCGACACCCCCGGCTTCCAGACCCGCCACACGGTGCGCGGCGCCGCGGCGCTGAACCGCAACCTGAACAAGACGGTGCAGTCGGTGCTGGCCGACGTCGACGTGGTGCTGTTCGTCGTCGAGGCCGGTCGCTTCGGGCTCGACGATGCCAAGGTGCTGGCGCTCGTGCCGCCCGGCAAGCCGACGCTGCTGGTCGCCAACAAGCTCGACCTGGTGAAGCGCCGTGCCGAGCTCGCCCCCTGGCTCAAGGGCATGCAGGAGCGCCACCCCTTCGCCGAGTTCGTGCCGGTATCGGCCGAGGACGCGGCCGACGCGCGCCGCCTGTTCGCGATCCTGCGCCCCTACCTGCCCGAGCAGCCCTGGTACTACGACCCCGAGTCGCTGACCGACCGCAGCGAGCGCTTCCTCGCCAGCGAGATCATCCGCGAGAAGCTCTTTCGCCTGACCGGCGACGAGCTGCCCTATACCTCGACCGTCGTGATCGACGAGTTCAAGGAAGAGGGCGGGCTGCGTCGCATCGCCGCCACCATCGTCGTCGAGCGCGACGGCCACAAGGGCATGGTGATCGGCGAGAAGGGCGAGCGCCTGAAGCGCATCGGCAGCGAGGCCCGCGTCGAGCTCGAGCGGCTGATGGACGCCAAGGTCTTCCTCGAGCTGTGGGTCAAGGTCCGCTCGGGTTGGGCCGACGACGACGCGCGGCTCAAGAGCTACGGCTACGAATGAACCGCCGTGCGGCGCCGGCCTTGCAGTCGGCGTACCTGCTGCATGCCCATGACTGGAGCGAGTCCAGCGCGATCCTCGACCTGTTCACCCGCGAACAGGGCCGCGTCGTCGTGGCCGCCAAGGGCGCCAAACGGCCGTACTCGCAGCTGCGTGCGGTACTGCTGCCGTTCGCGCGGCTGAATGTCAGCTACGGCGTGCGGCGCATCGCGGGCGAGGGGGCATCGGAGGTGTTGCCGCTGAAGGCGGCCGAATGGGCCGGCGGCCCGGCGCCCCCGGGTGGCGCGGCGGTGATGACCGGCTTCTACCTGAACGAGCTGCTGATGCGGCTGCTCGCCCGCCACGACCCGCACCCGGCGCTGTTCGACGCCTACGCGCTGACGCTGCCGGCGCTCGGCAGCGGCGACGAGCTGCACGTCGGCGCGGCGCTGCGCGCCTTCGAGCTGCTGCTGCTGCGCGAGACCGGGCTGCTGCCTGCGCTCGACCGCGTCACGCTGACGCAGCAGCCGCTCGCCGCGGGCGTGGCGCACGCGCTGCGGCCCGAGACCGGTCTCGCGCCGGCGGCCGCCAGCGAGCCCGGCCTGGGGGTCGCCGACTGGCAGGCGCTGCAGGTCGCGCTGGACGCCGACGACCTGGCGGCGTTGCAGCGCGCCTGCGTCGCGCCGCAGGCCGAGTTGCGGGCGCTGCTGCGCGCGCTGCTTCACTATCATCTGGCCGCGCCGATGCTGCGCACGCGCCAGGTCATGATCGACCTGCAGAACCTCCAGGCCTCCACCCGCTCGCGATGAACCCTCTCGTCACCACCGGCCTGGCGCCGCACGGCGGCGCCACGGCGCTGTCGGTCAACCTCAACAAGGTCGCGCTGCTGCGCAACCAGCGCACGCTGACGATTCCGAGCGTGGTGCGTGCCGCGCAGATCTGCCTCGAGGCCGGCGCCCACGGCATCACCGTCCACCCGCGGCCCGACCAGCGCCACATCCGCACGCATGACGTGCACGACCTCGCCGCGCTGCTGAAGGCGGATTGGCCGAACGCCGAATACAACATCGAGGGCAACCCCTTCCACAACCTGATGGAGCTGGTGCGCGAGCTGCGTCCCCACCAGGCCACCTTCGTGCCGGACGCGGTCGGGCAGTCGACCTCGGACCATGGCTGGGACCTTGCCGCCGACGGCGCGACGCTCAAGCCCATGATCGACGAATGCCATGCGCTGGGCGTGCGCGTCAGCCTGTTCATGGACCCGGTGCCCGAGGCGATGGCCGGCGCCGCCGCGCTCGGTGCCGAGCGCGTCGAGCTCTACACCGAGGCCTATGCGCGTGCCCATGGCACGCCCGAGCAGGCGGCGGTGCTGGCGCGCTACGCGGCGGCCGGCGCGGCGGCGCGTGCCACCGGCCTGCAGCTCAACGCCGGGCACGATCTGAACCGCGACAACCTGGCGGATTTCCTGCGCGCCGTCCCCGGCGTGCTCGAGGTGTCGATCGGTCACGCGCTGATCGCCGACGCGCTGGAGCTGGGGCTGGCCGCGACCGTGCGCGATTACCTGCGCTGCATCCAGCGGGCCGGCGCGTGATCTACGGCATCGGCACCGACCTGTGCGACCAGCGGCGCATCGCCGCGACCTTCGAGCGCCGTGGCGAGCGTTTCGCCGAGAAGGTGCTGGGCCCGCGCGAGCTGGCGGTCTGGCGCACACGCCGCGCCCGCGTCGAGGCGCGCGGCCTGAGCTATCTCGCCACGCGCTTCTCGGCCAAGGAGGCGTTCTCGAAGGCGATCGGTCTGGGCATCCACTGGCCGATGACCTGGCGCGCCTGCGAGATCCTCAACGCCGCGAGCGGCAAGCCCGAGGTCGCGCTGTCGGGCGAGCTCGCGCAGTGGTTCGCCGAGCGTCGCCTGCAGGCCCACGTGACCGTCACCGACGAATCCGATTACGCCGCCGCCTTCGTGGTGGTCGAGCAACTGCCCCTGCCATGACCGACCATTCCCCGATCGTCCTCGACATCGCCGGCCTCGCACTCGACGCCGACGACCGCCGCCGGCTCCAGCATCCGCTCGTCGGCGGGCTGATCCTGTTCGCGCGCAACTGGCGCGACCGTGCCCAGCTCACCATGCTGACCGCCGAGATCAAGGACCTGCGTCCCGACGTGCTGATCTGCGTCGACCACGAGGGCGGCCGCGTGCAGCGCTTCCGCAGCGACGGCTTCACCCATCTGCCGCCCATGCGGGCGCTCGGCGAGCAGTGGATGCGTGACGGCGCCGCCGGCCCCGGGGCGGGTGCGATGGCCGCCACCGATGCGGCCACCGCCTGCGGCTACGTGCTCGCGAGCGAGCTGCGCGCCTGTGGCGTCGACTTCAGCTTCACGCCGGTGCTCGACCTCGACCACGGACCCAGCGGCGTGATCGGCGATCGGGCCTTCCACCGCGACGCCCGTGTCGCCTCGCTGCTCGCGAAGAGCCTGATGCACGGCCTGCTGCTGGCCGGCATGGCGAGCTGCGGGAAGCATTTCCCGGGGCATGGCTTCGTGGCCGCCGATTCGCACACCGAGGTGCCGGTCGACGAACGCACGCTCGAGGCCATCCTGGCCGACGACGCCAGGCCCTACGAGTGGCTGTCGAGCAGCCTCGCCAGCGTGATGCCGGCGCATGTGATCTACCCGCAGGTCGATGCGCGGCCGGCCGGCTTCTCGGCACGTTGGCTGCAGGAGATCCTGCGCGGCCGGCTCGGCTTCGAAGGAGCGATCTTCAGCGACGACCTGAGCATGCAGGGCGCCACCGTGGCCGGCACGCCGACCGAGGCCGGCATCGCCGCACTGAACGCCGGCTGCGACCTGGTGCTGCTGTGCAACCAGAGCCTGCGCGGCGGTGCGCCGCTGGACGCGCTGATCGACGGGCTCGAGGCGGCGCTGCAGCAGGGCCGCTGGCGGGCCAGCGCCGACAGCGAGGCGCGGCGACTGGATCTGCTGCCGCAGACCGCCCCGCTGGGCTGGGACGAGCTGATGCACCACGCGCCCTACCAGCGGGCGCTCGATCGGCTGCCCTAGCCGAGCCCGCCAGGAAAAACGGCGCACCGAGGTGCGCCGTTTTCGTCAGGCCTGGGGCGCGGAGCCCCAGGGTGAGGCTCAGATCTGCTGCTCGAAGGGCAGCTTGATCTGCGAGAGCTCCTTGCGCGTCTCGACCAGCACCAGCGGTCCCTCGTCGGCGATCACGACCGGCTTGGGCTCGCGCGGCACGCGCGCCGGCTTCGGCGCCTCGGCCATGGCCTGCTGGACCGCGCGCACCTTGTCGGCGTCCGAGTTCACCCACTCGAGGCCGGCCCCCTGGGCGACGGCGGCGAGGTCCTCGACCGGCAGGGCGTAGCGCGCGGCGGAGACCGTCGGCTCGGCGATCGGTGCGGCCGGCGGCGGCGCGACCTCGGTCACGGCCGCGACGACCGGCCGGGCTTCGACAGCCCGCACCGGCTCGGCGGCAGGGGCGGCCAAGGGCGGCTCGGCCACGACAGGCGCGACGTCCGCCGGAGCCGGGGCGGCCTCGGCGGCGGTATCGCCCTCCCACCAGGGGCGGGGGGCGGCTGCCGGCGTCGCGACGTCCGCGACGTCGGCTTCCGGGGTGGCCGGTGCCGTGACGACATCGAGCTCGGGGGCGGCTTCGGCGGCCACGCTGCCCTCGGGCGATGCGTTGTCGTCGGCGGGAAGACCTTCGGCACGCTCGCGACGGCCGCGGCCGCCACGGCGGCGGCGGCGGCGCGGTTCGCCCCCTTCGCCCGCCTCACCGGGGGCTTCGGCCATGTCACCGGCATCGAGCGGCGCGGCGTCGACCGCCTCGCGCTCCTCACCCGCGATCGCGGCGCGGTCCGCCTCCTCGGTCGGCGCGGCGTCCTCGGCCGCGCTCTCGACGCGTTGCTCCTCGCGCTCACCGCGACCGCGGCCACCGCGACGGCGGCGGCGGCCCCCTTCGCGCTCGCCGCCCTCGGTCGGCACGGTGGTCGGCTCGGCGCCCGCGGGCACGAGCGCGGCGCCGGCCGGCAGAGCCTCGGCGTTCGCCAGCGTCTGCGCCTGGGTCACCGTCTCGGGGCGCGGGTTGTGGCGGCGCTGCTCGGAGGAGCGACCTTCGCCGCCTTCGCCGCGCCGGCGCTCGTTGCTGCGCTTGTCGCGGCCCTCGCCGCGCGGGTCGGTGCGACCCTCACTGCGGCCGTCCCGGCCGCCGTTGCCACGGCCTTCGCGCCGGCCACCGTCACGCCGGCCTCGACCCCCCTCGGGCTCGGCCTTCGCGGCGGGGCGCGGAGCGGCCGCGGCGGGCGTTTGCGCGGCAGGCGCGCCGCCGAGCAGCTTCTTCAGCCAGCCGAAGAAGCCGCCCGAGGCGGCAGGCGCCACCGGGGCGGCGACCGCTGCGGCGGCTACCGGCGCCGCAGCCACGGGCTCCGGCTCGCGCACCGGCGCCACCGGCGCCGGCTGGTCGGGCAGCACGCCCTTGATCACCGGCTCCTGCTTGGCCTTGGCCTTCTCGCGGCGGGTGATGCTGACCTCGTCGTCCGGCTCCTCGATCATCGTGTAGCTGGCCTGCAGGTTCTCCAGC
>CAYOXW010000130.1:0-3641 GCA_964408005.1 uncultured Methylibium sp.
GGTTGGCGAAGTCCTCGCCCACGCCTTCCTTGAGCACGGCGCCGAATTCCTTCCAGAAGGCGGCGTACTTGGCCTTGTCGTCGGCGCTGTCGCTGTCGGCCAGGCCTTCCAGCATGCCCAGCACGCGCTTGGTACTGCCTTCGCGGATGGCCTTGACGTCGCGGCTTTCCTGCAGCAGCTCGCGGCTGACGTTCAGCGGCAGGTCGGCCGAGTCGATCACGCCCTTGACGAAGCGCAGGTAGACTGGCATCAGCGCCTCGGCATCGTCCATGATGAAGACGCGCCGCACGTAGAGCTTGACGCCGCCGCGCTTGTCGCGGTTCCACAGGTCGATCGACGCCTTCGCCGGCACGTACAGCAGCTGGGTGTACTCGCTGCGACCCTCGACGCGGTTGTGCGTGTAGGCCAGCGGCGGCGTGCTGTCGTAGCTGATCTGCTCGTAGAAGGCCTTGTACTCGGCGTCGGTGACCTCGCTCTTGGAGCGCGCCCACAGCGCCGCGGCCTTGTTGACGGTCTCCCACCCGTCCTTCGTCTCGTACTCGCCCGTCTCGCCGTTCCACTCCTGCTGACGCATGCGGATCGGCAGCGAGATATGGTCCGAGTACTTCGCGATCGTGGACTTCAGCTTCCACTGCGCAAGCCATTCGTCCTCGCCCTCGCGCAGGTGCAGCGTGACCGCGGTGCCGCGCTCCGGACGCGTGATCGTCTCGACCTCGAAGTCGCCCGTGCCGGCGCTCGCCCAGCGCACGCCCTCCTCCGGCTTGGCGCCGGCGCGGCGCGTCTCGACGGTGATGCGGTCGGCGACGATGTAGCCGCTGTAGAAGCCGACACCGAACTGGCCGATCAGCTGCGCGTCGCGCGCCTGCTCGCCCGAGAGCTTGCCGACGAACTCGCGCGTGCCGCTCTTGGCGATGGTGCCGAGGTTGGCGATCGCCTCGGCCTCGTTCATGCCGATCCCGTTGTCGGCGATCGTGATCGTGCGCGCTTCCTTGTCGAAGGTGATGCGCACCTCGAGCTCGGGCGCGTTCTCGTACAGCGCGGCGTCGTTCAATGCCTCGAAGCGCAGCTTGTCGCAGGCGTCCGAGGCGTTGGAGACCAGCTCGCGCAGGAAGATCTCCTTGTTCGAGTACAGCGAGTGGGTGACGAGGTGCAACAACTGCTGCACTTCGGCCTGGAACGACAGGGTCTGCTTGCTCATGACGGGATTGGACGACAACTTGTTGTAAGGTACATCCGCCCCGTTGCACGGGGAGGGCTGCGCGTGATTCTCGGCGCGCAGGATGGTGGGGTCTGCCTTCGCGGTTTCAAGACCAGCCCCACGGCCCACGCTCCGCCGCATCCGATCTGTGACCGATACCTTGCCCACCGCCGCCTCCGTTGCCGCCAGCGCCCCGCTGTGGACGCTCGAAGGCCTGCGCGGGGCGGACCCGGTGCTCGGCATCGCGCTGCTGATCATCGTCGCCGTGGTCGCCGGCGAGGCGGTGCGGCGCTGGACCCGCCTGCCGCGCGCCTGCGGCCACATGCTGGTCGGCGCGATCGCCAGCCCGCTGGCGCTGCGCTTGCTCGAACGCGCCGAGCTCGACCCCTGGAAGCCACTGCTCGACCTGGCCGTCGGCGTGCTGGTGTTCGAACTCGGCGCGCGCATCCGCCCGCGCTGGCTGATCGACAACCCGGCGCTGGCGCTGCAGAGCGTCGCCGAGGCGCTGCTCGCCGCGGTCGCGGTCACCGGTGCGTTGGTCGCGCTCGGCGCGCCGGCACTGTCGGCCGCGCTGGCCGGCGCGGTGGCGATGGCGACCTCGCCGGTCGTCACGATGGCCGCGGTGCACGAAACCCAGCCGCGCGGCCAGGTCACCGAGCGGCTTTTGATGATGAGCGCGCTCAACAGCATGCTTGCCGTGCTGGCGCTGAAGATCTGGCTCGTGATCGCGAGCGCCGACGTGCCGCTGCGCGCCGAGCTGCCGGCCGCGCTGGCGAACTCGGTTTATGTGCTGTGCGGCTCCTTCCTGCTCGGCGCGCTGCTGGGCTTCGCATTGAACTGGCTGTCGGGCCCGATCCGCCGTCCCGAGGCGCGCGGCGTGCTCCAGATCGGCCTGCTGGTGCTGGGAGCGCTGCTGGCGGCCCAGTGGTCGCTCTCGCCGCTGCTCGCGCTGTTGCTGGCCGGCATGGTGGCGCGCGAGCGCATGGGCCACCGGCTCAGCGTCGAGCCCCATCTGGGGGTGGCCGGCGCGGCGTTGACGGTGCTGCTGTTCGTCAGCCTCGGCCTCTTCAGCACGCTCGACCGGATCCTCACGCTGTGGCCCTGGGTGCTCGCGATCATCGCCGCGCGGCTGGCCGGCAAGGCGCTGGCGATCGCGGTGCTGGCGCGCGCCAGCGGCCTGGCCTGGCGCCAGTCGATCGCGCTGACACTGGCGCTGCAGCCGATGGCGCAGAGCGCGCTGCTGCTGGGCGCCAGCACCTATGGCTGGCCCGCCGATCTGCCGACGATCGACGCCGGCGTGCTGCAGGCGCTGCTGATCGCGGTGACGCTGATGCAGTTCACCGGACCGCTGTGGGCACAGCTGGGCCTGCGCGAGCTGGCCGGCGAGGTCGCCCCGAAGGACTGAGCCTATGCCGCTGCAAGCCTTCACCCCGTCGGAGCCGCTGAGCCTGGGCGTCGAGCTCGAGCTGCAGCTGCTGAGCACGCACGACTACGACCTCGCCCCGCAGGCCCAGGACCTGCTGCGCGAGACCGCCCGGCACACCGGCGCCTGGGACATCAAGCCCGAGATCACGCGCAGCATGATCGAGATCGGCAGCTCGATCCAGCGCCGCCACGACCCGCTGCGCGCCGAGCTGCGCGACATGCGCGAGCAGCTCGCGCGCGCCGGCCGCAGGCTCAACATCGCGATCGCCGGCGGCGGGACCCACCCCTTCCAGCACTGGAGTCGCCAGCAGATCTTCCCGGGCGAGCGCTTCCATTACATCCACGAGCTCTACGGCTACCTGGCCAAGCAGTTCACGGTGTTCGGCCAGCATGTGCACGTCGGCTGCCCCGACGGCGACCAGGCGCTGTGGCTGTTGCACGCCCTGAGCCGCTACGTGCCGCACTTCATCGCGCTGTCGGCCAGCTCGCCCTATGTGCAGGGCCAGGACACCGGCTTCGACTCGGCGCGGCTCAACTCGGTGTTTGCCTTCCCGCTGTCGGGGCGTGCGCCCTTCGTGACCCACTGGGACGAGTTCGGCACCTACTTCGACAAGATGACCGCCACCGGCGTCGTGCAGTCGATGAAGGACTTCTACTGGGACATCCGCCCCAAGCCCGAGTACGGCACGATCGAGCTGCGCGTGTGTGACACGCCGCTGTCGGTGGACAAGGCTGCCGCGCTGGCCTGCTACCTGCAGTGCCTGTGCCGCCGCCTCACCGAGGAGCGCCCCTTCGAGCCGGCCGAGGACGACTATCTCGTCTACACCTTCAACCGCTTCCAGGCCTGCCGCTTCGGGCTCGACGGCGAGATCGTCGACCCCAAGACCAAGCAGCGCTCGCGGCTGCGCGACGACATCCTGCGCACGCTGACGCGCCTGGACGAGCACGCGCTCGACCTCGAGGCGCTCGACGCCACCCAGCTGCTGCGCGAATCGCTGTTCGAGGGCAACGACGCGAA
>CAYOXW010000130.1:3741-7887 GCA_964408005.1 uncultured Methylibium sp.
TGAAGCCGAGCAGCCGCTCGAAGTCGCTCGAGGGCTTGCGCGCGATCAGCCGCGCCTCGCTGCTCGCGTAGTTGGCCAGGCCGCGCGCGATCTCGCTGCCGTCCAGACGACGCACCGCGATCACGTCGCCGCGCGCGAACTCGCCGCTGACCTCGACGATGCCGATCGGCAGCAGGCTCTTGCCCTCGTCGCGCAGCTTCGCGGCCGCGCCGTCGTCGACCACCACCGCGCCGCGCAGCTGCAGGTGATCGGCCATCCACTGCTTGCGCGCGGCCAGCTTGGCGGTGCTCGCCGCCAGCAGCGTGCCGATCGCCTCGCCAGCGGCCAGGCGCAGCAGCACCTGCGGCTCGCGCCCCCAGGCGATCACGGTCGAGGCCCCGCTGCCGGCGGCGCGCTTGGCCGCCAGCACCTTGGTGATCATGCCGCCCTTGCCGATGCTCGAGCCCGCGCCACCGGCCATGCGCTCGAGCGCCGGATCGCCGGCCTGCGCCTCGCTGATGAAGCGCGCATCGGGGTTCGAGCGCGGGTCCGCCGAGTACAAGCCGGGCTGGTCGGTCAGGATCACCAGCGCGTCCGCGTCGACCAGGTTCGCAACCAGCGCGCCGAGCGTGTCGTTGTCGCCGAACTTGATCTCGTCGTTGACCACGGTGTCGTTCTCGTTGATGACCGGGATCACCTTCAGGGACAGCAGCGTCAGCAGCGTCGACCGCGCGTTGAGATAGCGCTCGCGATCGGCCAGGTCGGCATGCGTCAGCAGCACCTGCGCACTCGCGATGCCATGTTCGCGCAGCTTGCTCTCGTACATCTGCGCCAGGCCCATCTGGCCCACGGCGGCGGCGGCCTGGAGTTCGTGCAGCTCCTTCGGGCGGCTGCGCCAGCCCAGCCGCTTCATGCCCTCGGCGATCGCGCCGCTCGACACCATGATGAGCTCGCGCCCCTGGGCGGCAAGTTGCGCGAGCTGACCGCACCATAGGCCGATCGCCTGCTCGTCGATGCCGCGACCCTCGTTGGTCACCAGGCTCGAGCCGACCTTGACGACGATGCGCCGGGCGGCGCGCAACTGCTCTCCCACGCGGAGCTCTCCTCAGCGAAAGCGCGGATCGTCGGCGGCCGGCGCATAGCCCTCGGCCGCATCGTCGTCCGGCTCGTCGAAGCGCGGGTCCGGCTCGGCGATGTGCGTCTGGTAGCTCGCGACATGCTGCCAGATGGCCTGCACCAGCGGCTCGCAGCCCTCGCGCGTCAGCGCCGAGATCTCGAACACCGGCCCCTTCCACTTGTAGCGCTTGACGAAGTCCTTGACGCGCGCGGCACGCTCCTCGGCCGGAACCATGTCGAGCTTGTTCAGCACCAGCCAGCGCGGCTTGGCGTACAGCTCCTCGTCGTACTTCTTCAGCTCGGCGACGATCGCCTTCGCGTGCGCGACCGGGTCGCTGCCGTCGAAGGGCGCGAGGTCCACGAGGTGCAGCAGCAGCCGGGTGCGCTGCAGGTGACGCAGGAAGCGGTGGCCGAGCCCCGCCCCCTCGGCCGCGCCTTCGATCAGCCCCGGCACATCGGCGACGACGAAGCTCTGCTCCGGTCCGACGCGCACGACGCCGAGATTCGGGTGCAGCGTCGTGAACGGATAGTCGGCGATCTTCGGACGCGCATTCGAGATGGCCGCGATCAGCGTCGACTTACCAGCGTTGGGCATGCCGAGCAGGCCGACGTCGGCGAGCACGCGCAGCTCGAGCCTGAGCTTCTTCGCCTCGCCCGGCCAGCCGGGCGTCTTCTGGCGCGGCGCGCGGTTGGTGCTGGTCTTGAAGTGCAGGTTGCCGAAGCCGCCATCGCCGCCCTTGGCCAGCATCACGCGCTCGCCCGGCGCCAGCAGCTCGGCCACCGGTGAGCCAGTCTCGGCGTCGGTGATGATGGTGCCGACCGGCATGCGCAGCACCACGTCATCGGCGGCCGCCCCGAACTGGTCCGAGCCCCGGCCATGCTCGCCGTTGCGGGCCTCGTGGCGACGCGAGTAGCGGTAGTCGACCAGCGTGTTCAGGTTGCGGTCGGCCACGGCGTAGACATGGCCGCCTCGCCCGCCGTCGCCGCCGTTCGGCCCGCCGAAGGGGATGAACTTCTCGCGGCGAAAACTCATGCAGCCATTGCCACCGCTGCCGGCGGCAACGTCGATGGTGACTTCGTCGACGAATTTCATGTTGCTTTCAATGGTAGCGGCGCAACCAACGAAAAAGCCCCGGCAGGCCGGGGCTTCGAGGTCGGTCGCCAGGCCGTCAGACCGGCTTGACGATGACCGTCTTGCGGTTCAGCGGGCCTTTGGTGGCAAAGCTCACCTCGCCGTCGACGAGCGCGAACAGCGTGTGATCCTTGCCGGTACCGACGTTGCTGCCCGCATGGAAACGGGTGCCGCGCTGGCGCACGATGATCGATCCGGCCGGGATCGTCTGGCCGCCGTAGACCTTGACGCCGAGCATCTTCGGCTGGGAGTCGCGGCCGTTGCGGGTGGAACCGCCGCCTTTTTTCTGTGCCATGGTTCAGCTCCTCGTCGGATCAGCCATTCACCGCGCTGATTTGCAGCTCGGTGAAGTTCTGGCGGTGGCCCTGGTGCTTCTGGTAATGCTTGCGACGGCGCATCTTGAAGATACGCACCTTGTCATGACGGCCGTGCGCCACCACCGTGGCAACGACCTTCGCGCCGGCAACCAAGGGAGTCCCAACCTTCAGGTCCGCTCCGTCGCCGACGGCGAGCACCTGGTCGATCACGATCTCTTGGCCAACGTCCGCAGCAATCTGTTCTACCTTGATCTTCTCGCCGGCAGCAACCTTGTATTGCTTGCCACCGGTTTTTATGACCGCGTACATATCAGCCCTTTCGCTAAAGCAGCACAGGCCCGAACGGGCCTCGCACTCCTGCGCAGAACGCAGAGCCGAAAAGTATAGCACGCCGGGGCATCAGCTCCGGCGTGCCCGCACCTCTCGGACCACGGGACCGCGGCATCGCAGGGACCGCTTCCTATAATTCGAAATACCGCTCATGAGCATCCCCTTCCCCGCATCGCCGGAAGCCGAGCTTCCTCCCCACCACCCCGTCCGGCTGATGGCTGCCGACATGGCCGAGGTGGATGCGCTGATCCGCCGCCGACTCGCATCGGACGTGGTGCTGATCAACCAGATCTCCAGCTACATCGTCGGCGCCGGCGGCAAGCGGGTGCGGCCGATGCTCGTGCTGCTGTTCGCGCAAGCGCTCGGCTTTCGCGGACCCGAGCGCCATGAGCTGGCCGCAACGGTCGAGTTCATTCACACGGCAACGCTGCTGCACGACGACGTCGTTGACGAGTCGCAACTGCGGCGCGGCCGCGACACCGCAAACGCGCGTTTCGGCAACCCGGCGAGCGTCCTGGTCGGCGACTTCCTCTACTCGCGCGCCTTCCAGATGATGGTGTCGGTGAACCGCATGCGCGCACTCGAGGTGCTGGCCGACGCGACCAATGTGATTGCCGAAGGCGAAGTGCTGCAGTTGATGAACATGCATGACCCCGACCTCGCGGTCGAGGACTACCTGCGCGTGATCCGCTACAAGACGGCGAAGCTGTTCGAGGCCAGCGCCAGACTCGGCGCGTTGCTGGCCGACGCCTCCCCGGCAATCGAGTCGGCCTGCGCAGACTACGGCCGGGCCATGGGAACGGCCTACCAACTGATCGACGATCTGCTCGATTACGAAGGGTCGTCCGAGGCCATGGGCAAGTCGGTCGGCGACGACTTGCGCGAAGGCAAACCGACCTTGCCCGTGCTGGTCGCGATGCATCGCGCAAGCGCAGCCGAACGCGCGCTCGTGCGACGCGCGATCGAGCACGGCGACACCGAGCACCTGCCACAGATCGTCGAGATCGTGCGTCGCAGCGGCGCGCTGGAGGCGACACGCGACGCAGCACGCACCGAGATCGACAAGGCAACACAAGCCCTGCTGAACCTGCCCGCGTCCATTTACCGCGATGCCCTGCTATACTTAGCGGCTCAGTCGTTGGGTCGGTCTTCCTGACCTCGCGATTGACACGGTTCGGCGCAAGGCCGAACCCATCGGGGTGTAGCTTAGCCTGGTAGAGCGCTACGTTCGGGACGTAGAGGCCGGAGGTTCGAATCCTCTCACCCCGACCA
>CAYOXW010000131.1:0-7791 GCA_964408005.1 uncultured Methylibium sp.
GCGGGTGGGCGCCGAACAGCATCATCAGGCAGCCGCCGATCTTGATCAGGTTCGAGACGAACATGACCTTGCCCTTGGGCACCGCGTCGGCAAAGGCGCCGACGAAGGGCGCGAGCAGCACGTAGAACAGCGCGAACATCGGCACCAGCGCGGCACGCTGCCATTCGGCCTGACCGGAGGTGCGCAGGAGTTCGACGGCGGCGACGAAAAGCGCGTTGTCAGCCAGCGAGCTGAAGAACTGCGCCGACATGATGGTGTAAAAACCTTTTTTCATCGACCGTCGGCTGGGGCGCCGTGCTGCATGTCGGCGCCGGGCTGTCCCCCTGCGGCGCGGGTTATAGCACGCAGGTCATGGCCGACCCGGCGGGGCCACGGGCCATCAGTGGCTCTGCTGCACGATGAATTCGTCGCCCCGCCGTCCCGGCGGCGCGGCGGCGCGGCACACTGCAGGCACCCGCCGTCCGGCCCCGAACCGCGCCCATGCCCCGTCCGATCGAAGCGCTGATCCACCCCGAGGCCCTGCGCCACAACCTGGCGCGCGCGCGCCGTGCCGCGCCCGACGCGCGGGTGTTCGCGGTCGTCAAGGCCGACGCCTACGGCCACGGGATCGAGCGCGTCTACGAGGCGCTGCGCGGCGCCGACGGCTTCGCGCTGCTCGACCTGGCCGAGGCCGAGCGGCTGCGCGCGCTCGGCTGGCGCGGCCCGATCCTGCTGCTCGAGGGCTGCTTCGAGCCGCGCGACCTGGAGCTGTGCTCGCGCCTGAACCTCTGGCACACGGTGCACCGCGAGGCGCAGATCGACTGGCTGGCGATGCACAAGACCCACCAGCCGCACCGCGTGTTCCTGAAGATGAACAGCGGCATGAACCGGCTCGGCTTCGCACCCGACACCTTCCGCAGCGCCTGGGCGCGGCTGAACGCGCTGCCGCAGGTCGACGAGATCACGCTGATGACGCACTTTGCCGATGCCGACCGCGCGGCCGTGGGCGTGGCGGCGGCGCTCGAGCGCTTCGCCGCGGCGACGCGCGACCTGCCGGGCGAGCGCTCGCTCGCCAACAGCGCGGCGACGCTGGCGCTGGCGCCCGATGACGCGCGCGTCGCCGGCGACTGGGTGCGCGCCGGCATCCTGGTCTACGGCTCGTCGCCGGACCACCCGGCGCATGACCTCGCGCACTGGGACCTGCGCCCGACGATGACGCTGCGCTCCGCGCTGATCGGCGTGCAGTCGCTGCAGGCGGGCGACCGTGTCGGCTACGGCAGCACCTTCACCGCCCCCGGGCCGATGCGCGTCGGCGTGGTCGCCTGCGGCTATGCCGACGGCTACCCGCGCCACGCGCCGACCGGCACGCCGGTGCTGGTCGAGGGCGTGCGCACGCGGCTCGTGGGCCGCGTGTCGATGGACATGCTGGCGGTGGACCTGACGGGGCTGCCGCAGGCCGGCCCGGGCAGCGAGGTCACGCTGTGGGGCCTCGGGCCGCGCGGGACGGTACTGCCGATCGACGCGGTCGCGCACGCGGCCGGCACGATCGGCTACGAGCTGATGTGCGCGCTGGCCCCGCGGGTGCCGGTGTGCCTCAGCGAGCCCTGAACGGAGCCGGGCGGTGGAGCGCTCCGTCCCCCGGCCCGGTGCGGCGGCGGCGCGCCGGGCCATCGCCGACGACGAGGACCCGATCGCGCGCCACTGCCGCCGGCTGGTGCGACGCCAGGCGCTGAAGGCGGCCGCCGTCTCGGCACTCCCGGTCGCCGGGGTCGACCTGTTCATCAACGGCCCGCTGCTGGCGCAGACGATCGGCGCGATCAGCCTGGCCCACGGCTTGGCGCCGGAGCAGCTCGCGCGGCTACCGGCGCCGCTGCGCCGCCGCGTCGACGACCTGGCACGCGAGCTCGGCAGCTACCTGATCGGCCGGGTGCTCACGCAGGGGGCGCTCGTCGCCGCGTTGCGCCACCTCGGCGTGCGGCTCGGGGCGCAGCAGGCAGCGAAGTTCGCGCCGCTGCTCGGCCAGGCCGCCTCGGCGCTGCTGTCGGGCTGGATGTTCAAGCGGCTGTGCGAACGCCACATCGCGCAGTGCCGCGCCGTGCGCTCGGCACTGCCGGCACTGCCGGCGCCGCCGCAGCCACCCGAGGACGCGGCATGAGCCTCGGCCCGGTGGCACGCGAGCGGCTGCGCGCGCTGCTGACGGCCGAGGCCGAGTGGAGTGCGGTGCGCGCCCAGGGCGCCGGCGGGCAGAACGTCAACAAGGTGTCGAGCGCGGTGCATCTGCGTTTCGACGTGCATGCCTCGTCGCTGCCCGCCGCGCACAAGGCCCGGCTGCTGGCGCTGCGCGACCAGCGGCTCAGCGCCGAGGGGGTGATCGTCATCAAGGCCCAGGAGCAACGCACCCAGGCGCGCAACCGCGCCGACGCCCTGGAGCGGCTGTGCGAGCTGGTGGCCAGCGTCGCGCAGCCGCCGCGCGCGCGCGTCGCGACGCAGCCGACGCTGGCCTCGAAGCGGCGTCGCATCGAGGGCAAGAGCCTGCGCGGCCAGATCAAGCGCGGCCGCGCCCGGGTGGGCCTGGAGTAGCGCGCCACAATCGGCCGATGGCAAAGGAACGCACGGTCTACACCTGCAGCGAATGCGGCGGCACGAGCGCGAAGTGGCTCGGCAAGTGCCCGGCCTGCGAGGCATGGAACACGCTCACCGAGGGCGTGGCGGAGTCGGCCGGCAAGCACCGCTTCCAGGGCCTGACGAAGAGCCAGCCGGTGGCCACGCTCAGCGAGATCGACGCGACCGACGTCGCCCGCGCGCCGACCGGGATCGAGGAGCTGGACCGCGTGCTCGGTGGCGGCATCGTCGCCGGCGGCGTGGTGCTGATCGGGGGCGATCCGGGCATCGGCAAGAGCACGCTGCTGCTGCAGGCGCTCGACGCGCTCGCCGCGCGCATGCCGGTGCTCTACGTGACCGGCGAGGAAAGCGGTGCCCAGGTCGCGCTGCGCGCGCGCCGGCTCGGCCTCACCGGCGAGCGGGTGCGTGTGCTCGCCGAGATCCAGCTCGAGCGCATCCAGGCCGCGATCGAGACCGAGCGCCCCGCCTTCTGCGTGATCGACTCGATCCAGACGCTGTACTCGGAGCAGCTGACCTCGGCGCCCGGCTCGGTCGCCCAGGTGCGCGAATGCGCCGCGCAGCTCACGCGCACCGCCAAGGCCAGCGGCACGACCGTGGTGCTGGTCGGCCACGTGACCAAGGAAGGCACGATCGCCGGGCCGCGCGTGCTCGAGCACATCGTCGACACGGTGCTGTATTTCGAGGGCGACACGCATTCGAGCTTCCGCCTCGTGCGCGCGATCAAGAACCGCTACGGCGCGGTCAACGAGATCGGCGTGTTCGCGATGACCGAGCGCGGCCTGAAGGGCGTCGGCAACCCGAGCGCGATCTTCCTGTCGACCCATGCCGAGCCGGTGCCGGGCTCCTGCGTGATGGTCACGCTGGAAGGCACGCGGCCGCTGCTGGTCGAGATCCAGGCGCTGGTCGATGGCGGCGGACCGAGCCCGCGGCGCCTGTCCGTCGGCCTGGAGCGCGACCGCCTGGCGATGCTGCTGGCGGTGCTGCACCGCCATGCCGGCATCGCCTGCATGGACCAGGACGTGTTCGTCAACGCGGTCGGCGGCGTGCGCATCAGCGAGCCGGCGGCCGACCTGGCGGTGATGCTGGCGATCCAGAGCAGCCTGCGCGGGCGGCCGCTGCCGCGCGGCTTCGTCGCCTTCGGCGAGGTCGGGCTGGCCGGCGAGGTGCGGCCGGCGCCGCGCGGCCAGGAGCGCCTGAAGGAGGCCGCCAAGCTGGGCTTCGGCGTCGCCGTCGTGCCCAAGGCCAACGCCCCGAAGAAGCCGATCGAGGGCTTGACGATCCACGCGGTCGAGCGCGTCGAGCAGGCCGTCGAACTGCTGCGGGAGCTGTGATGCGCATCGCCGCGGTGTCCGACATCCACGGCAACCTGCCCGCGCTCGAGGCGGTGCTGGCCGACATCGATTGCGAAGACGTGGACCTGATCGTGAACCTCGGCGACCTCGTCAGCGGCCCGCTGTGGCCGCTGGAGACGGCGCGCCGCCTGATGGCGCTGGACTGGCCGACGATCCGCGGCAACCACGAGCGGCAGCTGCTGAGCGTGCCGGTCGAGCAGCAGGGCGACAGCGACGCGCAGGCCTCTCACGCGCTCGGCGATGCCGAACACGGCTGGCTGGCGGCGCTGCCGAACACGCTGCGCCTCGCCGGCGACGTGCAGTGCTGCCATGGCACCCCCTCGAGCGACCTGCAGTACCTGCTGGAGACCGTCGTCGAAGGCTTCGACGCGGCGCGCGCGCGCCGTGGCGAGGCGGCGGCCCATGGATTGCGCGCCGCCACCGTCATCGAAGTGACCGCTCGCATTGGAGCCCCGCTTGACGCCGCCAGCGTGCTGCTGTGCGGCCACAGCCACGTGCCTCGCATCCTGCCGCTGCCGAGCGGGGCGATCGTGGTCAACCCGGGCAGTGTCGGTCTGCCCGCCTACGACGACGCGCACCCATTGCCCCACTGGGTCGAGAACGAAGGGCCTCAGGCGCGCTGGGCACTGCTGGAGCGCGGCGCGGGCGGACACTGGACCGCCCGCTTGCGCGCGACCCACTACGACCACGCGCATGCGGCACGCCGCGCCGAGGCGCACCACCGCGGCGACTGGGCCGACGCGTTGCGCACCGGCCGGGTCGGTCGTACCGAGCGCGAGGCGCTCGCCCCCCCGCCATGAACCCGCAGCAACTCGGCTGGGGGCTGGCCGGCGCAGCCCTGCTGGCCGGCGGGTTCGGCTACGGCTGGTCGGGCCTGCTGCTGGCCCTGACGGTGATTGCGTTCTGGCTGCTGCTCCAGTTCAGCCGGGCCCTGCGCACGATGCGGCTGGCCGCCCGGGCACCGATCGGCAGCGTCGCCAGCGCCGTGACGCTGCATGCCCGCCTGAAGCCCGGTATGACGATGCTTGCGGTGCTACCGCTCACTCGCAGCCTGGGTCTGCCGGTCGGTGCCCCCGAGACAGAAACCTACCGCTGGACCGACGCCGGCAACGCCAGCGTCCTGGCGGTGTTCCGTCACGGGCGCTTGCTGCGCTGGGACCTCGAACGCGCTGCCGCGGCGAACGAAGCCCCATGAAGAAAGGCGCCCGAAGGCGCCTTTCTTGAGCCTGTCGGCCGCGATCAGACCGGGCGGCGGCGGCGCGCCATCCAGCCGACCACGCCCAGCCCGGCGAGCATCAACGCGTAGGTGCTCGGCTCGGGAATCGGCGGCGTCGGGCCGCACTCACTGCCACGCACACAGCTTTCCAGCTTGATCGACTGGCCGTCGAGGAAGGCATTGACGTGGAGCAGGCTGAAATCCCAGGCGTTCGGATCCGTCGCCACGATGCTCCAGGTCGCCGTTTCGCCAACCACGAAGCGATTCGAAAGCAGGCGGTTGGAGTTGGGGAAATCAACGCGCCAGTTGAACTGCTCCCCCTGGTCGGTGAAGCCCGCGGCGCTGTAGCTCGCCGACGCAGCCTGCGTCCCAAGATTGAGGAAAAGCCCACCTGGGCCGGCGAGGTTGATGTAGTCGATGAAGGCCCCCGGGCTCGGTGCGTAGACGAAGTCCAGCTCGAAAACCGTCCCGAGCGACGTTTCCATCGTCGCGATCAGGTCACTACCGGCGTAGAAATCGACGACGAGTGCGTTCGCAGCGCCCGCACCGGCTACCAACGCGGCAGCCACAGCCGCCTTCAATCGAAATGCCATGCTCACTCTCCTGGGTGAAGGTCGATGATGAGTCGTCGCCACCGCTACTGTCCCGCCAACCACTTCTGAATTGGCAACCTGCTCATCGGGTTTGGCGGACTGTACAAGCTGATACAACCCGCGCCGCCCCCCTAACCTGCCCTACCCCCTCACCCCGGGGGGGCCGCGATGCCCCCTCGCATCACACCCCCCTCCGTGAGCCGGGGGTTGCGCCGATCAGCCTTTTACGGCTTTTCAAGCGCCTTTTAGGGGGTGTATCAGATTGAAACCAGGCGTAGTGTGAGGCTGTATCGGCCGCGCATCTTCACCCCTTCCTTTGAAGGATCGCGTGCCGTTCACCCCCTGCTGATGACGAAGGAGCCACTATGCTGCACCTCGCAATAAGGATCGCCAGCCGCATGCTTGGCGTCACGGTTCTGGGCGCTGCCGCCCTCGCGCCGGGCGCGGCCTTCGCGGCGACGGCGACCTGGGACTTCAACCTGCCGGCCGATTCGGCCTACACCCCTCCGTACCCGTCGGTCGCCTCGCTGACGATGACCGACATCGGTGGCGGCGTGCGCGTGACCCTCGACCCGAACGAGGCATCGCCCGGCTACCCCGCCGACTTGCTGCAGTCGTTCATCGAGCGCCTGACGATCGTCTACAACCCCGGCGTGACCGACCCGGCGCCGATCACCTTCCTGAATGCGCTCGGCAGCACGGCGCCGCTGCAGGCACTGGCCTACGTCCCGCCGCCGGCCGGGCCAAGCGCACTGGACAGCTCCTACTTCGCCGCACCCTATGGCGTGCTGGCGTTCGACTGGTGCAGCGGCAACGGCAACAGCAAGGTCTGTACCCTGAGTGCGGCCGAATCGAGCACCTTCGACCTCTTTGGCACCGGGCTTGATGTCGCTGACTTCCTGGCACCGGCGGAGGGCACGACCAACAGCAACATGCCGAACAACATCTTCGGTGTGATCTCGGTGTCAGCCTACAGCCTGCCCAACGACTTCCACACGACGCCGTCGAACTGGGTCGCCCAGCAAGTGCCGGCCATCCCCGAGCCCAGCACCTACGCGCTGATGATCGCGGGTCTGGGAGCCGTGGGCTTCATGGCGCGTCGCCGCCGCGCCGGCTGACTCCGCCTGATCGCTTTCGTCTGTCGGCCCCGCTGCGGCGGGGCCGTTTCTTTTCCTATGCGCCCTCGCAGCGGCCGGCGAGCCGCGGCCGGACAGCTAGAATTTCCGACTTGTGTTTTCAGTGAATTGGGGTGTATAGATGTCCCTGTCCGACCGCGACGGCAAGATCTGGATGGATGGCCAGTTGGTCGATTGGCGTGATGCCAAGATTCACGTCCTGACCCATACGCTCCATTACGGCTGCGGCGCCTTCGAGGGCGTGCGCGCCTACTTGACGGAGCGCGGCACGGCCATCTTCCGGCTGCAGGAACATACCGAGCGCCTGTTCAACAGCGCCAAGATCCTGCGCATGAAGATCCCCTTCACGCCGGCCGAGGTGATGGAGGCTCAGCGCGCCGTGGTGCGCGAGAACAAGCTCGAGAGCTGCTACCTGCGTCCCCTGACCTGGATCGGCGACACGAAGCTCGGCGTCAGCCCCAAGGGCAACACGATCCACCTGATGGTCGCGGCCTGGGCTTGGGGCGCCTATCTCGGCGAGGAAGGACTCAAGCGCGGCATCCGCGTCAAGACCTCGAGCTACACGCGCCACCACGTCAACATCACGATGACGCAGGCCAAGGCGGTGAGCAATTACACCAATTCGATCCTCGCCAACATGGAGGCCACCGACGACGGTTACGACGAGGCGCTGCTGCTCGATGCCTCGGGCTTCGTCTCGGAAGGCGCCGGCGAGAACCTGTTCGTCATCAAGAACGGCGTCGTCTACACGCCCGACTTGTCGGCCGGTGCGCTCAACGGCATCACGCGCAACACCGTCTTCCACATCTGCCAGGACCTCGGCCTGAAGCTGGTCGAGAAGCGCATCACCCGCGACGAGGTCTACATCGCCGACGAGGCCTTCTTCACCGGCA
>CAYOXW010000132.1:0-7760 GCA_964408005.1 uncultured Methylibium sp.
TGGCCTCGGGCTCGCTGGTCAAGGCGATCGCGATGATCGTGCTGGGCCTGCTGATCGGCCAGGTCAACACCGACGTGATCTCCGGCGTGCCGCGCTTCTCCTTCGAGATCCCCGAGCTGACCGACGGCATCAGCTTCGTCGCGATCGCGATGGGCGTGTTCGGCTTCGGCGAGATCATCGCCAACCTCGGCAAGCCGGCCGAGCACCGCGAGGTCTTCACCAAGGAGGTCCACGACCTGTGGCCGACCAAGGAGGACTTCCAGAAGGCCTGGCCGGCGGTCGTGCGCGGCACCGCGCTGGGCTCGATCCTCGGCGTGCTGCCAGGCGGCGGCGCGCTGCTGTCGAGCTTCGCGGCCTACACGCTCGAGAAGAAGATCGCCCGGGACTCGAGCCAGTTCGGCAAGGGCGACATCCGCGGCGTGGCCGGACCGGAATCGGCCAACAACGCCGGCGCGCAGACCAGCTTCATCCCGATGCTCACGCTGGGCATCCCGCCCAACGCGGTGATGGCGCTGATGGTCGGCGCGATGACGATCAAGGGCATCCAGCCTGGCCCGCAGGTGATGAGCAGCAACCCCGAGCTGTTCTGGGGCCTGATCGCCAGCATGTGGATCGGCAACCTGATGCTGATCGTGCTGAACCTGCCGCTGATCGGCATCTGGATCAAGCTGCTGACGGTGCCCTACCGGCTGCTGTTCCCGGCCATCCTGAGCTTCTGCTGCATCGGCCTGTACACGCTGAACAACAACAACTTCGACGTCTTCATGGCCGCGGGCTTCGGCGTGCTCGGCTATGCCTTCTACAAGCTCGGCTGCGAGGCGGCGCCGCTGCTGCTGGGTTTCATCCTCGGCCCGATGATGGAAGAGAACCTGCGCCGCGCGCTGCTGCTCAGCCGCGGCGACTGGAGCACCTTCCTGACGCGGCCGCTGTCGGCCGCGCTGCTGATCGCCGCCGCGGCGATGATCGTCGTCGTGCTGCTGCCGGCGATCAAGAACAAGCGCGAGGAGGCGTTCCAGGACGCCGACTGACCCTGCAACCTCGGATGTGTCGCGCACGGGGTCCGCAAGGACCCCGCCGCGTTTGGAGCGCCGCATGAACCCCTTCGACCACAGCCGCGGCTACCCCAGCGTGCGGGTGCCGGTGTTCGCGCGCAATGTCGTCGCGACCTCGCACCCGCTGGCCGCGCAGGTCGGGCTGCGCATGCTCGCGACGGGGGGCAACGCGGTCGATGCGGCCATCGCCGCGGCGGCGGCGATGACGATCGTCGAGCCCTGCAGCAACGGCCTCGGCTCGGACGCCTTCGCGATCGTCTGGGACGGCCAGCGCCTGCAGGGTCTGAATGCCTCGGGCCGCGCACCGGCGGCCTGGCGTGCCGCGGACCTGCGCGCGCGCCACGGCGAGGCGATGCCGCTGCGCGGCTGGGACACGGTCACGGTGCCCGGCGCGGTCAGCGCCTGGGCCGCGCTGTCGCGGCGCTACGGCCGCCTGCCCTTCGCGGACCTGCTGGCGCCGGCCGCCGAGATCGCCGAGCGCGGCTATGCGGTGCCGGTGATCGTGGCCGAGAAGTGGGCGGCCGCGGCGGCCATCGAGTCGCTGGTCGCGCAGCCGGGCTTCGCCGCCACCTTCCTGCCGCAGGGCCGCGCGCCCCGGCCCGGCGAGCTGTTCCGCCTGCCGGGCGCGGCGCGGGCCCTGCGCGCGATCGGCACCACGCACGGCGAGGCCTTCTACCGCGGCGAGATCGCCGAGGCGATCGTGCGCCAGTCGCGTGCCCAGGGCGGTGCGCACACGCTGGAGGACCTCGCGGCCCATGCGCCGGAGTGGGTCAACACGGTCTCGCAGGCCTACCGCGGCCACCTGCTGCACGAGCTGCCGCCGAACGGGCAGGGCATTGCGGCGCTGATGGCCCTGGGCCTGTGCGCGCATTTCGACCTCGCGGCGCTGCCGGTCGACGGCGTGGCCTGCCAGCACCTGCAGATCGAGGCGATGAAGCTCGCCTTCGCCGACGTCTACCGCCATGTCGCCGAGCGCTCGGCGATGCGCGTGACGACCGAGGAACTGCTCGATCCCGCCTACCTCGCCACGCGCGCCCGGCTGATCGACCCGCGGCGCGCGCAGGACTACGGCCCCGGCCTGATGCCGCGCGGCGGCACGATCTACCTGAGCGCGGCCGACGCCTCGGGGCTGATGGTCAGCCTGATCCAGAGCAACTACATCGGCTTCGGCTCCGGCGTCGTCGTGCCCGAGTGGGGCGTGAGCCTGCAGAACCGCGGCGCGTGCTTCAGCCTGGACGAGTCGAGCCCGAACGTCGTCGCCGGCGGCAAGCGCCCCTTCCACACCATCATCCCGGCCTTCCTGAGCGACGCCGACGGCAGCCCGCGCATGAGCTTCGGCGTGATGGGCGGGCACATGCAGCCGCAGGGCCATCTGCAGACCCTGGTGCGCATGCTCGACCACGGCCAGGGCCCGCAGGCGGCCTGCGATGCGCCGCGCTGGCGCGTCAACCCCGACGGCACGCTCAACGTCGAGCGCCAGATGGACGGCGCGGTGGTCGAAGGGCTCGTGGCGCTCGGCCACCGCATCGACCCGCTGGCCGACAGCTACATGGACTTCGGCGCCGGCCAGTTCATCTGGCGTCTGGGTGATCCGGCCGTCGAGGGCTATGTCGCGGCCAGCGACGCGCGCCGCGACGGCCTGGCGGCCGGCTACTGAGACGGCGCGCGCCCGCACCGTGACCCCGACCGAGCCGCGGCACCCGCCCTGGACCGGCCTCGCGCTTGCGACGGCCGGCGCGATCGCGTTCTCGGGCAAGGCCATCGTCGCCAAGCTGCTCTACCTGCAGGGCCTGGACGCGGTGACGGTGCTGATGCTGCGCATGCTGTTCGCGCTGCCCTTCTTCGTCGTGCTGGCCTGGTGGGGCAGCCGCGGCAAGCCGGCGCTGAGCGCGGCCGACCGGCGCCTCGTGGTGCTGCTCGGCGTCAGCGGCTACTACCTGGCGAGCTTCCTCGACTTCCTCGGCCTGCAGTACATCAGCGCCAGTCTCGAGCGCCTGATCCTCTACCTGAACCCGACGCTGGTGCTCGCGCTCGGCGCGCTGCTGTTCGGCCGGCGCATCAAGCGCCGCCAGGTCGGGGCGATCGCGCTCAGCTATGTCGGCGTCGCGCTGGTGTTCGGCCACGAGGTCGGCGCGCAGGGCCCGCATGCCGCGCTCGGGGCGCTGCTGGTGTTCGGCAGCGCGGTCAGCTACGCGATCTACCTGGCCTACAGCGGCGAGGCGGTCCGGCGCCTGGGCGCGCTGCGCCTGGTCGGCCTGGCGAGCACGGTGGCCTGCGTGCTGTGCATCGGCCAGTTCTTCGTGCTGCGTCCGCCCGAGCTCATGCTCGCGCTGCCGGCGTCGGCGCTGGGGCTGTCGCTGCTCAACGCGACCGCCTGCACCGTCGCGCCGGTGCTGATGGTGATGCTCGCGATCGAGCGCATCGGCCCGGTGCTGACCGCGCAGACCGGCATGATCGGGCCGATGAGCACCATCGTGATGGGCGTGGTGCTGCTCGGCGAGCCCTTCACGCCCTGGGTCGCCGCCGGGACGCTGCTGGTGCTCGCGGGCGTGTGGCTGCTCGCCAGGGCGCGCTGAGAGGGGACGACATGGATCTGGGCATCGCGGGCAAGTGGGCGCTGGTGTGCGCGGCCAGCAAGGGGCTGGGGCGCGGTTGCGCCGAGGCGCTGGCCGCCGAGGGCGTGAACCTGGTCATCACCGCGCGCGGCGTCGAGGCGCTCGAGGCCACCGCGGCGGCGATCCGCGCGCGCCATCCGGCGATCGAGCTGCGCACCGCCGCCGGCGACATCACGACGCCGGCCGGCCGAGCGGCGGCGCTGGCGGCGGCGCCGCACATCGACATCCTGGTCACCAATGCCGGCGGGCCGCCGCCCGGCGACTTCCGCGACTGGGACCGCGCCACCTGGATCCGTGCGCTCGACGCCAACATGCTCGCGCCGATCGAGCTGATCAAGGCGCTCGTCGATCCGATGCGGGTGCGCGGCTTCGGTCGCATCGTCAACATCACCTCGGGCGCGGTGAAGGCGCCGATCGCCACGCTGGGCCTGTCGAATGGCGCACGCGGCGGGCTCACCGGCTTCGTCGCCGGTCTGGCGCGCCAGACCGCCGCGCACAACGTGACGATCAACAACCTGCTGCCCGGGCCCTTCGACACCGACCGCCTCGCGCTCACGCTGGCCGGCGCGGCGCAGGCCGGCGGCCGCCCGCTCGCCGAGCTGAAGGCCGAGCGCGCGCTGCAGAACCCCTCGCGGCGCCTCGGCACGCCGGCCGAGTTCGGCGCCGCCTGCGCCTTCCTGTGCAGCGTCCAGGCGGGCTACCTCACCGGACAGAACCTGCTGATCGATGGCGGCGCCTACCCCGGCACCTTCTGAGCGCGGCGAGCGCGCGACTCAGCCGCGCGACGTCGACGTCGCGATGCCCGCGACGATCAGCGCGAAGGCCACGCCGTGGTACCACTGCGGCCATTCGCCGAGCAGCGCGGCCGACAGCAGCGCGGCGAAGATCGGCGTCAGGTTGCCGAAGAAGGCCGCCATCGCCGGCCCGGCGCGCTGCACCCCGAGGCCCCAGCAGCGGTAGGCGATCAGCGCCGGCCCGATCGCGACGTAGAGCAGCGCGGCCAGCACCGCCGGGCTCCAGCGGATCGGCGCCGCGCCGGCGAGCTGCTCGAGCCCGCCGGCGCCGCAGGCGAACACCAGCCCGAACAGCAGCTGCACGCCCAGCGTCTCGGCCCAGTTCCAGGGCCGCGGCCCGGCCGGATCGGGCACGCGCGGCGCGCCCGCGCCGAGCAGGTGCGCCGGCGGGCGCGCCAGCATCCAGCTGTAGAAGGCCCAGGTGACGATCGAGACCAGGATGTAGAGGTCGCCGGCGACGAACTGCACGCGCGCGAGCGCCGCCGGGTCGCCGTGCGCGATCACCAGCGTGACGCCGCTGAGTGAGAGCGCCGCGCCGGCGATCTGGCGGCGCTGCGGATGCACGCCGTAGAACAGCGCGCCGATCGCGAGCATCCACACCGGCATGCTGGCGGCGATCAGAGTCACGTTGATCGGCGTCGAGCTGACCAGCGCGAGGTACTGGAAGGCGTTGTAGGCGCCCACGCCCAGCGTGCCGAGCAGCAGCAGGTAGGGCCAGCGCGCCAGCAGCTCGCGCGGCGTGCGCAGCACCCGCCAGGCGAAGGGCAGCAGGATCGCGCCGGCGATCAGCCAGCGCAGCGCGTTCAGCGTCAGCGGCGGCACATGGCCGACCAGCGCGCGGCCGACGACCGCGTTGCCGGCCCACAGCAGCGGCGGCAGCGTCATCAGCAGCGCGGTGCGCGTGTCCGGCCGCGTCATGAGGCACCCGGCGGCATCGGCGCGCCGCAGTTCCAGCAGGACTCGAACGGACCCTCGACGCACTCGCCGCAGCGCGTGCAGAGCCAGCGGCGTTGCGGCGCGTGCGCCAGCTCGTCGAGCAGCGCGCGGGCGCGGTCGAACTGCTCGTCGTGGCTCAGCCACAGCTCGGGCAGGGCCTGATCGGGCGGGATCTCGCCGGCCAGGCCGCTGGCGAACACGCGCTGCAGGCTCACCGCGATGCCGGCCTCGCGCAGCAGGTCGGCCCAGATCGTGGCGATCGCGAGGTTGGGGGCCTGGGTCAGTCGTTTCATGGCGCAGGCCGCATGCTGCCATGCCGCATCGTCCCCAGCGCTGCAGCGGCGTGCGCATGGACGTAAGCTCGGCAGCCTTCGCACCCCACCCCAGGAGCCTGTCCATGCCGCGCGCGATCCAGATCACCGAGTTCGGCGGGCCCGAACGGCTGCGGCTCGCCGAGGTGAGCGTCGGCGAGCCCGGGCCGGGCGAGATCCGCATCCGCCACCAGGCCTGCGGCCTGAACTTCATCGACGTCTACCAGCGCACCGGCCTGTACCCGCTGCCGCTGCCGGCCACGCTGGGCATGGAGGCCGCCGGCATCGTCGAGGCGGTCGGCCCCGGCGTCAGCCACCTCGCGCCCGGCGACCGGGCCGCCTACGCGAGCCAGCCGCCCGGCGCCTACAGCGAGGCGCGCGTGATGCCGGCGCGGTGCGTCGTGCGGCTGCCCGAGGCGATCGCCTTCGACACCGCGGCGGCCATGATGCTCAAGGGCCTGACGGTGCAGTACCTGCTGAAGAAGACGCTGCCCGCCGGCGGCCTGCAGCCGGGCGACTTCATTCTCTTTCACGCCGCCGCCGGCGGCGTCGGCCTGATCGCCTGCCAGTGGGCCCGGGCGCTCGGCCTGCAGCTGATCGGTACCGCCGGCAGCGACGAGAAATGCGCGCTCGCGGCGGCCTATGGCGCGGCCCACACGATCAACTACCGCCGCGAGGACTTCGTCGCGCGGGTCAAGGAGATCACCGGCGGGCGCGGCGTCAAGGCGGTCTACGATTCGGTCGGGCTAGACACCTTCGAGAAATCGCTCGACTGCCTCGCGCCCTTCGGGCTGATCGCCAACTACGGCAACGCCTCCGGCAAGGCGCCGCCGGTCGACCTGGGCACACTGGCGGCCAAGGGCTCGCTGTACGTGACGCGCCCGACGCTGTTCACCCACCTCGCGACGCGCGAGGGCACGCAGGCGATGGCCGACGACCTGTTCGCCGTCGTCGCCTCGGGGCAGGTGAAGATCCGCATCGACCAGCGCTACCCGCTGGCCGAGGCCGCGCAGGCGCACCGCGACCTCGAGGCGCGCAAGACCACCGGCTCGAGCGTGCTGCTGCCCTGAGCGCGGCGCTCGACCGCCGTGGGCCGGGCGGCGCGCGCAGGAACGACCGGCCGGACTGCCAACCCCCAGAGGATTTCCCTTGAGACTTCGTTTTACCGTCGTGCTGCTCCCCGCCGCCATCCTGGCGGCCTATGCCACCAAGTCCGAATGGGCCAAGCCGCCGGAGTACGAGACGCTGGTCTTCGAGAGCAGTCCCGGGCAGACCGTCTACGGCCTGCGCTGCAAGAACGGCGGCACGGATTGCGCCTACCAGTGGGACGCGCTGTGCCGCGAGGGCAAGGCCGAGAACGCCGATCCGGCGGGTCGGGTCCAGGCCGATCCCAGCTACAGCCAGGACGCGCAGGGCCGCTCGGTGCGGATGTACGTCTGCCGGTGAGCGGCGCCCGTCCCGGGCCTGCCGGGCTCGTTCAGCCGGCGCGCACCGCCGTGCGGTAGGCATGCCAGGAGGCGTGCCCGATCACGGGCGCGACCACCAGCAGCCCGGCGAAACCGGGCAGCATCGCCAGCACCACCAGCACGGTGATCAGCGCGCCCCAGCACAGCATCACGCCGGGCTGGCCGAACACCAGGCGCAGGCTGGTGAGCGCGGCGCCGATCGCGTCGCTGCCCCGGTCCAGCACCATCGGGATGCTGACCACGCTGACCGCGTAGATCAGGCCGGCGAACACGCCGCCGACGCACAGGTAGGCGATCACGAAGCCGAGGTTGTCCGGGGCGAGCAGCGCGAGCAGCGAGCCGTGGAAGTCGGGCATGCCTTCGAAGCTGACCGCGAAGACGACCAGCGCGGCGCGCCCCCACAGCATCTCCAGCACCAGCAGCACGAAGCCGAACACCGCCAGCGTGCCGGTGTGGTTCTCCCAGGCGAGCAGCGAGTCGCCGAGGTCCGGCGCCTCGCCGCGCTCGAGCCGGCGGCTGGCCTCGTACAGCCCCAGGCACAGGAAGGGGCCGACCAGCAGGAAGCCGGCGGACAGCGCCAGCACAT
>CAYOXW010000133.1:0-7752 GCA_964408005.1 uncultured Methylibium sp.
CTGAAGTCCATCGCGCGCACCGGCTTCGGCCCCAACCTCTTTGACGAATGGCGCTACCTGGACAGGGGCGAGCCCGGGCAACCGCAGGTGCAGCGCAAGCCCAACCCGGACTTCGTGCTGAACCAGGCGCGTTACCAAGGTGCGTCCATCCTGCTGGCGCGCCGCAACTTCGGCTGTGGCTCCAGCCGCGAGCATGCGCCCTGGGCGCTGGAGCAGTATGGCTTCCGGGTGCTGATCGCCCCCAGCTATGCCGACATCTTCTTCAACAACTGCTTCAAGAACGGCATCCTGCCCATCGTGCTGCCCGAACTGCAGGTGGACCGGCTGTTCGACGAGGTGCACGGCTTCAACGGCTACAGCCTGACGATCGACTTGCCGCGCCAGGTGGTGGTCAAGCCCGATGGGAGCGAACTGCCCTTTGACGTGCAGCCCTTCCGCAAGTACTGCCTGGTGAACGGCTTCGACGACATCGGCCTGACGCTGCGTCACGCCGACAAGATCAAGGCCTTCGAGGCACAACGCCTGGCCAGGATGCCCTGGTTGGTTCACCGTCAACTTTGATCGGCCCGCGTGCGCAACTGGGTCCAACGTGTGTTGCTGTCGCGGCCTTGGGTGGCTTTTTTGCTGCTGGTGGTCAGCTTTCTGGTGTTCGGCGCGCTCACGGTGAACCTGCTGTTCGTGCTGCGTGCCAACCTGGCGCTGCTGGCCGAACATGGCTGGCAGGCAGCGATGGACGGCGCCGCCATGCAACTGGTCGAGATCGTGCTCAGTGGCATCCTCGGCATGCTGGCCTACATCGTTTTCAAAGCCAGCGAGTACCGGCTCGTGCATTGGCTCACTGACAAGGAACATTGATGAAGATCGCCATCCTGCCGGGCGACGGCATCGGCACCGAGATCGTCGAGCAGGCGGTGCGGGTGCTGGACGTGCTGGACCTGCGCTTCGAGACCGAGACCGCGCTCGTCGGCGGCGCCGCCTACGAAGCCCATGGCCACCCGCTGCCAGAGGCCACGCTGAACCTGGCCAAGGCAGCCGACGCCATCCTGTTCGGCGCCGTCGGCGACTGGAAGTACGACAAGCTGGAGCGTCAGCTCCGCCCCGAGCAGGCCATCCTGGGGCTGCGCAAGCACCTGGGCCTGTTCGCCAACTTCCGCCCGGCGCTGTGTTACGAGCAGCTCACCCAGGCCTCCAGCCTGAAGCCGGAGCTGGTGGCCGGCCTGGACATCCTGATCATCCGCGAGCTGACGGGCGACATCTATTTCGGCCAGCCGCGTGGCCGCCGCACCGCGGTGGACGGGCATTTCCCCGGCGCCGACGAAGCCTTCGACACGATGCGCTACAGCAAGCCTGAGATCGTGCGCATCGCGCACGTGGCTTTCCAGGCGGCCCGCAAGCGCAACAAAAAGGTGACCAGCGTCGACAAGGCCAACGTGCTGGAAACCTTCCAGTTCTGGCGCGATGTGGTCACCGAGGTGCACGCCCAGTACCCCGACGTGCAGCTGGACCACATGTACGTGGACAACGCCGCGATGCAGCTGGTGAAGGCGCCCAAGGCCTTCGACGTGGTGGTCACCGGCAACATGTTCGGCGACATCCTGTCCGATGAGGCGGCGATGCTGACCGGCTCGATCGGCATGTTGCCCAGTGCATCGTTGGACAAGCACAACAAGGGCCTGTACGAACCCAGCCACGGCAGCGCGCCGGACATCGCCGGCAAGGGCGTGGCCAACCCGCTGGCTACAATCTTGTCCGCTGCCATGATGCTCCGTTACTCCCTCCAGCAACCCGAAGCCGCCGACCGCATCGAGCGGGCGGTGCAGGCCGTGCTCTCCGCCGGCCTGCGCACGGGCGACATCTGGAGCGAGGGCCTGCACAAGGTCGGCACGCGCGAGATGGGTGATGCGGTCGTGGCCGCCATCACCGGCAAAACGATTACCACCAAGACCTAGCGTCTCGGATCGTCTCGCCCCCACTCCTGGACCCCGGCGAACGAGCCGGGAGCACCCAGGGGTCCGGAATCATCGGAAAGGCAAGACTGAAATGGCACTCACAGGATTGGTTGGCTGGCGCGGCATGGTCGGCTCCGTGCTCATGGAGCGCATGGCGGCGGAGAACGACTTCGATCACATCGAACCGCTGTTCTTCTCCACGTCCAACGCTGGGGGGGCGGCCCCGACGATGGCGAAGAACGAGACGAAGCTGCAGGACGCGCACGACATCGCGCAACTGCAGCGCTGCGACATCATCATCACCTGCCAGGGCGGCGATTACACCAGCGCCGTCTACCCCAAGCTGCGCGCCGCCGGCTGGAAGGGCCATTGGATCGACGCGGCCTCCACGCTGCGCATGGCCGACGACGCCGTGATCGTGCTGGACCCGGTGAACCTGCCCGTCATCCAGGATGCCTTGCACAAGGGCGGCCGCAACTGGATCGGCGGCAACTGCACCGTCAGCTGCATGCTGATGGGCGTGGGCGCGCTGTACAAGGCCGGGCTGGTCGAGTGGATGAGCTCGATGACCTACCAGGCCGCTTCGGGCGGCGGCGCGCAGCACATGCGCGAGCTGCTGACGCAGTACGGCACGCTCAACACCGAGGTCCGCGCACTGCTCGACGACCCGAAGAGCGCGATCCTCGAGATCGACCGCAAGATCGTCGAGAAGCAGCGCAGCCTGTCGCCTGAGGAAACGGCGAACTTCGGCGTGCCGCTGGGCGGCTCGCTGATCCCCTGGATCGACAAGGACCTCGGCAACGGCATGAGCCGCGAGGAGTGGAAGGGCGGCGCCGAGACCAACAAGATTCTCGGCATCGGCGAGGGCTACGGCACGCCGGCGATCCCCGTGGACGGCTTCTGCGTGCGCATCGGTGCGATGCGCTGCCACAGCCAGGCGCTGACCTTCAAGCTGAAGAAGGACGTGCCGCTGGCCGACGTCGAGGCGCTGATCGCCAACGACAACGCCTGGGCCAAGCTGGTGCCCAACACCCGCGAGGCGACGATCAAGGACCTGACCCCGGTGGCCGTGAGCGGCACGCTGACGATCCCGGTCGGCCGCGTGCGCAAGCTGGCGATGGGCCCGGAGTACCTGGGCGCCTACACGATCGGCGACCAGCTGCTGTGGGGTGCGGCCGAACCGCTGCGCCGCATGCTGCGGCTGCTTCTCGAGGCCTGAACCGGGAGCTTGGCGTTGCCGGATCGCAACGACCAGGCGTCCGGCGCGGCGCGCTTCACGTTGCTCAGAACGTAACGAAGTGCATGAGCTTGTCAGCGTATCTACCTGATGTTATTGTGATTTCTTGAAGAAGCGTGCGTGCTGAAGCGCGCCGCAAACGGGTCGCAAACGGTCCCGTAGAGTGCGCTGCACACTTTCGATGCTCGATGGGGGAGTCGCCTTGGAACAACGTATGAAGCGCGTGGGGCCGAAGGCTCCCTGGTCCCTGAATGCGGTAGCGGCCGCGGTGCTCGCGGTTGCCGCGCTCGCGCCGCTCGATGCCGACGCGCTGGGCCTGGGGCGGCTGACGGTGCAGTCAGCGCTCGGTGAAGCCCTGCGTGCCGAGATCGATGTCAGCGCGATCACGCCCGAGGAGGCGGCCAGCCTGCGGGTGCGGGTGGCCGGGGCGGACGCCTTCCGTGCCGCCGGGGTCGAGTTCAACGCGGCGCTCGCTGCGGCGCGGGTTTCGCTGCAGCGCCGTGCCGATGGCCGCTCCTACCTGCGCCTGGTCAGCGACCGGGCAGTGCAAGAGCCCTTCGTCGACGTGATCCTCGAGCTCGACTGGGCTTCGGGCCGGTTGGTGCGCGAGTTCACGATGCTGTTCGATCCGCCGGGCAGCACGGCGGTGGCCGCCGCGCCAGCGCCGGCCCCGGTCGCAATCTCGCCGGCACCGCTGCCCCCTGCTGCGCCGCCAGCGCCGCGGCCCTCCGCCGTGGCGCCCGCCCCGCGCGCCGTGGCCCCGGCCCCCGCGCCCTCGGCCGCCGCCGCTCCGCGCCCGGCCCCGACTCCCAAGCCGGCTTCGGCTTCGGCCGCGGACGATTACCTCGTGCAGCGTGGCGACACGCTGTCACGCATTGCGGCGCGCACGCAGCGTCCGGGCGTGTCGCTGGACCAGATGCTGGTCGCGCTGTACCGCAACAACACCGACGCCTTTGCCGGCGGCAACATGAACCGCCTGAAGGCCGGCGCGCTGTTGAAGCTGCCGAGCTCCGAGACGGCGTCGGCATTGACGCCGGCCGAGGCGCGTCAGGTGATCCAGGCCCAGAGCGCGGACTTCGGCGCCTACCGCGCGCGGCTTGCCTCCGGCGTGCCGGCGGCGGCGCCGGAGGTCGGTCGCAGCGCGGCCGGCTCGGTCCGGGCCGAGGTCAAGGACAGCAAGGCTGCGGCCACCGGGGCACCCGACAAGCTGACCCTGAGCAAGGGCGGCGCGGCGCCCGCGGCATCGGGGGCCGATGCCGTGGCGAAGGCGCGCGAGCAGCGGGAGAGCGCGAGCCGCGTCGCCGAGCTGTCCAAGAACGTCGAGGATCTGAAGAAGCTCCAGGGCGCCACGACCGGTGGCAGCGGCACGGCTGCCGCGACGCCGGGCGCCGTCGCGCTGCCGTCGGCGGCCTTGCCGTCCGCGCCGACGGTTGCGCCGGCTTCCACGCCGCCGGTCTCTGTCGCGACGCAGGTGGCCGCATCGGTGCCGGTCGTGGTGGCCGCTGCGCCGGCGTCCGCGCCGGAGCCCGCATCGAGCGAGCCTCCCGCCGTGGCGGCCAGCGAGCTGGTCGCGGCAGCCCCGGCCTCGGCGCCGGAAGCGTCCGCCGCGCCGGCGGCGGCATCGGCGGCCGAACCCGCGGCCGAGCCCGCGGGCCCGGGGCTCGTCGAGGACCTGCTGCAAAACCCGATGCTGCTGCCCGGCTTGGGGGTGCTCGCCGCGCTGCTCGCCGGCCTCGGTTTGTACCGGATGCGCCAGCGCAGAAAGGGTGACAGCGGCGAGACCTCCTTCCTCGAGAGCCGCCTGCAGCCCGACTCCTTCTTTGGCGCCAGCGGCGGACAGCGTGTCGACACCCGCGACGCGACCGGCGTGCCATCGTCGATGAGCTATTCGCTCAGTCAGCTCGACGCGATCGGCGACGTTGATCCGGTCGCCGAGGCCGACGTCTACCTCGCTTACGGCCGTGACCTGCAGGCCGAGGAGATCCTCAAGGAGGCGATGCGCGCGACGCCGGACCGCATGGCGATCCGCCTCAAGCTGCTCGAGGTCTATGCCAAGCGCCGCGACACCAAGGGCTTCGAGCTGCTTGCGACCCAGCTCTATGCGCTGAGCGGCGGGCAGGGCGAGGACTGGCTCAAGGCCCAGCAGCTCGGGGCTGGCATCGACAGCGACAACCCGATGTACCGCGCGGGCGGCCGCCCGCCGGGTGCGCCCGACGATGGCGGCGCGGTGCTCGAGCCGCTCGGCGCGAGCACGATGCCGCAGTCGGTGCTGCCGACACCCTCGCGCTTCGCCGAGCAGCGCAGCGAGCTGCCGTTGGAGCCGGACGTCGACCTCGACCTCGATGTGTCGCAGCCGGGCGACTTCGACGATGCGCCCATCATCGCGCCCGAGCGCACCCAGCCGGTGCCGGTGCAGGAGATCGTCGCCACCGAGGCGCCGAGCTTCGATTTCGAGCTGCCGGAGATGTCGCTCGATCTGCCCGGGGCGTCCGCGCCCGCACCGCTGGTCGCCGAGCCCGGCCTGCCGGACCTCGGCAATCTCGATCTCCCCGTCGAAGCGGGCGCCGACGAGGCGGTGGCACGCAAGCTCGAACTGGCGGCCGAGTTCCGTCACATCGGCGATGTCGAGGGCGCGCGCGACCTGCTCCAGGAGGTCATCGCGCAGTCCGGCGGGACGCTCAGGGCCAAGGCCGAGGGCATGCTCAAGGAGATGGGCTGACGCCCGCGCGCGAGCCGGCGCGATGAGGCGTGTCGCGCTCGGGATCAGCTACCGAGGCAGCCCCTACCAGGGCTGGCAGAGCCAGCCCGGCGGCCGCACGGTGCAGGACCATGTGGAGAAGGCCTTGTCGGCCTTCGCCGATCGAGAGGTCCGCACCGTCTGCGCCGGCCGCACCGACGCCGGCGTGCACGCACTGAACCAGGTCGTGCACCTCGATACCGAGGTCGAGCGCGATCCTTTCTCGTGGGTGCGCGGCAGCAACCGCTACCTGCCGTCCGACATCGCGGTGCAATGGTGCGTGCCGGTCGGCGCGCAGTTCCACGCGCGCAACGCGGCGCGCGGGCGGCGTTATGCCTACCTGCTGCTCGAGTCGCCGGTGCGCCCGGCGGTCGAGCAGGGCGCAGTCGGCTGGGTCTTTCGACCGCTCGACGGCGAGGCGATGCGCTGCGCGGCGGCGCAGCTGATCGGCACGCATGATTTCAGTGCCTTCCGGGCCGCGGCCTGCCAGGCCTTGAGTCCGGTGAAGGAGTTGCGGCGCATCGAGATCAGTCGCCGTGGGGCCTACTGGCGATTCGATTTCGATGCCAGCGCCTTCCTGCACCACATGGTGCGCAACCTGATGGGCTGCCTGGTCGCCGTGGGGCAGGGCAGCCGGCCGGCCTCCTGGGTCGCGGACGTGCTGGCCTCGCGCAACCGGGAACGGGCGGCCCCGACCTTCGCGGCCGACGGGCTCTACTTCCTGGGCCCGTACTACGATGCCGACCATGGCCTGCCCGAGCGCACGGCGGCCTTCGATTGGCTGCCCTGAGCGTGACCCCGTGAATCCCCATCGCACCCGCATCAAGATCTGTGGCCTGACCCGTGCGGCGGACGTCGACACGGCCGTCGCGGCCGGCGCCGACGCGATCGGCCTGGTCTTCTATGCGAAGAGCCCCCGTGCGGTGACGCTCGAGCGTGCCGTGGCGCTGGCGCGGAGGTTGCCGCCCTTCGTGACGCCGGTGGGGCTGTTCGTCAACGCCGGACCGGCCGAGATCGCCGCGGCCTGCACCGCGATCCCGACGCTGCTGCTGCAGTTCCACGGTGACGAGGACCCCACCGACTGCGCGGCGCCGGGACGGGCCTTCCTGCGGGCGGCCCGGATGGCGCCGGGGTTCGATTTGTTAGACTTCTCGCTCCGTTTCAGGAGCGCTGTCGGCCTGTTGCTCGACGCCCACGTCGAGGGCTATGGCGGCGGTGGAAAGGTCTTCGATTGGTCACTCATTCCACGAAACGTGCCCCTTCCGCTCGTTTTGTCTGGTGGGTTGAATCCAGCAAACGTGGGCGACGGCGTGCGGCAGCTGCGGCCCTGGGCCGTTGACGTGAGCTCCGGTGTCGAGAGCGCCAAGGGCATCAAGGATGCCGACGCGATCCACCGGTTCTGTGCCGCCGTGAGGGAAGCCGACGCCACCTGAGGCGTCGGTGGGTTCCCCACCGAGAGACCCTAACCATGTTGAACTACCAGCAACCCGACGCCACGGGCCATTTCGGCCCCTACGGCGGCACCTTCGTCGCCGAGACGCTGATCCACGCGCTCGACGAGCTGAAGGCGGCCTACGAGCGCTATCGCAACGATCCCGAGTTCATCGCCGAGTTCAAGCGCGAGCTCGCGCATTTCGTCGGCCGGCCCAGCCCGGTCTACCACTGCGACCGGCTGTCGCGCGAGCTCGGCGGCGCCCAGGTCTACCTGAAGCGCGAGGACCTCAACCACACCGGCGCGCACAAGGTCAACAACACCATCGGCCAGGCGCTGCTCGCCAAGCGCATGGGCAAGCCGCGCGTGATCGCCGAGACCGGCGCCGGCCAGCATG
>CAYOXW010000134.1:0-7662 GCA_964408005.1 uncultured Methylibium sp.
GCACGACCGGCCTGCCCTGCCTGGGTGAGGCGGCGCGGATGATCCAGTTCGGCGAGGCCGAGGTGATGGTCGCCGGCGGCGCCGAGAGCACGGTCTCGCCGCTGGGCATCGGCGGCTTCGCGGCCGCACGTGCGCTGTCCACGCGCAACGACGATCCGGCCACCGCCTCGCGTCCCTGGGACAAGGACCGCGATGGCTTCGTGCTCGGGGAGGGCGCCGGCGTCATGGTGCTCGAGGAATACGAGCATGCCAAGGCGCGGGGCGCGCGCATCTATGCCGAGCTGGCCGGATTCGGCATGGGGGCCGATGCCTTCCACATGACCGCCCCCAACGTCGATGGACCGAAGCGCGCCATGAAGGCGGCGCTGCGCGACGCCGGCGTCAACCCCGACGTGGTGCAGTACCTGAACGCCCACGGCACCTCGACGCCGCTGGGCGACGTCAATGAGTCCAACGCGATCAAGCTCGCCTTCGGCGAGCATGCGAAGCGGCTGGTCGTGAACTCGACCAAGTCGATGACCGGCCACCTGCTGGGTGGCGCGGGCGGCATCGAGTCGGTGTTCACGGTCCTGGCGATCCACCATCAGGTGTCGCCGCCGACCATCAACATCTTCAACCAGGATCCGGAGTGCGACCTGGACTACTGCGCCAACACCGCGCGGGAGATGAAGATCGACGTCGCCGTGAAGAACAACTTCGGCTTCGGCGGCACCAACGGCACGCTGCTGTTCCGGCGGGCCTGACGCGACGGTGCCGCTGCACCGTTGTGGAACGATGCGCGCCGCACCGGCGGTCAGCCTCGCCATCCGCAGCGGCGCGCGCTGGCGGATGGCGCTGGCAGGGCTTGCGGCGTTCGTCGCGGTCGTGACCGGCGCCTGGGCGGTCGACCGCGGGGATGGCGTCTCGTTGGGGGTCGTCTCGCTCACCTGGGCGTATGTCGCCGCGCTCGTCTGGCGCTGCCGGCAAGCGAAGGCCTGGCAACTCGCCTGGGACGGCAGCGGCTGGCAACTGAGGGGAGACGGCGAGCCCGCCGCCTCCTGGCGTGGCGAGGTCGCCGTGATGATCGATCTCGGCGATGCGCTGCTGTTGCGCTTCGTGCCCGCCGAGGGCGCGTCGGCGCTCTGGCTGCCGCTGCAGCGTGGCGACCTGCCGACCGGCTGGCATCCGCTGCGCTGTGCCCTGTATTCGCCGCGTCCGGCATCCGCCGGCACGACGGGCTGAGCCCATGACCGCCGACGCTGCCGCCGACGCCCTGCTGATCGAGCGGGTCAAGCAGGGCGATGTGCGCGCCTTCGAGATGCTGGTCGTCAAGTACCAGCGCCGCATCGAGCGGCTGATCGGGCGCATGGTGCGTGATGTCGACCTGGTGCAGGACATCGCCCAGGAGACCTTCATCCGCGCCTACCGCGCGATTCCGCAGTTCCGCGGCGAGAGCGCCTTCTACACCTGGCTGTACCGGATCGCGGTCAACACCGCGAAGAAGGCGTTGGTCGACCTCAAGCGCGATCCGGTGATGACCGAATCGGCCTTCGTCGTGCGCGATGAGGACGGCGACGAAACTTCGCGGGTCGAGAACGAACTAAGCGACGGCGAAACGCCCGACGCCCTGCTCGCCACCAAGGAAATCGCCGCTGCGGTGAACTCCGCGATCGATGCGCTGTCCGAAGATCTGCGCCAGGCGATCACGCTGCGCGAGATCGAGGGGCTGAGTTACGAGGAGATCGCCGATGTGATGAATTGCCCGATCGGCACCGTGCGCTCGCGGATCTTCCGGGCGCGCGAGGCGATCGCACAGCGGCTGCGGCCGCTGCTCGACACGCGCCGGGGCGAGCGCTGGTGAGGCCTGAAGGAGTGACGCGATGAATGCGGCGGACGACAACCCCGATGCCCTGGAGCGCCTGTCGGCGCTGGCCGACGGCGAGGCCGACGCGCGCGTCGCGGCGGCGATCAGCGCCGCTTGGCGCGACGATGGCGCGACACGCGCGCGCTGGCATTGCTACCAGCTGATCGGCGACGTGATGCGCTCGGACGAACTCGCCGGACGTGGTCGCGACGCGGCTTTTCTCGCGGCCTTGCGCAGCCGACTGGCCGACGAGCCGGTGGTGATCGCGCCAGCGGCAGTGGCCGTGGCGACGCCCGGGTTGCGCCAGACCGGCAACGGCGCGCCGGTGTTGAGTGTCGCGCGCGGCCGCCTGCGGCGCTGGGCGCCACCGGCGGCCCTGGCGGCCGGCTTCATGGTGGTGGCGGTCGGCGCGATGACGGTGTGGCGGCCGGCGACCGAGGCCGATGGGGCGGCGCTTGCCAGCGCGGCGGCGGTTTCGGGCATCGCACCGGTGGCGGCCTCGGGAGGGGGCGCTCCGCGCGCCGCCGAGGCGCCGAGTTTCGCGGCGCTGGCCGCACCGGCGACGCTGGCCACGGCGGGCGAGTCCACGAACGAGCGTGCGCCGGCGGTGCTGATCCGCGATCCGCGGCTCGACGCCTACCTGGCGGCGCACCAGCAGTTTGGTGGCAGCTCCGCGCTCGGCGTGCCCTCGGGCTTCCTGCGCAACGCGACGCACGAAGGCGTCGGACCGGCTTCGCGCTGAGCATGCGGCAGGCTGTCGTCGCCACGGGCCCGCACCGGCTGCTGTCCTGGATGATCTGGGCCGCGGTGGCGCTGCTGCCGGCGGCGGTGCAGGCCCAGCCGGTCGAAGGTGACCCGCTCGTCGAGGCCCGCGAGGCCCGCTACTGGCTGTCGCGCATCCACGAGGCGGCCAGTCAGCGCAGCTTCCTCGGCACCTTCGTTGTCAGCGCCGGGGGGTCGATGGCGAGCGCGCGCATCGCGCACTACAGCGACGGCCCGAACCAGTTCGAGCGCATCGAGCCGCTCGATGGCCGCCGGCGCCAGGTGCTGCGCCACAACGACCTCGTCACCAGCCTGTGGCCGCAGCAGCGGCTCGCGGTGATCGAGACGCGCCAGTCGATGAGCCAGTTCCCGGCCCTGCTGTCGGCCGGGGCCGGCCGCATCGTCGAGCGCTACCGCGTGCGTCCTCTGGGCGAGGACCGCGTGGCCGGCCACGAGGCCCATGTGCTGTTGCTCAGCCCGAGGGATGGCTACCGTTTCGGCTACCGGCTGTGGGCCGAGAAGGGCAGCGGCCTGCTGCTGCGCGCCGAGGTGCTCGACGAGCGCGAGGCCGTGCTCGAGTCCTCGGCGTTTTCCGACCTGATCATCGGTGTCAAGCCGCGTCCCGATCTGGTGCTCAAGGCCATGAAGGGCCTCGAGGGGTGGCGCGTCGAGCGCCCGGCGCTCGAGCCCACCGACCTGCAGGCCGAGGGGTGGACGGTGCGTGAGCTGCCGCCGGGCTTTCAGCCGGTCAGCACGGTGCGCCGTTCGATGGCGGCCGGACAGGTGAGTGCTTCTGCCGTCGTGCTGCAGTCCATCTATTCGGACGGACTCACGCACGTGTCGATCTTCATTGAACCCTTCGTGCCGACGCTGCACAAACGCGAGGCGTCGAGCGCGATGGGCGCGACGCAGACGATGACGCGCCGCCAGGGCGACTGGTGGCTCACCGTCATCGGCGACGTGCCGGTGGCCACGCTGCGTGGCTTTGCGCTCGGACTCGAGCGGCGGCGATGAGGGGCTCGCCCGGCGGGCGAGCCAGGATCGACAGGACTCTGAGGTGAACATGCGTATCGAGAAAGTGGCAGTGCCCGTGGCCGGTGGCCGGTGGCGTCAAGTCGTCGCGGTGTTCGCCGCGCTGGGTGCGGCGCTGGCGCTGGCCACCCAGCCCCGCGTCGGCCAGGCGCAGCCGTCCGCGGCCCCGCTGGCCGCCGCAGCACGGGGACTGCCCGACTTCGCCGACCTGGCCGAACAGGTTGGCCCGGCGGTGGTGAACATCCGCACGACCGAGCGGGTGCGCGGCGGCCAGCGTGGCAACCGACCGGAGATGGACGACGAGATGCAGGAGTTCTTCCGGCGCTTCTACGGCGTGCCCCCGGGGCAGCAGCCCGGCCCGCGCGGCGGCGCGCCGCGCCCAGGCCAGCAGCAGCCCGAGGAGGAGCAGCAGCGCGGTGTCGGCTCGGGCTTCATCTACACCAGCGACGGCTACGTGATGACCAATGCGCACGTGGTCGACGGGGCCGACGAGGTCTACGTCACCTTGACCGACAAGCGCGAATTCAAGGCCAAGATCGTCGGCACGGACAAGCGCACCGATGTCGCGATCGTGAAGATCGATGCCACCGGCCTGCCGGCGGTCAGGATTGGAGATGTCGGCAAGCTGCGGGTCGGCGAGTGGGTGATGGCGATCGGTTCGCCCTTCGGGCTGGAGAACACGGTCACCGCAGGCATCGTCAGCGCCAAGGGGCGCGACACCGGCGAGTTCGTCGCCTTCATCCAGACCGACGTTGCGATCAACCCCGGTAATTCGGGCGGCCCGCTGCTGAACCTGCGTGGCGAGGTGGTCGGCATCAACTCGCAGATCCTCAGCCGTTCGGGCGGCTTCATGGGCGTGTCCTTCGCGATCCCGATGGACGAAGCGGTGCGCGTGGCCGATCAGTTGCGCTCGATCGGCCGCGTGGTGCGCGGCCGCATCGGGGTTCAGATCGGCGAGGTCACGCGCGACGTGGCCGAGTCGCTTGGCCTCGCCCGTGCGGCGGGTGCCCTGGTGCGCTCGGTCGAGGAAGGTGGTCCGGCGGCGGCGGCTGGCGTCGAGCCGGGCGACATCATCACGCGCTTCGATGGCAAGCCGGTCGAGCGCTCGAGCGACCTGCCTCGACTGGTTGGCAACACCCGGCCGGGCAGCAAGACGACGCTTCAGGTCTTCCGCCGCGGAGCGACCCGTGATCTTTCGGTGAGCGTCGCCGAGATCGAGCCCGAGCGCGGCCGTCGTGCGGCGGCGCCGGATCACCGCACCGAGCCGGCGGTGCCGGCGGCGCTCAGTGCGCTCGGTCTGACGCTCGCGAACCTGAGCGACGAGCAAAAGCGCGAGCTCAAGCTCAAGGGCGGGGTGCGTGTCGAGTCGGCCGATGGCCCGGCTGCGCGAGCGGGGCTGCGCGAGGGCGATGTGCTGCTGTCCGTGGGCAATGTCGAGATCGCCGATGTGAAGCAGTTCGAGGCGGTCGTCGCCAGGCTCGACAAGAGCAAGTCGATGAGCGTGCTGTTCCGGCGTGGCGATTGGGCGCAGTACGCGGTGATCCGTCCTGTCAAGTGAGGCGGCACTGACCCGCCGGCGAGGCATCCGAGCTGGCCGGCGGGTTTTTCCGCTTCATGAAATAGCGGGTGATCTGTCGATCGAGGCGACGGAATTCTCTAAAGTCAGTGCTTGCCAACTGACTTTTTCGATTCTGATTGAGCTGCGAAGTCAATAGAATGGCGGCTCGCACAACGTCGTTACACGCCGATCCAGTGCGGAGTTCGAGGACCCGCAAGCGTCCACAGGACACCCACAGGGATTTGTGCATAAGTTGTGGATAATTTTCTGTGTTGGTGCACTGCAACGGCCACAAAGCCAGTATTGGCGCGGCTTCCGGCGGGGTCGATGTGGCTACAATGAAAGTCCAACGAAGCAGTTGCCATACGTTTTTGTTGGAAGGCGCGTCACCGGTTTGACGTGCCTTTTTTTTAGCTTCAGCACGGCGCGATGCGCCTCCACATCGCTGCGCGATGTGAGCTTGCGCTGCAACGGCTTCGCCGTTGTGTCTTCAGCGTGAGCCGCTCCCAGAGCAGTACGAAGGTCAGATGGACCACATCCGCAATTTCTCGATCATTGCCCACATCGACCACGGCAAGAGCACGCTCGCCGATCGGATCATCCAGCGCTGCGGTGGGCTGAGTGACCGCGAGATGGAGGCGCAGGTGCTCGATTCGATGGACATCGAACGCGAGCGCGGCATCACGATCAAGGCGCAGACCGCGGCGCTGAGCTACATCGCCCGCAACGGCCAGACCTACCAGCTCAACCTGATCGACACCCCCGGCCACGTCGACTTCAGCTACGAGGTCAGCCGCTCGCTGTCGGCCTGCGAGGGCGCGCTGCTCGTGGTCGACGCCAGCCAGGGGGTCGAGGCGCAGACGGTGGCCAATTGCTACACGGCGCTCGATCTCGGTGTCGAGGTCGTGCCGGTGCTCAACAAGATGGACCTGCCGCAGGCCGATCCCGACAGCGCCAAGCGCGAGATCGAGGACGTCATCGGCATCGACGCAACCGACGCGATCCCCTGCTCGGCCAAGACCGGCGAGGGCATCGACGACATCCTCGAGGCGGTGATCGCCCGCATGCCGGCGCCGCGCGGCAAGCCGGACGGGCCGCCGCGGGCGATGATCATCGACGCCTGGTTCGACAACTACGTCGGCGTCGTGATGCTGGTGCGGGTGGTGGACGGCAGCCTGAAGAAGGGCGAGCGCATCCGCATGATGGCGACCAACGCGGTTTACCCGTTGGAGCAACTCGGCGTCTTCACACCCAAGTCGCTGCCGCGCGAGGAGCTGAAGGCGGGTGAGGTCGGCTTCCTGATCGCCGGCATCAAGGAACTCGCGGCCGCCAAGGTCGGCGACACGGTCACGCTGGAGAAGAAGCTGCCGAACAACGCCGGGCCGGCGTCCGAGGCGCTGCCGGGCTTCAAGGAGATCCAGCCGCAGGTCTTCGCGGGCCTGTACCCGACCGAGGCGAGCGAGTACGACGCGCTGCGCGACGCGCTGGAGAAGCTCAAGCTCAACGACAGCTCGCTGCGCTACGAGCCCGAGGTCAGCCAGGCGCTGGGCTTCGGCTTCCGCTGCGGCTTCCTCGGCCTGCTGCACATGGAGATCGTGCAGGAGCGGCTGGAGCGCGAGTTCGACCAGGACCTGATCACGACCGCGCCCAGCGTGGTCTACGAGGTGCAGCTCGGCGGCGTGGCCGGCGAGGTGATCCTGGTCGAGAACCCGTCCAAGATGCCCGAGATCGGCAAGATCGCCGAGATCCGCGAGCCCATCGTCACGGTGCAGCTGTACATGCCGCAGGACTATGTCGGTCCGGTGATGACGCTGTGCAACCAGAAGCGTGGCGTGCAGCTGAACATGGCCTACCACGGCCGCCAGGTCCACCTGACCTACGAGCTGCCGCTGGCCGAGATCGTGCTGGACTTCTTCGACAAGCTGAAGTCGGTCAGCCGTGGCTACGCCTCGATGGACTACGAGTTCAAAGAGTACCGCGCCGCCGACGTCGTCAAGGTCGACATCCTGATCAACGGCGACCGTGTCGACGCGCTCTCGATCATCGTGCACCGCAGCCAGAGCCAGTTCCGCGGCCGCGCGGTGGCGGCCAAGATGCGCGAGCAGATCCCGCGCCAGATGTACGACGTGGCGATCCAGGCCGCCATCGGCGCCAACATCATCTCGCGCGAGAACATCAAGGCGCTGCGCAAGAACGTGCTGGCAAAATGCTACGGCGGCGACATCACGCGCAAACGCAAACTCCTCGAAAAACAGAAAGCAGGCAAGAAGCGCATGAAACAGATCGGCTCGGTGGAAGTTCCCCAGGAGGCGTTCCTCGCCATATTGCAGGTGCAGGACTGATGCAGGCGCTCATGGGAACGGTCACTGCGGTGATCCTGACGGCCTTCGTGGCCTATGCGGGTGCCTGGTACGCGGGCATGGTCGAGGGCAATTTCGCGTTGCTGCTGATGCTGGCCACGGTCGTC
>CAYOXW010000135.1:0-7637 GCA_964408005.1 uncultured Methylibium sp.
GCCTGGGGCACCATCCTCGACAGCAACGTGACGACGCTGGTCGCGGGCCTGTCGCTGCTGGCCTTCGGCTCGGGGCCGGTGCGCGGCTTCGCGGTGGTGCACTGCCTGGGCATCCTGACCTCGATGTTCTCGGCCGTGCTGTTCTCGCGCGGCCTGGTGAACCTCTGGTACGGGCGCCAGAAGAAGCTCAAGGCGGTGTCGATCGGCACCGTGTGGCGCCCGGGCGCCGAAACGACACCGACCGCCAAGGCCTGATCAGGAGTCCGCGATGGAGTTCTTCCGCATCAAACGGGACATCCCGTTCATGAAGCACGCGTTGATCTTCAACGCGATCTCGTTCCTGACCTTCGCCGCGGCGGTGTTCTTCCTCGTCACGCGCGGGCTGCACCTGTCGATCGAGTTCACCGGCGGCACCGTGCTGGAGGTCGAGTACGCCCAGGCGGCCGATCTGCCCAAGGTGCGCCACGCCGTCGAGGGGCTGGGCTTCGGCGAGGTCCAGGTGCAGAACTTCGGCACCTCGCGCGACGTGCTGATCCGCCTGCCGGTGCGCGACGACATCCCCAAGGACCAGGTCGTCGGGCGCGTCTTCGGCACGCTCTGTGGCGGCGAGGGCGGCAGCGTGCGCCTGGAGCAGGCCATCAGCGAGAAGGGCGAGCAAGTCAGCCGGCAGGTCTGCGACGTCGGCGGCGCCGAGCCGCTGAAGCTGCAGCGCAGCGAGTTCGTCGGCCCGCAGGTCGGCCGTGAGCTGGCCGAGGACGGCGCGAAGGCGCTGGGCTTCGTGATCATCGGCATCATGATCTACCTCGCGATCCGCTTCGAATGGAAGTTCGCGGTCGCGGCCATCGTCGCCAACCTGCACGACGTGATCATCATCCTGGGCTTCTTCGCCTACTTCCAGTGGGAGTTTTCGCTGTCCGTGCTCGCGGCGGTGCTGGCGGTGCTGGGTTACTCGGTCAACGAGTCGGTGGTCATCTTCGACCGTATCCGCGAGGCGTTCCGGCGCTTCCGCAAGATGGACACCGCGCAGACCATCGACCACGCGATCACGTCGACGATCAGCCGCACGATCATCACCCACGGCTCGACGCAGATGATGGTGCTGTCGATGCTGCTGTTCGGCGGCCCGACGTTGCACTACTTCGCGCTGGCGCTGACGATCGGCATCTGCTTCGGCATCTACTCGTCGGTGTTCGTCGCGGCGGCGATCGCGATGTGGCTGGGGGTCAAGCGCGAGGATCTCATCAAGGCCGCGCCGAATGCCAAGCCCGGTGATCCGGACGACCCGAATGCCGGGGCCGTGGTGTAGAGTGAAGCATCCATCCCTGAACACTCCCGCCTGACCCGCCCTGCATGGCCGCCGCCACCAATCCGCTCGCCGTTGCCGCCAAGGCGCGTCGACTGTACGTGGAGACGCTGGTCAAGGGACTGCCGACGGCGGTGCAGGCGGTCGTCCATGGCGCCCAGCGGCTGGCCGCCGAGAAGGCCGACCCCGCGACGCTGCACAAGCGCCAGAACGTCGCGATGGATCTGGTCAAGCCTGCGCCCAAGTGGTTGCGCGGGCTGACCGAGGCGCTGTCGGTGGGGCCGAACACGCCGCCGGCGCTGCGCAGCACCTCGCTCAGCGGCGCGAACAGCGGCTCGGGCGCCGGCAGCGGGCTGACGCTGGTCGATGACGACACGATCGAGACCGAGATCCTGAGCTCGCGGTTGGCGCTCTCGATGATGGACAAGTCGTCCTGGGAGTTCACCGATCTGCGCGCGCGCATCTCCCACCTCGAGCGCCAGGACGAACTCGGGCCGACCGACGTGCTGCGCCCGCATGTCGTTGCACGCGCGATCGTCGACACCTGGAGCGCCGCCGGCCTGTCGCTGGAGCACTGGCGGGTGCTGCAGCAGGTCATCCACCTGGCGTTCGGTGAACTGGTCGAGGAGGCTTACCACGAGACCAATCGCTGGCTGCACGAGGAGGGCGTGCGCCCCGAGATCGACCTGCGGCCGTTGATCCGGCGCTCGACCGGCGCCTATGTCGCGCCGACCTCCCCGGTGACCAGCGGCTTTGCCGAGCTCGATGCGGGGGCGGCACGTCACGCCGCGCCGGGCGGTGGCGTGGCGGAAGAGACGCGGCTGATGACGCGCATGAACGATCTGGCACGTACCGCCGGCCAGGCCGAAGCGGTGCTGGCGCGGCTCAACAAGCTGGTGGGCCGTCAAGTGCCGCAGTTCGAGGACACGGCGCGTGCGGCCGACTCGTCGCTGGGCCTCAAGCGCGCGATCTCCGATGCCCAGGCCGGCCTGCAACGCAAGCTGAGCCCGACCGGGCGCGACACCGTGCCGATCAGCACCCCGGTGCTGGTGCAGGAGCTGCAGCAGCGCAAGCAGGTGCTGAAGGAGGCCGCGAGCACGCCGGTCGAGCGCGCGACGATCGAGATCGTCGCGCTGCTGTTCCAGAGCATCCTGACCGAAGAGCGCATCCCGGCGGCGGTGCGGGTGTGGTTCGCGCGGCTGCAGATGCCCGTGCTGCGCGTCGCGGTCAGCGAGCCCGACTTCTTCGCGACCACCGACCATCCGGCGCGCAAGCTGATCGATCGCATGGGCGCCTGTGTGATGGGCTTCGACATCACCACGCGCGAGATCGGCGATGCGCTCGACAAGGAAATCAAGCGCATCGTCCAGGTCGTCGAGGCCTACCCGGACACCGGCCGGCGCGTGTTCCAGACCGTGCTGACCGAGTTCGAGCGCTTCCTCGAGCACTACTTCAAGAACGAGAACGAGGCCACCCGCAAGGGCGTGTCGCTGGCGCAGCAGGTCGAGCAGCGCGAGACCATGGCGATCCAGTACACGATCGAGCTGCGCAAGATGCTCAACGAGGTGCCGGTGCAGGACGGCGTGCGCAGCTTCCTGTTCCACACCTGGGCCGATGTGCTGGCCACGGTGGCCCTGAAGTCCGGCGCCACCAGCGAAGCCACCAAGTCGATGAAGCGCGCCGCGGCCGACCTGATCTGGTCGGCCGGTGCCAAGGTCTCGCGCGAGGAGCGTGCCGAGGTGATCCGCCGCCTGCCGCCGCTGCTGAAGACGCTGCGCGAGGGCATGGCCGAGGCCGGGCTGTCGCTCGAGCGGCAGGACGAGCAGATCAAGGCGCTGAACGACTCGCTGGCCGCCGCCTTCACCGCCAAGGCCGCGGCCATCCCGGCCGAACGGCTCGACGAGCTGATGGGCCGCCTCGAGGACCTCGAGGAGATGCTGCCGGATGCCGAGGATCTGCAGATCGACGAGTCGATCGTGATGGACCTGTCCGGCCACGAGAGCACCGAGCTGCAGATCGTCACCGACGGCGGCTCGATGCCGACGCCGGCCATGCTGGCCTGGGCGCGCGAGCTGCAGGTCGGTGGTTGGTACATGCTCGAGCACCGCGGGCGTATCGAGCCGGTGCAGCTGGCCTGGCAGGGCATGCGCAAGCAGCTCAGCCTGTTCGTGTCGCAATCCGGGGCCGGCACGCTGTTCCAGCAGCAGCGCCTGGCGGCCTTCCTGCAGGCCGGGCTGCTGGTGCCGGCGCAGGACGAGGCGCTGACGGTCCGCGCGACGCGCAGCGCCCTGGCCAAGCTCGACGCGCATCCCGATCGCCTGCTCGGCTGAGCGGGCGCAGGGCAGCAAAAAGCCGCCCGCAGGCGGCTGTTCGGGGCGATCCGATCGGCTCAGTGGATCAGGCGGTCGCCGTCGTCGACGAACAACTCGTCGAGGATCAGCGCGTCAGGTTCCTCGCCGACGCTCCAGAACACCATCAGCACGATGATCTTCAGGTCTTCGACGGCCAAGGGCCCGGCAGGGATCGCCATCGCGCGGTCGATCACCATCTCGCGCATTGCCGGGCGCAGCACGCCGGCCGACTCGAGGAAGCCGATGAAACCGATCGCCGCCTCGCCCAGGTGCTCTTGCTCGAGCGCCGAATAGACGCGCATCGCGTCGTCGCTCTGTTCGGCGATCGCCGCTTCCGAGGCGGTCGCGAGACCGCCGAGCCAGGTCAGCGCGTCCTCGATCTCTTCGTTCTCGAAGCCCACGGCCGACAGCTTGCGTGACAACTGCCGACGGTCGGGACAGGCATCGGGCCGCCAGTAGTTTTCGTACAGGTACACGAGCACGTCGAACATGGCTCACGATACCACAGGGCCTCTGCGCGACGCCGGGCCGAAGGGCCGGTTGCAGGCCCGGCTTATCCGCGCATCACGCGCTGGAACAGCTGACCCGGCAGGCGGGCGACATCGCCGCTGAGCTCGAGCTCCAGCAGCCGCACGCTGAGCGCGGCGGGCGACTCGCCGAGCCGGGCGCTCAGCGCATCCAGCGTGACCGGGTCGTGCCCGAGGGCCTCGAGCAGCGGGTCGGCGGAGCGCGGTGCCGGCTCCTCGGTGGCGGCGGCCGGCGCGAAGTGCAGCTCCTCGAGCACATCGGCGGCGGCGTCGACGAGCTTGGCCCCCTGCTTGATCAGCGCGTGGCAGCCGCGCGCCTGCGGGGCGTGGATCGAGCCCGGGATCGCGAACACGTCGCGGGCGGCCTCGGCGGCCAGCCGTGCGGTGATCAGCGAGCCCGACTGCAGCGCCGCCTCGACCACCAGGGTGCCGCGGGTCAGGCCGGCAATCAGCCGGTTGCGACGCGGGAAGTTGCCCGCCAGCGGAGGGGTTCCGAGTGGGTACTCGCTCACCAGGAGACCTTCGGTGGCAATGCGCCGTGCCAGCCCGAGGTGGCGCTTCGGATAGACCCGGTCGAGCCCGGTCCCGACCACCGCGATCGTCGAGCCGGGGCCGCCGAGCGCTCCTTCGTGGGCGGCCCCATCGATGCCCAGCGCGAGGCCGGAAACGACGGTCAGTCCGGCGCGGCTGAAGGCGGCGGCGAAGGCGCGGGCGTTCTCGGCGCCCTGCGGCGTCGGATTGCGGCTGCCGACCACCGCGATCGACGGCGCCTGCAGCAGGTCGGCGCGGCCGATCGCGTACAGCAGCAGCGGCGGGTCGGCGGTCTGCAGCAAGGCGGCCGGGTAGGCCGGGTCGGCGACGGTCAGCAGGTGGCGCGGCTCGGCGCTGTCGGCGTCGAGCCAGCGCCAGGTCGCGTCGGCCAGCGCGGTCAGCAGTTCGGGGGGCTGGCGCAGCGCTGCGGCGGTGGCGTGCCCGACAACCTCGGCCCAGGCGGACGGGGCCGCGTCGAACAGCGCGCGGGGGTCGCCAAAGGCGGCCAGCAGCCGCCGCGCGGTGACGGCGCCAACCTGCGGCGTGCCGAGCAGCCGCAGCCAGGCGGCCAGTTCATCCGGCGTCCAGCCGGTGGTGCTCAAGGCTCGGTGAAGCGGTCGCCGCGCGTCACCGGGTCCTTCACGTCGAGGATCAGCGCGTAGGACATCTTGTCGAAGACGCGGAACACGAACAGCGTGCCATGCCTCTCGTCGGGCAGCCGGATGGCCTGCGCCGGGCCGGCGACGGTGGTGTCGCGTGCCAGCGCGCCGGCGCGCCACAGCGCGAGCACATGGCCGCGCTCGAGGCCGTCACGCTGGCCGCGGTTCAGTGCGACGATTTGGTTCTGGCCGGCGTTCAACGCCTCGCCGTAGACCGAGACGATGCGCCCGGACAGCGGCGTCGAGGGCGAGCGCGGCACCCAGGGGTCGAAGTCGCGCGGTTGGGCCGGCGCGAGCCGGTTGCCGACGCTGGCCTCGAGCTTCGCCGAGGTGATCTGGAAGGTCGCCGGCACCACCTCGCCGCGCGGGTTCGTGCCGCCTTCGCGGACGATCTCGGTGGCGGCGACATAGGCGGCCTCGTAGCCGAGGATCTGCTGGGTGTCCGGATCGGTCAGCGGCTTGGGCTGCTGGAACACCCGCCATTCGCGCAGGTCGCCGAGCTCGCCGCGCACATAGGCGGTGTCGCCCTTGCCGAGCAGCACCCGGCCTTCCTGGGCGGCAACGATGCGCGGCGCGCGCTCGAGCTGGTCATCGTCGAAGATGACCGCGTCGTTCAGGAAGCCCTCGATGAAGCGGATCGGCACCGCGCCGATCGGCCCGCTCGACGGGCCCAGGTCGCGCACCCGCGGCGACAGGCGGTCGGTGCCGCCCGGCTGGCCGGCGACGCGCAGGCGGGCGCGGTCGCCATCGCGTTCGAGCACCAGCACCTGGCCCGGATAGATCAGGTGCGGATTGCGGATCTGCTCGAGGTTCATGCCCCACAGCTCGGGCCAGCGCCAGGGGCGCTTCAGGTACAGGCCCGAGATGTCCCACAGCGTGTCGCCGCGCTTGACGGTATAGCTGTCGGGCGCGTTGGGCGCCAGCTCCGACAGCGGCACGCCGGCTTGCGCGACCTGCTGGGCGGTGCCGCGCTGCTGTGGCGTGATCGGGAAGTTGGGCTCGGCGGCCAGAGTCGCCGTACCGGCCCCGACCAGCATCACGGCGGCGACAATACGCGCCGCGAAGCGCAGGTGGACGGGCAGGGCAGTTCGAGTCATGGGTGCTCTCTCCGGCGGCACCGGTTCCATCCCACCCCGGCGCTTCATGGTCTTTGCGAAGCGTGCGATCGCGTGCAAACGATCGGCCAAAATCTTCACTTGATTTCAAAGATTCTGCCCATAAACCCTTGATGCCGCAATGAAACGCGGGGCTCCCGTGCCTCGCTGGCGGTAGGTCTTCACGGCCGGTCGTTGTGTGTGATCCACAGCGCGGCCGCCTGTGCCGGCCCCGAAATGTCACGAACTGCAACCGTCACCCCATGGCCCTGCTCCCGATCCTGCGCTACCCCGATCCCCGCCTGCACAAGGTGGCCCGGCCTGTGGCCGCGGTCGACGAGCGCATCCACCGCCTCGTCGACGACATGCTCGAGACGATGTACGCGGCGCAGGGCATCGGCTTGGCGGCCACGCAGATCGACGTGCACGAGCGCGTGATCGTGATCGACGTGTCCGACACGCGCGAGCAGCCGCTGGTGCTGGTCAACCCCGAGCTGGTCGCGCAGAGCGAGGAGATGATGCTCGGCGAGGAAGGCTGCCTGTCGGTGCCGCAGTACTACGACCAGGTGCCCCGCCACGCGCGCGTGACGGTGCGCGCGCTCGACCGCGACGGCCGGCCTCAGGAGATCGCGGCCGAGGGGCTGCTCGCGGTATGCATCCAGCACGAGATGGACCACCTGCTGGGCAAGGTGTTCGTCGACTACCTCTCGCCGCTGAAGCGCGATCGCGTGCGCAGCAGGATGCTCAAGCGCGCGCGCGACGAGGCGCGCGCTTGAGGATCGCCTTTGCCGGCACGCCGGCGTTCGCGGCGCTCGCGCTCGAGCGCCTGCTCGCCGCCGGCTTCGAGGTGCCGCTGGTGCTGACCCAGCCGGACCGCCCGGCCGGGCGCGGCATGAAGCTGCAGCCCTCGGCGGTCAAGGCGGTTGCGCTCGCGCGGGGCCTGCCGGTGCTGCAGCCGCAGGGGCTGCGACTCGACGGCCGCCACGGCGAGGAGGCCGCGGCGGCGCGTGCCGCGCTGCAGGCCGCCGACCTGGACGCGATGGTGGTGGCCGCCTACGGCCTGATCCTGCCGGCCTGGGTGCTGGCGCTGCCGCGTCGCGGCTGCCTGAACATCCACGCCTCGCTGCTGCCGCGCTGGCGCGGCGCGGCGCCGATCCAGCGCGCGATCGAGG
>CAYOXW010000136.1:0-7627 GCA_964408005.1 uncultured Methylibium sp.
GAGAGCCATGTGCACGACGTGCAGATCACCAAGGAAGCCCCGAACTACCGCGCGGATTGAGGGCCCAGGCCGCGCGGCTTGCGCCGCGCCGGCTGGCCCGTGACCCTGGAACCGCCCGATCGCCTGGGCGGTTCGTCGTTTCAGAAGGAATTCCTTGAGCACCTCCTCCCCGATGACTGGCCGCCAGGCGGCGATGCCCTTCATCATGGTCACGGTCTTCATCGACATGATGGCGATCGGCCTGATCGTCCCGGTGCTGCCGCCGCTGGTGGCGGGTTTCACCGGCAGCCAGGCCGATGCGGCGTTCTGGTACGGCGTGGTGGCCTTCTCCTTCGCGCTGGCCAACTTCTTCGGCGCCCCCTTGCTGGGGGCGCTGTCGGACCGCTATGGCCGCCGGCCGGTGCTGCTGCTCGGCTTTTGCGGGCTGGCGCTGAACTTCTTTGCCATCGCCCTGGCGACCTCGCTGTGGATGCTGGTCGTGGTGCGGCTGCTCGCCGGTGCGCTGCAGGCCAATGCGGCGGTCGCCAACGCCTATGTGGCCGACATCACGCCGCCCGAGGAGCGCGCCCGCCGCTTCGGGCTGCTGGGCGCGATGTTCGGGCTGGGCTTCATCGCGGGACCGGTGGCGGGCGGGCTGCTCGGCGCGATCGACCTGCACCTGCCCTTCTACGCCGCCGGCACGCTGGCGCTGGTGAACCTGCTGTACGGCTGGCTGGTGCTGCCCGAGTCGCTGCCGGCCGAGCGTCGCCGGCCGCTGAGCTGGCGGGCCGCGAACCCGATCGCCGCGCTCGGCCAGCTCGCGCGGCTGCGCGGCGTGGGCCTGCTGGTGGCGGTGATCGCCTGCGCCGGGTTGGCCCAGTTCACGATGTACACGACCTGGGTGCTGTACACGAGCTTCAAGTTCGGCTGGGGGCCGGCCGAGAACGGCTGGTCGATGCTCGCGGTCGGCCTGACCTCGGCCGTGGTGCAGGGCGCCTTGCTGGCGCGCCTGCTGAAGCGCTTCAGCGCCCAGCGGCTCGCGGTGATGGGCCTGTTCTCCTCGACCCTCGCCTATGCGGCCTGGGGCGCGGCGACGGCGGGCTGGATGATGTTCGCGATCGTGTTCGCCAACGTGCTCGGTTTCACCGTGACCGCGGCGCTCAACAGCCTGGTCTCGAGTGCGGCCGACGCCAAGGTGCAGGGCCAGACCATGGGCTCGGTCAGCTCGCTGAACAGCCTGATGGCGGTGATCGCGCCGATGATCGGCGCGCCGCTGCTCGGCGCCTTCTCGCACCTGCCGCAGGGCGACTGGCACCTCGGCGCGCCGTTCTACTTCTGTGCGCTGCTGCAGGGCCTGGCGCTGCTGCTGGCCTGGCGCCACTTCCGCCGGTGGCGCACACCGGCCATCGCCGGCGCGTCGACCGGCTCTGCTGTCTGACCCGAACAAGATCGCCATGCACGACAAGATCCTGATCCTCGACTTCGGCTCCCAGGTCACCCAGCTGATCGCGCGGCGTGTGCGCGAGGCGCATGTCTACTGCGAGATCCATCCGAACGACGTGTCGGAGGACTTCATCCGCAGCTATGCGCCCAAGGGCATCATCCTCTCCGGCAGCCATGCCTCGACCTACGAGGACCACCAGCTGCGTGCGCCGCAGGCGGTCTGGGAGCTCGGCGTGCCGGTGCTGGGCATCTGCTACGGCATGCAGACGATGGCGGTGCAGCTCGGCGGCACGGTCGAGTGGAGCGATCACCGCGAGTTCGGCTACGCGGAGGTGAGGGCGCGCGGCCACACCGCGCTGCTTGACGGCCTGCAGGACTTCGCCACGCCCGAGGGCCACGGCATGCTGAAGGTCTGGATGAGCCACGGTGACAAGGTCACGGTGCTGCCACCCGGCTTCAAGCTGATGGCCAGCACGCCCTCCTGCCCGATCGCCGGCATGGCCGACGAGGCGCGCGGCTATTACGCGGTGCAGTTCCACCCCGAGGTCACGCACACCGTCCAGGGCCGTGCGCTGCTCGAGCGCTTCGTGCTGCAGATCGCTCAGGCCCGGCCCGACTGGGTGATGAAGGACCACATCGCCGAGGCCGTCGCATCGATCCGCGCCCAGGTCGGCGACGAGGAGGTGATCCTGGGGCTGTCCGGCGGGGTCGACTCCAGCGTCGCCGCGGCGCTGATCCACCGCGCGATCGGCGACCAGCTGACCTGCGTTTTCGTCGATCACGGCCTGCTGCGGCTGAACGAGGGCGACATGGTGATGGACATGTTCGCCGGCAAGCTGCACGCGAAGGTCATCCGCGTCGACGCCAGCGAGCTGTTCATGCGCGAGCTGGCCGGCGTCGCGGATCCCGAGGCCAAGCGCAAGATCATCGGGCGCCTGTTCGTCGACGTCTTCAAGGCCGAGGCCGGCAAGCTCAAGGCCAGCGGGCAGGGCCACAAGGGCGCGAGCTTCCTGGCGCAGGGCACGATCTACCCCGACGTGATCGAGTCGGGCGGCGCCAAGACCAAGAAGGCGACGACGATCAAGAGCCACCACAACGTCGGGGGCCTGCCGGAGCAGCTCGGCCTGAAGCTGCTCGAGCCGCTGCGCGACCTGTTCAAGGACGAGGTGCGCGAGCTCGGCGTCGCGCTCGGCCTGCCGGCGGAGATGGTCTACCGCCATCCCTTCCCGGGGCCGGGGCTGGGCGTGCGCATCCTCGGCGAGGTCAAGAAGGACTACGCCGATCTGCTGCGCCGCGCCGACGCGATCTTCATCGAGGAGCTGCGCAACACCCGTGACGAGGCCAGCGGCAAGAGCTGGTACGACCTGACCAGCCAGGCCTTCGCCGTCTTCCTGCCGGTCAAGAGCGTCGGCGTGATGGGCGACGGCCGCACCTATGACTACGTGGTCGCGCTGCGGGCGGTGCAGACCAGCGACTTCATGACCGCCGACTGGGCCGAACTGCCCTACGGTTTGCTGAAACGGACGAGCGGTCGGATCATCAACGAGGTGCGCGGCATCAACCGGGTAACCTACGACGTGTCTTCCAAGCCGCCTGCCACCATCGAGTGGGAGTAGAAGCATGCGCATCCTGTTTGGCGTCCTGGGTCTGCTGATCGTCGTGTCGATCGTGCTGAGCGTGGCGCGCAAGCAGCTCCAGGCGGTCGAGCAGCTGCCGGCGGCGGCTTCCGGCGACGCCGCGTCCTCGTCCCAGCCCGGCGGCCCGACGGTGCCGCAGCAGTCGCAGGCGCTGCAGAAGCGGGTCGCGAACGACGTCCAGCAGATCATGCAGAGCGCGCCGGCGCGGGCCGAAGGGCAGTGAGCCGGGGCGCCGCACCATGAACGACGACGAGCGCATCCGTACCCACCAGGACGAGGCCGGCATGCGGGCCGCGCTCGACCAGGCCCAGAACGCCTGGCTGGTCGGCGAAGTGCCGGTCGGCGCGGTGATCGTGCGCGAGGTCAACGGCACGCGCCAGATCCTCGCGACCGGCTACAACCGCCCGATCACCTCGAACGACCCGACCGCGCACGCCGAGATCGTCGCGCTGCGTCACGCCGCCGAGTTGCTGGGCAACTACCGCATGCCCGACTGCGAGCTCTACGTCACGCTGGAGCCCTGCCCGATGTGCGCGATGGCCTTGCTGCACGCGCGCTTCAAGCGCGTCGTCTTCGGCACGACCGATCCCAAGACCGGTGCGGCCGGCTCGGTGGTTGACCTGTTCGGCAACAAGGCCCTGAACCACCACACGGCCCTCAAGGGCGGGGTGATGGCCGAGCCCTGCGGCGCACTGCTGCGCGAATTCTTCACCGCGCGCCGCGCCGAAGCCAGGCGCGAGCGCGAGGAGCGGCTCGCCGCCGAGCGGGCGCTGTCGGTCCATGAGGTCGACTTCAACATCGTCGAGGTGATCGAGATGGACACGACGATCCCCGGCGAGCTGCCCGAGTCCTGATGGCCGTCGCTGACACGCCGGCGGCCCCACGCCCGACCCTGACGATCTTCGCGCCTTCGGGCGTGCTCGCCGAGCCGGCCGCGGCGCGGCGCGCGCTGCGCCGTCTGCAGGCGCTGGGCTTCGACGCCACGCTCGACGCCGGCGCGCTGGCGCGCCAGCAGCGCTTCGCCGGAAGCGACGAGGGCCGGCTCGTGGCGCTGCACCGGGTGGCGGGTGCAGCGCCCTCGGTCGCGCTCGCACTGCGCGGCGGCTACGGGCTCACGCGCCTGCTCGACCGGATCGACTGGCCGCTGATCGCCCGCAGCCTCGAGGGCGGCACGCGCTGGGTCGGCCACAGCGACCTCACCGCGTTGCACCTTGCCGCGCTCGCGCACCGCGCCCTGCCGGCCCGGGCCGCCGGCGGCCTGTGGGCCGGACCGCTGGCGCACGACGACTTCAGCCGCAGCGCGGAGCAGGGGGGGCCCGACGAGGTGACGCAGGACTGCTTCGTCGAGGCGATGCACGGGGAGCTCGAGGCCGTGGGCTTTCGCACCGAGGCCGGCTTCGACGGGCTCGAGGCGCGCGGCACGCTGTGGGGCGGCAACCTGACCGTGCTGCTGTCGCTGCTGGGCACCCCGCATTGGCCGAAGATCAAGGGCGGCCTGCTCTTCCTCGAGGACGTCAACGAGCATCCCTACCGCATCGAGCGCATGCTGCTGCAGCTGCACCAGGCCGGCGTGCTCGGCGCGCAGCGCGCGGTACTGCTCGGCGACTTCGGCGGCTGGCGCAAGTCGCCGCTGGACCGCGGCTATGGCCTGAAGACGGCGATCGCGCGGCTGCGCGCCGAAACCACGGTGCCGGTGCTGACCGGCCTGCCTTTCGGGCATGTGCCGACCAAGGTCTGCCTGCCCGTCGGGCAGCGCGCGTCGCTGTGGGTGCAGGGCCGCGACGCGCTGATCGCCTGGGGGCACTGAGCCGGACGGCCCCCAGGGCCGGGCTATGATCGCGCGCGCCTCCAGGGGCGCCTTGCTTTGATCCGCTGCCGCGCCGCCGCAGCGGCCACAGGACCGGCCCATGCGCAACCCACAGGCTGCTTTCGTCCGCCGTCTCGCCGGCCGCGCCCGCGCCTGGCTGGCCGCCGTGCTCGTCGCCACGCTGGCGGCCTGCAACAACAGCCCGCTGCCGGTCGGCTCCGCCGAGTCGAACACCCTGTACACGGCGATGATCGAGAACACGCCGCGGCACCTCGATCCGACCGCCTCCTACTGGTCCAACGACACGCCGGCGACCTACCAGATCTACGAGCCGCTGTACGGCTACCACTACCTGAAGCGTCCCTTCACGCTGGTGCCCAAGACCGCCGCGGAGGTCGTCAAGCCGCAGTACCTCGACAAGGACGGCCGGCCCCTGCCGGCCGACGCCCCGGGCGAGCTGGTGGCCGAGAGCGTCTACGAGCTGCGCATCAAGCCGGGCATCCTGTTCCAGCCGCACCCGGCCTTCGCCAAGGACGGGCAGGGCCGCTACCGCTACCACGCGATGAAGCCGGGCGAGCTCGGCGAGCGCCGCACGCCGCTGGACTTCGAGCACAGCGGCACGCGCGAGCTGCTCGCCGAGGATTACGTCTACGCGCTCAAGCGCCACGCGACCACCCGCATCACGACGCCGATCGCCGGCATCTTCGCCGAGTACGTGCTCGGGCTGAAGGAGTACATGGCCCTGGTCAAGGCCGAGGACGCCAGGCTGCGCCAGGGGCTGGATCCGGCCAGCCTCGACAAGCCCTTCCTCGACTTCCGCCGCTGGCCGCTGGCCGGCGCGACGGCGCCGGAGAAGCACCTGCTGCGCCTGCGCATCAAGGGCAAGTACCCGCAGTGGAGCTACTGGATGGCGATGACCTTCGTCGCGCCGATCCCCTGGGAGGCCGACGCCTTCTACGCCCAGCCCGGCATGGCCGAGCGCAGCCTGACGCTCGACCGCTGGCCGGTCGGCACCGGCCCCTACATGCTGACCGAGTTCGTGCAGGACCGCCGCCTGGTGATGAAGCGCAACCCGAACTACCGCGGCGAGCCCTTCCCCTGCGAGGGGATGCCGGGCGACCGGGAGGCGGGCCTGCTAGACGACTGCGGCAAGAGGACGCCCTTCATCGACACCATCGTGTCGACGGTCGAGAAGGAGGGCGTGCCGCAGAAGTCGAAGTTCCGGCAGGGCTATTACGACATCGAGGTCTTCGAGCGCGTCGACACCGGCATGGACTACATCGTCGAGATGCAGGACTCCGAGCAGGTGCGCGCCGAGTACACGGCCAAGGGCTTTCGGCTCGACAAGTTCGTCGACATCACCAGCTGGCTGATCGGCTTCAACATGCTCGACCCGGTGATCGGGCAGGGCGACACGCCCGAGCAGCAGGTGCGCAACCGCAGGCTGCGCCAGGCCATCTCGATCGCGATCGACTGGGAGGAGTTCAGCAAGATCTTCCCGAAGAAGAGCGGCGAGACGGCGATGAGTCCGCTGCCCGGCGGCATCTTCGGTTCGCGCCACGGCACGCCCGAGGGCGTGAACCCGGTGACCCACCGCGTCGAGGGGGGGCGCATCGTGCGTCGCCCGATCGCCGACGCGCGGCAGCTGATGGTCGAGGCCGGCTACCCGGACGGACGCGATGCCAGGACGGGCCACCCGCTGGTGATCAACTACGACTACTACGCGCTGCCGACCCCCGAGCGCAAGGCCGAGATTGACTGGGTCGTCAAGCAGTTCGCCAAGCTCGGCATCCAGCTCGAGGTGCGCGCGACCGACAACAACCAGTTCCAGGACAAGGTGCGCAAGGGCAAGCACCAGGTCTACTGGCTGGGCTGGCTGGCCGACTACCCGGATGCCGAGAACTTCCTGTTCCTGCTCTACGGGCCGAACGGCAAGACGCGCAGCGACGGAGAGAACACCTCGAACTACGAGAACGCCGAGTACGACGCGCTGTTCGCCCGGCTCAAGCTGATGGACGACGGTCCGGACAAGCAGCAGGTCGTCGATCGCATGAACCAGATCGTTCAGCAGGATGCGCCCTGGTCCTTCGGCTACTTCCCCTACTCGTCGGCGGCGGTGCAGGGTTGGCTGCACAACGCGCGCCCGACGGTGCTGATCCGCGATCCGGGGCGCTACATGCGGCTGGACACCGCCACGCGCAGCGCCAGGATCGCCGCGTGGAACCGGCCGGTGTGGTGGCCGCTGGTGCTGGGGCTGCTCGCCCTGGCGGCGCTCGTGGGGTTCGCGCTGCGCAGCTTCCGCCGCCGCGAGCGCAGCACCGCCCGCGGCGCCGCCGCGGGCGCCTGAGGACGGCCACCGATGATCTCCTTCCTCCTGCGCCGGCTCGCCTACGGGGCGCTGGTGCTGCTGGGCGTGAACCTGGCGACCTTCTTCCTGTTCTTCACCATCAACACGCCCGACGACATGGCGCGGCTGAACATCGGCGGCAAGCGCGTCACGCAGGAGCTGATCGACAAGTGGAAGGTCGAGCGCGGCTACGACAAGCCGCTGTACTTCAACGCCGCGCAGCAGGGCGCCGAGCGGCTCACCGAGACGATCTTCTACGAGCGCTCGGTCTCGCTGTTCACCTTCGACTTCGGCCGCGCCGACGGCGAGAGCGCCGGCGACATCGGCCACGAGGTCGCCACCCGCATGGGGGTGAGCCTGCAGCTGGCGCTGCCGCTGTTCGTCCTGCAGGTGATCGCCAGCACCGCCTTCGCC
>CAYOXW010000137.1:0-7569 GCA_964408005.1 uncultured Methylibium sp.
CGAAGAAGGCGCACACCACCGGCACCAGCCCGAGCAGGAAGCCCAGCGAGACGTTGGCGGCGATGCCGGAGATGTTGTCGCGCCACCAGCGCGACCAGTAGGCCGCGCGCTGCGCGCCGAGCGTCGCGAGGATGCGCGGGTTCCAGCGGATCGCGCTGTCGATGCGGTGCAGCACGAACCAGTTCTCGGCCCAGCCGGCGATCAGGCTGGAGGCGAACAGCAAGATGCCGGTGAAGGCGGCGTAGGTCGGCGTCGGGCCGAGCAGCGTCAGGTCCTGCAGCACATGCTCGGCCGACTCGCGGCCGACCAGCGGCGCGCCGAACAGGGCCTGCGCCGCCCACTGCACCGCCAGCACCAGCGGGAACACCATCGCCAGGTTGCCGACGATGCCGGCCGTCTGCGAGCGGATCAGGTGCGCGACCTCGTCGACGAAGCCCTCGACCGCCGCGTCGTCGCTGACGTCCTCGAGCTTGGCCGCCATCGCCGGCGCCGTCATCGCCGGCTGTTTGGTCGCGACGGTCCAGTGCAGCAGGTGGATCAGCACGAAGCTGCCGGCGTAGTTGACGCCGGCGAAGAAGCCGCCCCAGAAGGCCGACAGGCCGAGCGCGTAGATCGCGAACTTCGCGAAGGTGGTGCCGGCGATCACGGCGCCGCCACCGAGCGCTTTCTTCAGCATCGCCCCCCACTCGGCGCGGGTGCGGGTGATGTAGTGCTCGCCGGTGTCGGCGCTGCGCTCGGCGATGCGGCGCGCGAGCATCGAGTACTGGCGCGCGAACAGCGCGCGCACGCTGCGCCGCCCGGCGCCCTGGCGCACCAGGCCGGCGATCAGGTGCTGCACCTCGGCGCGCTGTTCGCGCGAGCCCGCGGCGGCGAGCAGCAGGCCGAGCAGCGCGTCCATGCGGTCGGTGCGCGCGCGCAGCTGGTCGACCTCGAACAGCAGGTCCACCGAGATGCCATGCGCCTCCAGGTGGCCGCGCACGCTGGCCGCGGCGCGGCGGCAGGCGTCGAGCAGCGCGCGCAGGAAGTGCGCCTCGCGCAGCGCGGTCGCGCTGTCGCCGGCCTCGGCCGCGGCGCACAGGCGCTCGGTGCTGCGCGGCAGCTGGCGAAAGGGCTGGGCGACCAGCAGCGCCTCGTCCATGCGCCGGCGCAGCGCGCCGCTGCCGCCGGCCGCGCCGACCTGGGCGGCCAGCAGCCTCAGCGCATCGCGCGCCGCGTCCTCCCAGGGCCGCTCGGGCGGCGCGGCCTGCGACCACAGCGCCGCGACGCGCTCGAGCGTGGCCTCGTCCAGCGCGGCCAGCCAGTCGGCGTCGCCGTCGTCGCTGAACAGCAGCGCGAACAGCTCGCCGAGGTCGGCGGTGTCGGGCGTCGGCGGCAGGAAGCGCAGGCGCAGGCGCTCGCCGAGCTCGCTGAACAGCGCGTTGCGCGGCGCGAAGCCGTGGTCGGCCAGCAGCGCGGCGAGGTCGGTCTCGGCGCGGAAGGCCCGCAGCAGGCCGACCACGCGCACGCCGTGCTCGGGATGGCGCTCGAGCACGCCGAGCAGGTGCCGCAGGCGCCGCAGCGGCAGCGGCGAGCCCGACGGCTCGCCACCGTCGGCACTCGGCGCGGGCGCGTGCCGCAGCCATTCGAGCAGGCGGGCGAGCCAGAGGTGGCGCTCGGCCTGCGCCGCGCGGGGATCGGCCGCGTTCAGCAGCGCGGTGAGATCCCAGCCGCGCCGGGCGGCGACACGGGCGCTCAATGCAGGGCGGACTGCTGCGACAGCTCGAAGGGCGGGATCGCGGCCTCGAACCAGTGCGCGTCGTCGGTGATGCAGAAGTAGCTGCCGCGCATCGTGCCGCGCGGCGCGGCCAGGCGCGTCCAGCTCTGGTACTCGAACTGCTCGCCCGGCTGCAGCAGCGGCTGGGCGCCGACGACGCCCAGGCCGCGCACCTCCTGCACGCCGCCGCTGGCGTCCTCGATCAGCCAGTGACGCCCGACCAGCTGGGCGGCCTGGTCACCGGTGTTGACCACGGTCACGTGGTAGGCGAAGGCCCAGGCGCGCTGCTCGGGCGCCGACTGCTCGGGCAGGTAGCGCGCGACGACGCTGATGGTGAACTCGGGGCGGGCCATGCGGGCGAGTTTAGGGCCTCGCGTCGGGCGGGCCGGGCGCGATGTCGAAGGCCACGCAGACGCGCTCGCTGGCGGCGCTGAACGGGATCGTGCGGTGGAACAGCGAGGAGGGGAAGATCACGATGTCGCCCACCTCGGGCGCGATCACGCGGCGCGGGAAGTTCGCGTGCTCGCGCGGGTAGTCGTCGCCGTCGGTGCTGAACTCGATGCAGCCGTCCTCGCTGCCCGGCGCGCGCGGCGGCATCGCCAGGTAGACCACGCCGCTGAGCCAGCCGCTCTCGTGGATGTGCGAGCTGAGGTGGCCGCCCTGGCGCATCCGCACGTACCAGGAGCTGCTGAACACCGTGGCGGCGGGGAAGGCGCGCGCGTACTCGGCGTCGCGCCCGGCGAGGCCCGTGCGGTAGCGCTCGATCTCGGCCGTGATGGCCGCCGCGAGCGTGCGGAACGAGGCCTCGGGCCGGCGGAACAGGTTGCCGGCGGACTGGACGCCGCGCACCAGCCGGCCCTGCTTGCGCTCGGCGAGGTCGGCCTGCTCGACGTCGCGCAGCAGCGCGGCGACCAGCGCGCCGCCCGGGGCCAGCTCGGCGAGCCGGCCATGGTGCACGTAGGCGAGCGGGTCGCGGCAGAAGCGGTAGGTGTCCGGCACGCCGAAGTTGGCCGCATGGTGGGCCGACAGCGTGGCGAGCAGCGGCGAGTGGTGCGGCGCCGCGGCGAGCATCGGCGCGAGCGCCGCGCGGAAGTCCTCGACGCGGCGCGTCTTGTACAGGCAGTACAGGCGCCGCTCCTGCCAGTCGCGCAGCTGCGAGCGCTCGAAGTGCGGGATCGCCTCGTCGAGCCGGCCGGCGTCGTGGCAGAAGATGCCGAGGTTGTAGTGCGCCTCGGCGTGCTTGGGCGCGACCGTGAGCGCGGCGCGCCAGGCGGCCAGCGCGCCGTCGATCTCGCCCATGTCCCAGCGGGTCTCGCCGAGGTTGTTGTGGGCGTCGGCATAGCCGGGCTCGAGCGCGACGGCGATGCGCAGCTCGGACTCGGCCTCGGCCAGCCGGCCCTGGGCCCGCAGCGCCGAGGCCAGGCTCAGGTGGCCCTTGGCGCTGGGGCCGATCGCGAGCGCGGCGCGGTAGCTGGCGATCGCCTCGTCGAGCCGGCCCTGCGCCTGCAGGACCGCGCCGAGGTTGGCGTGCGCGGCCAGATAGCCCGGCTGCAGGCTCACCGCACGCTGCAGGCTCGCCACCGCCGCCTCGGTGCGTCCCAGGTCCTTCAGCGCGGTGCCAAGGTTGTAGTGCGCGACGGCGAAGTCGGGCTTGACCGCGATCGCGCGCCGGTAGGCGCCGACCGCCTCGTCGAGTTCGCCGAGCCGGCCCAGCGTGACCGCGAGGTTGAACTGCAGCTCCGGCGACTCCGGCACCAGCTCCGCGGCGCGGCGGAAGCTGCCGACCGCGCGCGCGAGCTGGCCCTGCTCGGAGCAGGCGCCGCCGTGCAGGTTGTGCAGCGCCACGTCCTGCGGGTAGGTCTTGAGCAGCCGCAGGGCCTCGGCCTCGGCCTGCGGCCATTGCCCGGCCTGGTACAGCGCCAGCAGCGCGTTCATCTCGGCACGCGTCGGGCTGCGGCGGGGGAGGGGTGTGCTTGCTTGCATGGGCTGGCGAGCGTAGCCACAGCGGCCCGGGCCGACAAGGCGTGCTTCCCTAGAATCGCGGCGATGAGCGCTCCCACCTTCCGCATCGCCCCCAGCCTCCTGTCGGCCGACTTTGCTCGGCTGGGGGAGGAAGTGAAGAACGTCATCGCCGCCGGCGCCGACTGGATCCACTTCGACGTGATGGACAACCATTACGTGCCCAACCTGACCTTCGGGCCGATGGTCTGCGAGGCGCTGCGCAAGCACGCGGTCAGGCCCGACGGCACGCGCGTGCCGATCGACGTGCACCTGATGGTGCAGCCGGTCGACGCGCTCGCGCTGGCTTTCGCCAAGGCCGGCGCCGACCTGATCACCTTCCACCCGGACGCCAGCACCCACGTGGACCGCACGCTGCAGCTGATCCGCGGCGCGGGCTGCCAGGCCGGGCTGGTGTTCAACCCGGCGGCCCCGCTCGACGTGCTCGAGTGGACGCTCGATCAGCTCGACCTGGTCCTGCTGATGAGCGTGAACCCGGGCTTCGGCGGCCAGAGCTTCCTCCCGGGCGCGCTGAAGAAGCTGGAGCAGGTGCGCCGCCTGATCGAGGCGAGCGGCCGCGACATCCGCCTCGAGGTCGACGGCGGCATCAAGACCGACAACATCCGTGCCGCCGCCGATGCCGGCGCCGACACCTTCGTGGCCGGCAGCGCGATCTTCGGCCAGCCCGACTACAAGGCGGTCATCGACGCGATGCGCGCGCGGCTGGCCGGATGATCGTTCCGCAGTTCTGGGCCGAGGGACGCGCCCAGGACCGGCGGGCCGGGCGGCAGGTGACGGTGCGGCGCTTCGGCTGGTCCGACACCAGCGCCGAGGCGGCCCAGGCGATGGCCGACCAGCGCACCCGCGAGGCGCTGGCCCGCGTGCTGGGCGGCGAGAAGCTCGATCGGCGCGAGCCGAAGCGCGCTTACAACGGGGCCCAGGGCGTGCCGATCCGCGAGGAGGTTCTCGCGCGGCAGGACGACAGCGTGATCACCCGCAACGCCTACGGTGCGCCCTGCCTGAACACGCCGAACGTGCTGTTCGTCGACATCGACTTCCACCGCGAGGCCCCGCTGCGCTTCCTGCTCGCGGTGCTGGCCGCGCTGCTGGCGACGTCCGCGGCCGTCGCCTGGCTGCTGGAATCCAGGATGGTCGGCATCGTGTGGGCCGTGTTGTCGCTGCTGGCCTTCGTCGGCGTCGCCCAGCGCCTGTACCGCCTCGGTCTGCGCCTGCGCGGCGATGCCGAGACGCGGGCCCGGCAGCGCGTGGCGCGCTTCGCGGCGGCGCGGCCGGACTGGGGCCTCGACGTCTACCGCACGCCGGCCGGCCTGCGCGTGCTGGCGACGCATGCGACCTTCGATCCGCGCGGACCCGAGGTGACGGCCTGCTTCGATGCCCTGGGCGCGGACCCGGTCTACGTCGCGATGTGCCGCAACCAGCATTGCTTTCGCGCCCGCCTCGGGCCCAAGCCCTGGCGCATCGGCATCGCCGCCCACCTGCGGCCGCGCCCCGGGGTCTGGCCCGTCGCGCCGGAGCGCCTGCCGGTGCGCAAGGCGTGGATCGCGGCCTACGAGGCGGCGGCGCGGGGCCATGCGGCCTGCCGCTGGCTGGAGTCGCTCGGCAGCCGCGCCGTGCATCCGGCGGCGCGGGCCGTCCAGGCGCTGCACGACGACTGGAGCGGCGCCCGCAGCGGCCGGCCGATCGCCTGAGCGCCGTCAGGGCCTGGTCGATCGAACGCGCCGCGGCCTCAGTACACGAGGTCGGCGCGGCGGCACATCAGGTCCATCTGGTGCACGTCGGCGTAGCCGACCGAGACGCCGAGCAGGCGCAGCGTCGGGTCGACGACCGAGCGCAGCAGCGGCACCAGCAGCGGGTCGGTGACGGTCGAGGTCAGCAGCGTGCTCACGGCATTGAGGGTCGGGTTGATCAGCGCGCCGAGCACCGCGGGCGTGGTCGACAGCGTCATGCCGCTGACCAGCGTGCTGAGCGCCTGGTCGACCGTGCTCGAGGGCAGTGAGTCGATGCGCTGCACGCTGTCATCGACGCTGCTGCCGGGCGGGCCGCCGTCGCCGAAGGTCAGCGACTCGACCCCCGGGTCGGTGAGATCGACCGAGGCGGCGCCGCGCACCGACACCAGGCCGATGCCGAGCACCGACACCTGCGTCAGCGTGGCCGGCACCGTGCAGGCCGACGGCGCCGTCGCGAGGTTGGCCGGCAGCACCCCCGACAGGCAGGCGGTGAGCACGCCGCTGGTCGCGTCGATGCCGACCATCGAGCGCTCGGCGGTCGGGCCGCAGCGCATCTGCGTCAGCGTGGCCTGCGCGGGCAGGCCCTCGAGGTAGAGGGGCAGGTTGAGCGCGCTCAGCGAGATCAGGCCGAGGTTCAGGTCCAGCGCCTGGATGTTGAGCCGCAGGCGCACCTGCGAGGTCCGGGCGGTGGCGCCGACGCCGCCGACGGCCAGCTGCGCGGGCTCGATCACGACGGCCTGCAGCGACACGTTCGCGACGCCCGGCAGGTTGATGACGGTGCCCAGGTCCAGCAGGTGGTTGCGGTTGGCGATCTGCGCGGCGGTCATCAGCAGGTCGAAGGCGCTGATCTGCGCCTCGCCGGCGGCCGACGGCGTCGGCGAGTCGACGCTGAGCAGGTCGGACAGCGCGACATTGACGTTCGGCGCCTGCAGCGCGAGCGCCTGCAGCACCGTGGCCGACGCCGCCTGGTCGGCCGACAGGGCGTTGGCCGAGGCCAGCAGCAGGTTGCCCAGCGAGACGTTGCTGGCCAGCAGCTGGTCGACCGTGCCGACGCTGATCGGGTCGGCCTGCGCCAGGTCCAGCAGCCGGACCTTCGCGTTCGCGAGGCCCTGGTAGGAGAGCAGGTCCAGGCTCACGCTGCTGCCGAGCAGCTGGCCCAGCAGCCGGTTCACGATGGAGGCGTCGCTCAGGCCGAGCAGGCCGCTGCCGATCGAGAAGGTGTCGAGCGGCCGCCCCGAGGCGGTGGCCTCGGCGTCGATGCGGTGGCTGGCCGAGCCGCCGAGCACCAGCAGATAGGGCACGTCGCGCGCCAGCCGCACCCGCACGGCGTTGAACTCGGCGCCGCCCGGGTTGCCGGGCTCGAAGTAGTTGCTGAGCGTCGCGGGCGTCTGCGCGCGTCCGTCGACGGCCCACACCCCGCATTCGGTGCCGAGCGTGCCGGCGTCGGGGAAGTCGTTGGCGCGCGCGATCGCGCGCGCGGTCGTCGCCGGCGCGACGCAGCCGGCATCGAGCATCTGCACCGCCGCCAGCGCGGCCGCGTCGGCCGCCTTCTGGAGCGCGCGCTGCGCATGGAAGAGGTTGGCGACGTCGAGCACCATCAGCGCCGCGGCGGCCACGGCCAGGCCGGCGGCCCCGAGGATCAGGACGCCGCCGCGCTGGCGGCCCCGCTCAGCGCGAACGGCCGGCGTCGCCACTGGAGCCCGTCGTGCCCGTTGCCGCGCCGGCCGTCGCGGCCGGGGAGCTGCCGGGCGCCCGGAAGCTGTCGAGGTAGCGGCGGTAGACCAGCGTCGCGACCTCGCCGGACACCGGGTGCGCCGTGCCGGCGTGGCTGCCGCCGCGCTGCAGCGCCAGCCAGTGACGGGTCGCCCCGCCGATCGGCGACGAGGCGGCCGGGGCCGCCGGCGCCGCCGCGGGCGGCGCGTCGACGGTCTGCGCCGTGGCGGCCGCGGCGGTGAGCGCGCAGGCGGCGAGGAGGGGAATCGACTTCATCGGACATCTCCGGTCAGGAAGGTCAGGCGGCTGTCGCGCCCGGGGGCGGCGTCGGGGGGCGTCGGCGCCCGCGGCGGGCTC
>CAYOXW010000138.1:0-7487 GCA_964408005.1 uncultured Methylibium sp.
CGCCGCGTCGGGCTTGTAGTGCATCACCAGGAAGATGCCGGTGACGATCTGGATCACCAGCACCAGCATCGCCAGCGAGCCGAAGAAGTACCAGAAGTTGAAGTTCTTCGGCGCGTAGTACTCGGACAGGTGTTCCTTGTACAGCTTGGTGGCCGGGAAGCGGTTGTCCACCCAGGTCATCAGCTTCTCGCCGATGGGGGCGTTCGCGGCAGCGGTCTTGAATTCAGCCATGGTCGTGTCGTCCTGCTCAGGCCTTGGCTTCGCCGATCAGCAGGCGAGTGTCGGACAGGAAGGTGTACGGCGGCACCTCGAGATTGTCCGGCGCCGGCTTGTTCTTGTAGACGCGGCCCGCCATGTCGAACAGCGAACCGTGGCAGGGGCACAGGAAGCCGCCATGCCAGTCGTCCGGCAGCGAGGGCTGCGGTCCGGGCGTGAGCTTGTCGGTCGGCGAGCAGCCCAGGTGGGAGCAGATGCCCACCACGACGAGGATCTCCGGCTTGACCGAGCGCCACTCGTTGCGGGTGGCCTCCATCGGCGTGATCTCGGCGGGCTTGCGCTCCGATTTCGGATCGGCCACCAGCGGCTCGGTCTGCTTCAGCGACTCGAGCTGCTCGGGCGTGCGCTTGATGATCCACACCGGCTTGCCGCGCCACTCGACGGTCAGCTTCTCGCCAGCTTTCAGGCCGCCGATGTCGACCTCGACCGCCGCGCCCGCGGCGCGGGCGCGCTCGGAAGGCTGGAAGCTGCTGATGAAAGGCACCGCGGTGGCGGCGCCGCCGACGACGCCGGCGCAGGTCGAGGCAATCAGCCACGTCCTCTTGCCTTGGTCGACTTGCTGGTCACTCATGGACGTCCTCTGGGGTGAAAGCGGTTCTTCAAGCAACCGCCGATTCTAATCGACGCCGTCCGCGCTTCCGCACGGCTTGACTTGGTGCCGGCCTGGGGAATACTGCCGGCGGCCGTTGTGCTCGGCCTCGACGCCCCTTTTTGCCACGATCCCCCAGGAGTCGCCAATGAGTTTCATGTCCGAGTTCAAGGAATTCGCCATCAAGGGCAACGTTGTCGACCTCGCGGTCGGCGTCATCATCGGGGGCGCCTTTGGCAAGATCGTCGACTCGATCGTCGGCGACCTGATCATGCCCATCGTCGGTAAGGTCGTCGGCGGGCTCGACTTCTCCAGCCACTACCTCGGCCTGGCCGGTCAACCCAGCGGGCTACCGCTGGCCGAGGCGCGCAAGCTGGGCGCGGTGTTCGCGTATGGCAACTTCATCACGGTCGCGCTGAACTTCGCGATCCTGGCCTTCATCATCTTCTTGATGATCAAGCAGATCAACCGACTGAAGAAGGAAGCGCCGCCGCCCGCCCCCACCGACCCGTCCGAAGACGTGCTGCTGCTGCGCGAGATCCGCGACGCACTCAGGAAATAATCCGCTGCCGGCCCGACCGGCCTGCCCCGCCCTCCTCCCACCCGCCGTGACCGACGCCTTCGCCCTCTCCGCGCTCAATGCCGCCGTGCAGAGGCTGCAGGCTGCGGTCGGTGCCGTGGCCGAACGGCTGGCCGACACGCCGGCCTTCGGCTCGACCGCCAGCGGGGCGCTGCGCCAGAGCCTGGGGCAGCTGCAGATCGAGCTGCGCCGCAAGCTGCCCATCTTTCACCTCGAGTTCGCGACCTCGCTGCGTGAGCAGGTGCGCACGGCCACCACGCCGCGCCCGGACCCCCGGCGCACGCTGGCCAGCACGAGCTGGGAGGCCCTGAGCCTGGTCGACGATGCCGAGGTGGACGAGCGCGTCGAGGCGGAGCGCATGAGCCTCGAGCTGGCCCACGGCTGCGAGTGGGAGTTGCGCGAACTCGACAGCTACATCGGTACGCTGCTGCGCGTCGGCCGGCCCGACCCGGAGCACAACCCGCTGCGCCCCGACACCGTCGCGCGCGCGCTGATGCAAGCGATCGGCGCGCTCGGCATCGCCGCCGACGATCGCAAGCACCTGACCCGCGAGCTCGGCCGTGCGCTCGGCCCGGCGTTGAAGGCCTGCTACGCCGAGATTGCCGCCGACCTGCGCGCCAAGGGCGTGCAGGCGACGAGCCTGGCGGTGCGCACGGTGCAGGGCCCCGGCAATGAACTGCCGCGCGAGGCCCTGCGCGAGGGCAGCGGCTACCAGACGACCGGCTTCGGTAGCGGCTTCCACACCTCCGGTCGCGATGCGGCCGCATCGCTCACGCCCAGCGCCGCCTCGCTGTCGGGCGCGACCCAGGGCCTGGGCTCCGGCTACGCCCAGGCCATGGCGGCCGGCGGCATCAGCGACGCGCAGATGCTCTCGGTCCTGCGGCGCCTCGCCTTCGCCGGCAGCGGCTCGGGCAACGGCGCCGAACTGGCAGCGTCGGGCGGCAGGGGTGGCGCTGCGGCGGCCGCAGGCCCGGCCACGGGCCACGGTGGCGATGCCCTCAGCGGCCTGATGGCCGTCAACCTGATCCGCCAGCACCGCGACGAGCTGGTGCGCGCCTCGAGCGGCACGCTCGACCACATGGTGATCGACGTCGTCGCGGCGATGTTCGACCACCTGCTCGCCGACCCGAAGGTGCCGCCGCAGCTGGCGCGCCAGATCGCGCGCCTGCAGATGCCGGTGCTGCGCGTGGCGCTGAAGGACAACAGCTTCTTCAGCTCGCGCCGCCATCCGGTGCGGCGCTTCGTCAACCGCGTCGCCTCGCTCGCGGCGGCCTACGAGGACCTGGAGCAGGGCCCCGGCAAGGAGTTCATCGACCGGGTACGCGCGCTCGTGCAGGAGATCGTCGAGGGCGACTTCGACCAGATGGACCTGTACGAGGCCCAGCTGCATGCGATCGAATCGCTGATCCAGGAACAGAGCACGCGCGCGGCGGCGCCGCACGCCGGCGCGGCGCAGCTGCTGGTCGGCCGCGAGACGCAGCTGCGCATCCAGCAGCGCTTCATGCGCGAGCTGCGCGAGCGGCTGCTGCCGCTGGAGCTGCCGCCCTACCTGGGGGACTTCCTCTCGCAGGTGTGGAGCCAGGTGCAGGTGCATGCGGCCGGGCCGACCGGTTCGCCCGAACTGGCGCTGCGCATGCGCCAGGTGGCCCGCGAGCTGGTGCTGAGCGTGCAGCCCAAGGGCGCGCCGCAGCTGCGGCGCGACTTCCTGGTGAAGCTGCCGCAGCTGATGAAGGACCTCAACGAGGGCCTCGCGCTGATCCAGTGGCCGGAGACGGCCAAGAAGGAGTTCTTCGCCAAGCTGCTGCCGGCGCACGCCGACTCGCTGAAGGCAACGCCGCTGACCGACTTCTTCGAGAGGCAGCTCAAGTTCAAGCTCGACCAGGTCGAGAAGGTCGCGATCCCGACCGAGCAGGAGGTCTACACCACCGCGCCGGCACAGCTGCCCTCCGAGGAGGAGCATGCGGCGCCGCTGCAGCTGTCCGAGGAGGACGCCGAGCGCATCGGCTACGTCGAGGAGTCGGCGGTCGACTGGTCGGGCGAGGTCGACATCGACCTCGGCGAAACCACCGGCCCGGGCGACGCCGGCGTCGACTCCGGCAGCGGCCTCGCCGAGGTCGACCTCGAGATCGACCCGCTGCTCGCCGACGGAGCGCCCCCGACGCACGGGCCGCAGCTGATCCATCACCTGCAGACCGGCATCGCCTACCGCATGCACCTCGAGGGCCGTTGGCAACGCGTGCGGCTGAACTGGATCAGCCCGGGTCGCGCCTTCTTCGTGTTCACCCACGGCAAGGCGCACGAGAAGACGATCTCGATGACCTCGCGCATGCTGACCAAGCTGTGCGACACCGAGCGCTTCCGCGCCTACGAGCAGGCAGAGCTGATCGAGCGCGCCACCAGCCGCGCGCGCAAGCAGCTGGCCAAGCTGACGGCCGCGAGCCGCCAGGCAGCGCTGGCGAGCCGCTAGCGCGCTGCCCCGGCGGCCAGGCGGCGCGCCATCGCGCACGCCGCGATCAGGCTGGCCGGGTCGGCGCGGCCGCTGCCGGCGAGGTCGAAGGCGGTGCCATGGTCCGGGCTGGTGCGCACGAAGGGCAGGCCCAGCGTCACGTTCACGCCCTGCTCAACGCCGAGGTACTTGACCGGGATCAGCCCCTGGTCGTGGTACATCGCGATCACCAGGTCGAACTCGCCGCGGCGCGCGCGCATGAACACGGTGTCCGGCGCATGCGGGCCGCGCGCGTCGATGCCCTCGGCGCGCGCGGCCGCGATCGCCGGTGCGATGTGGCGGATCTCCTCGTCGCCAAACAGCCCTCCCTCGCCGGCATGCGGGTTCAGTCCCGCGACCGCGATGCGCGGGCTCGGCTGCCCCCAGCGGGCCGCGGCGGCATGGGCGATGCGCAGCGTCTCGAGCACCGTGTCGCGGCTCACCGCGTCGATCGCGGCACGCAGCGCGACATGGATGCTGACCAGCACGGTCTTCAGCTCCTCGTTGGCCAGCATCATGCGCACCGCCGGCGCGCCGGCCTCGGCCTGCAGCAGCTCCGTGTGGCCCGGGTAGGGCTCGCCGGCGGCGGCCAGCGCCTCCTTGTGGATCGGCGCGGTGACCAGTGCCACTGCCGCACCGCTCGCCGCCAGCGCCGCGCCGGCGCGGATGCAGCGCGCCGCGGCAACGCCGGCGCGCGCGTCGACGACGCCGTAGGACAGCGCCGCCAGCCCGGGTGGCAGGCCCTCGGGCTGCAACACCGGCAGCACACCGGCCGGCAGCGCCCCTCGCTGCGACAACGCGCCGATGGTGGCGACGGCCTGCCCGGGCGCGACGATCGCCGTGGCACGGCGCATCACCTCGACGTCGCCGACCACCACCGCGTCGGCGAGCGCGCCGCGCGCGAAGGCGAGCGCAACGATCTCGGGCCCGATGCCGCAGGCATCGCCCATCGTCACGACCAGCGGCGCGGCGCTCATGCCGGGTTGTCGATGTCGATGAACTGGTGCTCGAGCCCGAACAGCTGCGCGAGGTGCGCGCCGAGCGCCGCCGCGCCATAGCGTTCGGTCGCGTGGTGCCCGCAGGCATAGAAGGCGACACCGGTCTCGCGCGCGATGTGGGCCTGCGGCTCGGAGAGCTCGCCCGTGAGGTAGGCGTCCGCACCGGCGGCGATCGCCGCCTCGAAATAGCCCTGGGCCCCGCCGGTGCACCAGGCGACGCGCCGGATCGGCCGGCCATCGCCCTCGAGCACCAGCGGCTGGCGCGCCAGGCGGTATTGCAGCAGCGCGGTCAGCGCGGCCGGCGTCAGCGGCTGGGCCGGCCGGCCGATGCAGCCGAGCTGCTGCTCGCCAAAGCGCTCCTCCAGCGTGAACTTCAGCCGGGCGCCGAGCTGCGCGTTGTTGCCGAACTCCGGGTGCGCATCGAGCGGCAGGTGGTAGGCGAACAGGCTGATGTCGCGCGCCAGCAGGGCCATGAGGCGCTTCTTCAGCCAGCCGCTCACGCGCCCGTCGTGGCCACGCCAGAACAGCCCATGGTGCACCAGCACGGCGTCGGCGCCGCAGGCCGCGGCGGCCTCGATGAAGGCCGCGCTCGCGGTCACGCCGCTGACCAGCTTGCGCACCTGGACACGTCCCTCGACCTGCAGACCGTTCGGCCCATAATCCTTGAACCGGGCCACTTCCAGCAGCGTCGCGAGATAGCTGTCGAGCTCGTCGCGCGTCGTCAAACGCCTTCTCCCATGCGCAGAATCTGGCTGATTTTCTCCCAAGCCGTCACGGTCGCCCTGGCCGTGCTCTTTGTGGTGGCGACGCTCAAGCCCGAATGGCTCGAGCGCCACCCGCTGATGGCCACCGCCCCGGCTCGGATCGAAGCGCCCGGCAAGGCCGCGCTGCCGGCCTCGGGAAGCGCCGGCAGCTATGCCGCCGCCGCCGCGCGCGCCGCACCGGCGGTGGTCAGCGTCATCACGAGCAAGACCCCGAGCGTGCGCGGCCCGGGGGCCGGCGACCCCTGGTTCCGCTACTTCTTCGGCGAGGGCGACCGCCAGCCGCAAAGCGGCATCGGCTCGGGCGTGATCGTCTCGCCCGACGGCTACATCCTGACCAACAACCATGTGGTCGACCGCATGGACGACATCGAGGTCGTGCTGTCCGACGGCCGGCGGGTGCAGGCCGAGGTGCTGGGCACCGACCCCGAGACCGACCTCGCGGTGCTGCGCGTCAAGCTCGAGCGCCTGCCGGCGATCGACTTCGGCAACTCCGACGCGCTGCGGGTCGGCGACGTGGTGCTCGCGATCGGCAACCCCTTCGGCGTCGGCCAGACCGTGACGGCCGGCATCGTCTCGGCGCTGGGCCGCAACCAGCTCGGCATCAACACCTTCGAGAACTTCATCCAGACCGACGCGGCCATCAACCCGGGCAACTCCGGCGGCGCGCTGGTCGACGCGACCGGCAACCTGCTGGGCATCAACACCGCGATCTATTCGCGCTCGGGCGGCAGCCTGGGCATCGGCTTCGCGATTCCCGTGTCCACCGCCCGCCAGGTCCTCGAGGGTCTGGTGCGCGAGGGCCAGGTGACGCGCGGCTGGATCGGCGTCGAGCCGCGCGACCTGACGCCCGACATGGCCGAGACCTTCAACCTGAAGCTCAAGGACGGCGTGCTGATCACCGGGGTGCTGCAAGGCGGCCCGGCGGCGCAGGCCGGACTGAAGCCCGGCGACGTGGTGACCGCCGTGGCCGACCGCCCGGTCGCCAACACCGCCCAGCTGCTCGACGCGGTGGCCTCGCTGCGGCCGCGCTCGACCGCGCGCTTCGTGGTGCAGCGCGGCAGCGAGCGCAAGGAGCTCGAGGTCACCGTCGCACAGCGGCCCAAGCAGCCGCGCAGCACGCGCGACTGAGCGCTCAGGCGCCGCCGCTCGACTCGCCCGCCGGATCGGGCGCGTCGGGCGCGCGCGTGTGCTTGATGAACAGCCGTGCCGCGACGATGCCGACCTCGTAGAGCAGACACATCGGGATCGCCAGCGCGAGCTGCGAGATCACGTCCGGCGGCGTGACGATCGCCGCAACGATGAAGGCGATCACGATGAAGTAGCCGCGCCAGGCCCGCAGCTGCTCGACCTTCACGAGGCCCAGGCGCGCCAGCACGACCACGACGACCGGCACCTCGAAGGCCGCCCCGAAGGCGATGAACATGCTGAGCACGAAGCCGAGATAGGCCTCGATGTCCGGCGCCGCGGTGATGCTCTTCGGCGCGAAGCTCTGGATGAACTTGAACACCTGGCCGAACACGAAGAAATAGCAGAACGCGACGCCGATCAGGAACAGCACCGTGCTCGAGATCACCAGCGGCAGCACCAGCTTCTTCTCGTGGCTGTACAGGCCCGGCGCGACGAAGGCCCAGACCTGGTAGAGCACCACCGGCAGCGCCAGCATGAAGCCGGCCATCAGCGTGATCTTCAGCGGCACCAGGAAGGGCGAGATCACGTTGGTCGCGATCAGCGTCGTGCCGGCCGGCAGGTGGGCGACCAGCGGCGCGGCCAGCAGGTCGTACAGTGCCGACGGGCC
>CAYOXW010000139.1:0-7345 GCA_964408005.1 uncultured Methylibium sp.
AAGTTCACCGTGGTGATCGGCGGCAGCTTTGGCGCGGGCAACTATGCGATGTGCGGCCGCGCCTACGGCCCGCGCTTCCTGTGGATGTGGCCGAACGCGCGCATCGGCGTGATGGGCGGCGAGCAGGCCGCCAGCGTGCTCGCCACCGTCAGGCGCGAGGGCATCGAGGCCAAGGGCGGGCACTGGCCGGCCGAGGACGAGGCGGCGTTCAAGCAGCCCCTGCTCGAGCAGTTCGAGCGCCAGTCGCAGCCCTATTACGCCAGCGCGCGGCTGTGGGACGACGGCGTGATCGACCCGCTGGACACGCGCCGCGTGCTGGCGCTGGCGATCAGCGCGAGCCTGAACGCGCCGATCCCGGAACGCCCGGCCTTCGGCCTGTTCCGCATGTAAGGTGCGCGCGATGAACCCGACGACGATCCGCCTCGAGCGCCCCGCGCCCGCGCTGGCGCGCGTCACGCTCGCGCGGCCCGAGCTCCGCAACGCCTTCGACGAGGGGCTGATCGCCGAGCTCACCGCCGCCTTCCGCGCCCTCGACGCCGACGCGACGGTGCGCGTCGTGGTCCTGGCCGCCGACGGCCCGGCCTTCTGCGCCGGCGCCGACTTGCACTGGATGCGCCGCATGGCCGACTACTCGCACGCCGAGAACCTCGCCGATGCGCGCGCGCTGGCCGAGCTGCTGCGCACGATCGCCGCCTGCCGCAAGCCGACCATCGCGCGCGTGCAGGGGGACGCCTACGCCGGGGGCATCGGCCTGGTGGCGGCCTGCGACCTCGCGGTCGCGGCCGACGCGGCGCAGTTCTGCCTCAGCGAGGTGAGGCTCGGCCTGCTGCCGGCGACGATCGCGCCCTATGTCGTGCGCGCGATCGGCCTGCGCGCCGCGCAGCGCTACTGCCTGAGCGCCGAGCGCTTCGACGCGGCGCGTGCGCGCTCGCTCGGCCTGGTGCACGAGACCGCGCCCGCCGAGGCGCTGGACGCGCGCGTGCAGCATTTCGTCGACGCGCTGCTCGCCGCCAGCCCCGCGGCGCTGGCCGCCTGCAAGCGGCTGCTGCACGAGGTCGCGGACCGGCCGATCGACGCGACGCTGATCGCGCACACCGCCGAGGCCATCGCCGAGGCGCGCGGCTCGGACGACGGCCGCGAAGGCGTCGCGGCCTTCCTCGCCCGGCGCAAGCCGCGCTGGGCGCCCTGAGGCATGGACGCGCTGCAGCGCCTCGACACCGCCCAGCTGATCGCGCTGGCCGCCGCGCTCGGCTGGGCCAGCGGGCTGCGGCTGTACGCGGTGCTCGCGATCACCGGCCTGGTCGGCTACGCGGGCTGGGTCGAGCTGCCGCCGGGCCTGCGCCTGCTGCAGCACCCGGCGCTGCTCGCGGCCAGCGGCTTCATGGTCGTCGTCGAGTTCTGCGCCGACAAGATCCCCGGCGTCGACACGCTGTGGGACCTGCTGCACACGCTGCTGCGCATCCCGGCCGGCGCGGCGCTGGCGGCGGCGGTGTTCGGCGCCGACGACGCGACGATGGCGGTGCTCGCCGCGCTGATCGGCGGCACGCTGGCGGCGACCAGCCATGCCGCGAAGGCGACGACGCGCGCCGCGGCCAACACCTCCCCCGAGCCCTTCTCCAACCTCGCGCTGTCGCTGCTCGGCGATGTCGCGGTGCCGGGCATGCTGTGGCTCGCGTTCACGCACCCGGCGCTCGCGCTCGCGCTCGTCGCGGCGAGCTTCGTCGGCATGCTGGGACTGCTGTGGTGGCTGTCGGGCTTCCTGCGCGCGCTGTGGCGGCGGTTGCGGGGCTGGGGCGGCGCGCCGGCGGCGGGGGCCTGAGATGTTCAAGAAGCTGCTGATCGCCAACCGCGGCGAGATCGCCTGCCGCGTCGCCGCGACCGCGCGGCGCCTGGGCATGGCGACCGTGGCCGTCCATTCCGACGCCGACGCGAACGCGCGCCATGTGAGCGCCTGCGACGAGGCGCTGCGCATCGGCGCGGCCGCCGCCGGCGACAGCTATCTGTGCGCCACGCGCCTGATCGAGGCGGCGCGCGCGAGCGGCGCCGAGGCGGTGCACCCGGGCTACGGCTTCCTCAGCGAGAACGCGGACTTCGCGCAGGCCTGCGCCGAGGCCGGCCTCGTCTTCGTCGGTCCGCCGCCGGCGGCGATCCGCGCGATGGGCCGCAAGGCCGAGGCCAAGCGGCGGATGGCGGCCGCCGGCGTGCCGCTCGTGCCGGGCTACCACGGCGCCGAGCAGGCGGGGGCGCTGCTGCAGCGCGAGGCCGCGCGCATCGGCTATCGGGTGCTGATCATGGCCAGCGCCGGGGGTGGCGGCAAGGGCTTGCGGGTGGTCGCGGACGCGGCCGGCTTCGACGCCGCGCTCGCCGCCTGCCGGCGCGAGGCCGCGGCCAGCTTTGGCGACGACGCGGTGATCGTCGAACGCCACCTGAGCCGGCCGCGCCACATCGAGGTCCAGGTCTTCGCCGACACGCAGGGGCACTGCCTGCACCTGTTCGAGCGTGACTGCTCGGTGCAGCGGCGCCACCAGAAGCTGCTCGAGGAGGCGCCGGCGCCCGGCATGACGGCCGAGCGCCGCGCCGCGATGGGCGCGGCTGCGGTCGCGGCGGCGCGGGCGGTCGGCTATGTCGGCGCCGGCACGGTCGAGTTTCTCGCCGAGCCCGACGGACGCTTCTACTTCATGGAGATGAACACGCGGCTGCAGGTCGAGCACCCGGTGACCGAAGCGGTCACCGGCATCGACCTGGTCGAATGGCAGCTGCGCGTTGCCGCCGGCCAGCCGCTGCCGCTGCGCCAGGACGAGCTGACGCTGCGCGGCCATGCGATCGAGGCCCGCGTGTGCGCCGAGAACGCCGACGCGGGCTTCCTGCCCTCGAGCGGGCGGCTCGAGGTGCTGCGCTGGCCGGCGCACGTCGCCTTCCAGCGCAATGCGGACGCCGAGCCCTTCCACGCGAGCGCGCCGGTGCGGGTCGACAGCGGCGTCGTCGAGGGCGATGTGGTCACGCCGCACTACGATCCGATGCTCGCCAAGCTGATCGTCTGGGGCGAGGACCGCGCGCAGGCGCTGGCGCGGCTAGACGCGGCGCTGGCGCAGACCCATGTCGTCGGGCCGCACAGCAACGTGGCCTTCCTGCGCCGCGTCGCCGCGGGTGCCGCCTTCGCGCAGGCCGACCTCGACACCGGCCTGATCGAGCGCGAACACGCCGCGCTGTTCGGCGCACCACCGCTGCCGCTGCCCCTCGTCGCCGCCGCAGTCGCCGCGCACGCGCTGGCGCTCGAGCGCGCCGCCGAAGACGCCGACCCCTGGTCGCGCCGCGACGGCTGGCGGCTGCACGGCGCGGCGCAGCGCCGCTTCGAGTTCGAGCACGCCGGCGCGCGCCAGTGCGTCGTGCTCGAGCGCCACCGCGACGGTGCGATGCAGTTGCTTGTCGGCGGGCTAGGCCACGACTTCGACGCTTCGGCGGCAGGGCCGGAGCGCCACGACGTGCGCCTGGACGGACGGTCGCTGACGCTGACGGTCTACGCCACCGGCGGGCGCGTCGCGGTGTTCGCGCCCGAGGGCGCGGCGCTGGTGCGCGAGGTCGACGCATGGGCCCAGGCCGCTGAAGAGGCGAGCAGCGGCGGGCTGAGTGCACCGATGCCCGGCAAGGTGGTCGCGATGCTGGCGCGCGCCGGTGAGCGCGTGCGGCGTGGTCAGCCGCTCGCGGTGATCGAGGCCATGAAGATGGAGCACACGCTCAGCGCGCCGAGCGACGGCGTCGTCACCGGGCTGCGCTTCGCGGCCGGCGCGCAGGTCGTCGAAGGCGAGGCCTTGATCGACTTCGAGCCGGCGCCTCAGTGAGCGCGGCGCCCGGTGCCGAACCAGGCCGCCAGGCCGCTGCGCCGTGGCGGCGGCGGGGCGTCGTCGAGAGCCTCCAGCGCGCGCGTCAGGCCGAAGCCGCTGGTGTGGTCCGACCAGCTCAGGTCCTGGGCACTGAGCGGCGCGCGGCGCGGGATCTGCGCCAGTGCCCGACGCGCCGCGCGCGCGGCCTCGGCGAGGCAGGTGCGCGCGCTCTCCTCGGCGGTGGCGTCGTCGAAGCGGTCGGCGAGCTCGACGATCGCGTACTCGCCGAGCCCGCGGCAGACATGCAGCACCTCGTCGGCGTAGTCGCGCTGGCGCAGCATGCGACCGACGTCGACCCCCTCGCCGAGCAGGCGCAGCAGCCCGAGGTGGATGCGCGTGGCGAGGTGCAGGCGGTTGAGGTGGTTGGCCATGTTGTGATGCTCCCCTTTATGGCCGGCATGGTGGTCCTGGCCCAGGGCATCGGCCATCCCGCACAATGGGGAGCAATGGCCTGCATTCGCGGGGGCCGCCGGTATCGATTCGTGAGGAAGTTCACAACATGCTGCCAAGCCGGGTGACGCTGGTCGACGTCGGCCCGCGCGACGGGCTGCAGAACGAGCCGCAGCCGGTCAGCGCGGCGCACAAGATCGAGCTCGTGCAGCGGCTGCAGGACGCGGGCCTGCGCGAGATCGAGGTCGGCAGCTTCGTCAGCCCGAAATGGGTGCCACAGATGGCCGACTCGGCCGAGGTGATGGCGGGCCTCGCGCGCCGCGACGGCGTGCGCTACAGCGTGCTGGTGCCGAACCTGAAGGGCTGGGAGGCGGCGCTCGCGACGCGGCCCGACGAGATCGTCGTGTTCGCCGCGGCCAGCGAGGCCTTCAGCCAGCGCAACCTCAACTGCTCGATCGCCGAGTCGATCGAGCGCTTCGCCCCGGTGGTCGCGGCGGCGCGTGCGGCCGGCGTCAAGGTGCGCGGGGCGCTGTCCTGCGCGCTCGGCTGCCCCTACGAGGGCGAGGTCGCGCCGCAGCGCGTCGACGAGGTCGCGGCGCGCATGAAGGCGATCGGCGTGCAGCACTTCGGCGTGGCCGACACGATCGGCGTCGGCACGCCGCGGCGCGTGCAGGCGGCGCTCGAGCGCGCGCTCAAGCACTACCCGATCGACGAGGTCAGCGGCCATTTCCACGACACCTACGGGCAGGCGCTCGCGAACATCTACGCGAGCCTCGAGCTCGGCGTGCACGTGTTCGACGCCAGCGTCGCCGGCCTCGGCGGCTGCCCCTATGCCAAGGGCGCGACCGGCAACGTCGCGACCGAGGACGTGGTCTTCCTGCTGGACGGGCTGGGCATCGACAGCGGTGTCGCGCTGGACGCGCTGGTCGATGCCGCCGCCTTCATCTCCGGCGTGCTCGGCCGCAAGCCGGTCTCGCGCGTCGCCAACGCGGTGCTGGCCAAGCGTTCGGGGGCGGCTGGATGAACCGGCGCAGCGACCCCCTCCCTCTCGGAGGGAGCGCTGGGGAGGGAGCGACGTCGGCCCAAAGGGCGAGCGACGCAGTCGCCTCGCCCTGCATCAACGTCTGCCGCATGAACGCGAGCAGCGGCCTGTGCGAGGGCTGCGCGCGCACGATCGACGAGATCGCGCAGTGGGGGCGGCTCGACGACGCCGCCAGGCGCGAGGTCTGGCGGCTGATCGCGCGGCGCAGGCAGGCGGCATGAGCCCGATCACCTTCTGGTTCGATCCGGTCTCGCCCTATGCCTACCTGGCCTTCGAGCGGCTGCCGCAGGCGCTCGAGGGCTGCTCCTATGCGGTCGAGTACCGCCCGGTGCTGCTGGCCGGGCTGCTGAAGCACTGGGGCCAGCGCGGGCCGGTCGAGATCGCGCCGAAGCGCGACTGGACCTACCGCCACGTGCAGTGGCTGGCGCGCCAGCAGGGCAGCGAGCTCGCGTTGCCGGCCGTGCACCCCTTCAACCCGCTGCCGCTGCTGCGCCTGCTGATGGCCAGCGGCCGCGACGGACGACCCAACCGCTGGCAGTGCGAGACGGTGCTGCACCATGTCTGGCGGGGGGGCGCGCCGGCCGACGATCCGCAGCGCCTCGCCGAGCTCGCCGCGCGCCTCGCGCCCCAGCGCGATCCGCAGGCGGCCGAGGTCAAGGACGCCCTGCGCCGTGCCACCGACGAGGCGATCGCGCGCGGCGTGTTCGGCGTGCCGACGCTGGAGCTACCGGCCCGCGCGTCCGGTGCCGCGTCGCAACGCTTCTGGGGGCTCGAGGCGCTGCCGATGCTGCGCGCGGCCCTCGACGGCGACCCTTGGTTCGAGGGGGCGCCATGGCAGGACCCGCCGCTCGACGGCGCCGCGCCCGGCCGGCGCTGAGCGCCGTTGACATTTCCCGCTCGGGCGCGCAACGTAGCCGCACTGGCCCGGAGCGTGTAAGCCTGCGTTGGTTTCGCGTCATGCCCGGTTCAGGCTGTCGCCCAAGAATGCGGCCAGCCGTCGTGCGGCCCGTACAAGACTAAGGAGATGACATGCAAACCGACCTGGCGCACAAGATAGCCAGCCATCCCCGCTACCAGGAGCTCAAGGCCAAGCGCTCGAGCTTCGGCTGGCGGCTGACGCTGGCGATGCTGGCCGTGTACTACGGCTTCATCCTGCTGGTGGCCTTCGACAAGCCCTTCCTCGCGACCCGCCTCGGCGAGGGCGTCATGACGATCGGCATGCCGATCGGTCTGGGCGTCATCGTGTTCACCATCGTGATCACGGTCTTCTACGTGCGGCGCGCGAACGACGAGTTCGACCGCCTGTCCGACGAAATCAACCAGGCGGTGCTGAAATGAGCCAACCGAGCAGCTCCCTCACCTCCGTGCGCGCGTTCCTTGCGCTGGCCCTGCTGGCCGGCGTGTGCGGACTGGCGCAGGCCGCCGGCGCCGACCTCGGCCAGGCCCAGAAGCAGGCGACCAACTGGACGGCCATCGGCATGTTCGGCGTGTTCGTCGTCTTCACGCTGTTCATCACCAAGTGGGCGGCCGCGCGCACCAAGAGCGCGGCGGACTTCTACACCGCCGGCGGCGGCATCACCGGCTTCCAGAACGGCCTGGCGATCGCCGGCGACTACATGTCGGCGGCGTCCTTCCTCGGCATCTCCGCCGCGGTGATGGCCTCGGGTTACGACGGCCTGATCTACTCGATCGGCTTCCTGGTCGGCTGGCCGGTCATCACCTTCCTGATGGCCGAGCGCCTGCGCAACCTGGGCAAGTTCACCTTCGCGGACGTGGCGGCTTTCCGCTTCGAGCAAACGCCCATCCGCATCTTCGCGGCTTCGGGCACGCTGGTGGTGGTGGCCTTCTACTTGATCGCGCAGATGGTGGGTGCGGGCCAGCTGATCAAGCTGCTCTTCGGCCTGGAGTACTGGATCGCGGTGGTGATCGTGGGCGCGCTCATGATGGTGTATGTGCTGTTCGGCGGCATGCTGGCCACCACCTGGGTGCAGATCATCAAGGCCATCCTTCTTATGATCGGTGCCTTCATGCT
>CAYOXW010000140.1:0-7315 GCA_964408005.1 uncultured Methylibium sp.
CTCGACCAGATGGGCGCCGAGGCGCTGCTCGGCATGGGCGACATGCTCTACATGGCCAGCGGCACCGGCCTGCCGATCCGCGTGCACGGTGCCTTCGTCAGCGACGAGGAGGTGCACCGCGTCGCCGACTACCTGCGCAGCCAGGGCGAGCCGAACTACATCGAGGGCATCCTCGAGGGCGGCACGCTCGACGGCGAGGACGGCGCCGACACCAATGCCACCGGCCTGGGCGGCGACGCCGAGGCCGACCCGATGTACGACCAGGCGGTCGCGATCGTGTTGCAGCACAAGCGCGCGTCGATCTCGCTGGTTCAAAGACATTTACGCATCGGCTACAACCGCGCCGCACGGCTGCTGGAACAAATGGAGAAGTCGGGGCTCGTATCGAGCATGGCCACCAACGGCAACCGCGACCTGCTGGTTCCGAAGCGCGACGAATGAGGCGCCGCCTGCTGATCACGGCCCTCGCGCTGGCGGGGGCGCTGCCGGCGGCGCACGCGGGCGATGCGCTGGCGACGCTGCGCGGCTTCGTCGAGGGCGTGAAGACCGGTCGCGCCGCCTTCACGCAGACGGTGACCTCGCCGGACGGCGCGAAGAAGAAGATCTCGACCGGCCGCTTCGAGTTCTCGCGCCCGAACCGCTTCCGCTTCGACTACGCCAAGCCCTATGTCCAGCAGATCGTCTGCGATGGCGAGAAGGTCTGGCTGCACGACCCGGACCTGAACCAGGTGACCGTGCGTCCGGCCGCGTCCGCGCTCGGCGCCACGCCGGCGGCGCTGCTCGCCGGTGCGGCGCTCGACAAGGAGTTCGAGCTCAAGGCGCTGCCCGACGAGGCCGGCCTGCAGTGGGCGCAGGCGCTGCCGCGCGCGAGCGAGGGCAGCTTCAAGTCGCTGAAGGTGGGCTTTCGCGCCGGCACGCTGGCGGCGATCGAGATCGTCGACGCCTTCGACCAGCGCTCGCGGCTGGACTTCAGCGCCTTCGAGGCCAACCCGGCGCTGCCGGGCGAGCGTTTCCGCTTCGTCGCGCCGGCGGGCACCGAGCTGATCGCGCAATAGCCGAGCAAGGGCCGCGACGGCGGCGACAATCGCCGCCTATGCCCGCACCCGGTCTGCCCCTGGAGGACGTCGCGCCCGACGCCCCGCTCGCCGAACGCCTGCGTCCGCGCACGCTCGACGAGGTGATCGGCCAGCCGCAACTGCTCGGCGCGGGCAAGCCGCTGCGCACCGCCTTCGTCTCGGGCCGGCTGCATTCGATGATCCTGTGGGGCCCGCCGGGCACCGGGAAGACCACGCTCGCGCGCCTGATGGCCAACGCCTTCGACGCGCGCTTCATCGCGATCTCGGCGGTGCTTGGTGGCGTCAAGGACATCCGCGAGGCGGTCGAGCAGGCCCAGCTTGCCCAGGCCCAGGGCCGGCGCACCATCGTCTTCGTCGACGAGGTGCATCGCTTCAACAAGGCCCAGCAGGACGCCTTCCTGCCGCATGTGGAGAGCGGCCTGTTCACCTTCATCGGCGCGACCACCGAGAACCCGGCCTTCGAGGTCAACTCGGCGCTGCTCTCGCGCGCCACCGTGCACGTGCTGCGCTCGCTCGAGGCCGATGACCTGGCCGCGCTGCTCGAGCGCGGCCGCGCGCTGCTCGGGGCCGCGCCGCTCGACGAGGCCGCGCGCACGCGGCTGATCGGCTACGCCGACGGCGACGCGCGGCGGTTGCTGAACACCTACGAGAACGTCGTCGCGATGGCCGGGGCGCGTTCGGTGATCGACGAGCCCTTCCTCGAGCAGGCGCTGGGCGAGCAGCTGCGCCGCTACGACAAGGGCGGCGACCAGTTCTACGACAGCATCTCGGCGCTGCACAAGAGCGTGCGCGGCTCGGATCCGGACGGCGCGCTGTACTGGTTCGTGCGCATGCTCGACGGCGGCGCCGACGCGCGCTACATCAGCCGCCGGCTGGTGCGCATGGCCAGCGAGGAGGTCGGTCTGGCCGACCCGCGCGCGCTGCGCCTGGCGATCGATGCCGCCGAGGCCTACGAGCGCCTCGGCTCGCCCGAGGGCGAGCTGGCGCTGGCCACGGCGGTGGTCTACCTGGCGGTCGCGCCGAAGAGCAACGCGGTCTACGCCGCCTACAAGGCCGTGCGCGCTTTCGTGCAGCGCGACGGCAGTCGCCCGGTGCCGCTGCACCTGCGCAACGCGCCGACCGCACTGGCCAAGCAGCTCGGCCACCGCGAGGGCTACCGCTACTCGCACGACGACGAAGGGGCCTTCTCGGCCGGCCAGCGCTACCTGCCCGAGGGCGTCGAGGAGCGCTTCTACGAGCCGGTGCCGCGCGGCCTGGAGATCAAGATCGGCGAGAAGCTGGCGCAGCTGCGCCAGCTCAACGCCAAGGCCTCGTCCTAGGAAAGCCGCGCCGATGGAGACCTTCGTTCAACAGATCATCAACGGCCTGGTGCTCGGCAGCATGTACGCGCTGGTGGCGCTGGGCTACACGATGGTCTACGGCATCGTCAACCTGATCAACTTCGCACATGGCGAGGTGCTGATGGTCGGCGCGCTGACGAGCTGGACCGTCGTCACGCTGCTCGCCGGCGCGGGCCTGCCCGGCTGGCTGCTGCTGCTGCTGTCGCTGCTCGCGGCGATGGCGGTGTGCGCGGCGCTGAACTTCGCGATCGAGAAGATCGCCTACCGCCCGCTGCGCAACGCGCCGCGGCTCGCGCCGCTGATCACCGCGATGGGCATGAGCCTGCTGCTGCAGACGCTGGCGATGATCGTCTGGAAGCCGAGCTACAAGCCCTTTCCGATCCTGCTGCCCAACCAGCGCATCGACGTGTTCGGCGCGGTCATCAACACCACCCAGATCCTGATCCTGGTCGTCACCGCGCTCGCGCTGGCGACGCTGATGTACGTCGTCCACCGCACCAAGCTCGGCCGCGCGATGCGTGCAACCGCCGAGAACCCGCGTGTCGCGGCGCTGATGGGCGTGCGTCCCGACCTGGTGATCTCCGCCACCTTCGTGATCGGCGCGGCGCTGGCCGCGCTGGCCGGGGTGATGTGGGCGGCCAACTACGGCTCGGTGCACCACTCGATGGGTTTCCTGCCCGGCCTGAAGGCCTTCACCGCGGCGGTGTTCGGTGGCATCGGCAACCTCGCCGGCGCGATGCTCGGCGGGGTGCTGCTCGGGCTGATCGAGTCGCTCGGCGCCGGCTACATCGGCACGCTGACCGGTGGCGTGCTCGGCAGCCACTACCAGGACATCTTCGCCTTCGTCGTGCTGATTCTGGTGCTGACGCTGCGCCCCCAGGGCCTGCTCGGCGAACGGGTCGCGGACCGGGCCTGAGGAGCGGCACATGCCCAGGCTGGACAAGCGGCTCCTCGTCTTCGTGGTCTGCGCGCTGCTGCTGCTCGTGCTGCCGGTCTTCGCCCAGCAGTTCGGCAACGCCTGGGTGCGCATCATCGACATCGCGCTGCTCTACGTGCTGCTGGCGCTGGGCCTGAACATCGTGGTCGGCTATGCCGGCCTGCTGGACCTGGGCTACATCGCCTTCTACGCGGTCGGCGCCTACCTCTTCGGGCTGATGGCCAGCCCGCATCTGTGGGAGACCTTCCCGGCGGTACACGCGCTGTTCCCGAACGGGCTGCACACGCCGCTGTGGGTGGTGATCCCGCTGGCGGCTGCGGTCGCCGCGATCGCCGGCGTGCTGCTCGGTGCGCCGACGCTGAAGCTGCGCGGCGACTACCTCGCGATCGTCACGCTCGGCTTCGGCGAGATCATCCGCGTGTTCCTGAACAACCTGGACGCGCCGGCCAACATCACCAACGGGCCGAAGGGGCTGTCGCAGATCGACCCGATCCGCATCGGCTCGCTCGACCTCGGCCGCACGCTCGAGCTCGGCTTCGTCAGCCTGCCGAGCGTGACGCTGTACTACTACCTCTTCCTCGCGCTGGTGGTGGCGAGCGTGCTGCTGTGCCACCGCCTCGAGCGCAGCCGCATCGGCCGCGCCTGGATGGCGATCCGCGAGGACGAGATCGCCGCGAAGGCGATGGGCATCGACACACGCAACCTCAAGCTGCTGGCCTTCGCGATGGGGGCGAGCTTCGGCGGCGTGGCCGGCTCGATGTTCGCGGCCTTCCAGCGCTTCATCTCGCCCGAGTCCTTCGCGCTGCAGGAGTCGGTGATGGTGGTCGCGATGGTCGTGCTCGGCGGGCTCGGCCACATCCCGGGCGTGATCCTCGGCGCGCTGCTGCTCGCGGCGCTGCCCGAGGTGCTGCGCTATGTCGCCGGCGACCTGCAGGCGATGAGCGGCGGGCGGCTCGACGCGGCGATCCTGAGACAGCTGCTGGTCGCGCTGGCGATGATCGCGATCATGCTGGCGCGCCCGCGCGGGCTGTGGCCGGCGCGCGAGCACGGCCGGCGGCCACCGGCGCCGCGGCGCGGAGAGGCGTCGTCGTGAGCGCCGATGTCGTGCTCGACGTGCGCAGGGTCTCCAAGCGCTTCGGCGGCCTGCAGGCGCTCAGCGACGTCGGCCTGCGCATCGAGCGCGGCCAGGTCTACGGCCTGATCGGGCCGAATGGCGCCGGCAAGACGACCTTCTTCAACGTCATCACCGGCCTGTACGCGCCGGACGCCGGCGAGTTCGTGCTCGAGGGGAAGCCCTACCGGCCGAGTGCGGTGCACGAGGTCGCGAAGGCCGGCATCGCGCGCACCTTCCAGAACATCCGCCTGTTCGCCGACATGACGGCGCTCGAGAACGTGATGGTCGGGCGGCACTGCCGCACACGCTCGGGCCTGCTCGGCGCGGTGCTGCGCACGCGCGGCTTCCGGGCCGAGGAGGCGGCGATCGAGGCGCGCGCGCGCGAGCTGCTCGACTATGTCGGCATCGGCCGCTACGCCGACTTTCGCGCGCGCACGCTGAGCTACGGCGACCAGCGCCGGCTGGAGATCGCGCGCGCGCTGGCGACCGAGCCGAAGCTGATCGCGCTCGACGAGCCGGCGGCTGGCATGAACGCGACCGAGAAGCGCGTGCTGCGCGAGCTGATCGACCGCATCCGCCGCGACGGCCGCACCATCTTGCTGATCGAGCACGACGTCAAGCTGGTGATGGGCCTGTGCGATCGCGTCACCGTGCTCGACTACGGCAAGCCGATCGCCGAGGGCGCGCCCGCCGAGGTGCAGTGCAACCCGCAGGTGATCGAGGCCTACCTCGGGGCGGGGCCGGCATGAGCGGCGCACCGATGCTCGAGGTCCGCGACCTGAAGGTCGCCTACGGCGGCATCGAGGCCGTCAAGGGCCTGACGCTCGAGGTGCGCGAGGGCGAGCTGGTCTCGCTGATCGGCGCCAACGGCGCCGGCAAGACCACCACGCTGAAGGCGATCACCGGGCTGCAGCCGGCGGGCGCCGGCGAGATCCGCTTCCTCGGCCGCAGCCTGCGCGGGCAGGGCGCCTGGGACCTGGCGCGCCAGGGGCTGGTGATGGTGCCCGAGGGGCGCGGGACCTTCACCCGCATGACGATCGCCGAGAACCTGCAGATGGGGGCCTACGTGCGCACCGATGCCGGCATCGACGAGGACCTCGAGCGCGTGTTCGCGCTGTTCCCGCGCCTCAAGGAGCGCCGCCACCAGCTCGCCGGCACGATGAGCGGGGGCGAGCAACAGATGCTCGCGATGGGCCGCGCGCTGATGGCGCGCCCGCGGCTGCTGCTGCTCGACGAGCCGTCGATGGGCCTGGCGCCGATCATGGTCGACAAGATCTTCGAGGTCGTCGCCGACATCCACCGCCGCGGCACGACGGTGCTGCTGGTCGAGCAGAACGCCAGCCGCGCGCTGCGGCTGGCCGACCGCGGCTACGTGATGGATTCGGGCGAGCTGACGATGAGCGGCGACGCGAAGGCGCTGCTCAGCGACGCGCGGGTGCGGGCGGCCTACCTCGGCGAGTAAGGCGCTCCGCCGCGGGCCTCAGCCGTGCTTGTCCGCCTCGCTGACGAAGCTGTCGGCGTAGAACTGCTCGGCCGGCAGGCCGCAGCGCGCCGTGAAGTCGCGCTGCGCCGCATCGACCATCACCGGCGCGCCGCAGGCATAGACCTGGTGGGCGGACAGGTCGGGCAGGTCGGCCATCACCGCCTGGTGGACGAGGCCGGTGCGGCCGTCCCAGCGGTCCTCGGGCGTGGGCTCCGACAGCACCGGGACGTAGCGCAGGTTCGGCATCGCCGCGGCGGCCGCCAGCGCCCAGTCGTGGCGGTAGAGGTCGGCCTTGGAGCGGCAGCCCCAGTAGAGCACGGTGTCGCGCGCGATGCCCTTGGCCTGCATGTGCTCGACGATGGCCTGGATCGGCGCGAAGCCGGTGCCCGAGGCCAGCAGCACGATCGGCGCGTCCGAGTCCTCGCGCAGGTAGAAGCTGCCGAAGGGCCCTTCCATGCGCAGGATGTCCTTCACCTTCATCGCGCCGAACACATGGTCGGTGAACTTGCCGCCCGGCATGTGGCGCAGGTGCAGCTCCAGGCCTTCGGCGGCGCGGTGCGGCGCGTTGGCCATCGAGTAGCTGCGGCGCGCGCCGTCGCGCAGGATGAACTCGACGTACTGGCCGGCGTGGTAGCGCAGCACGGCGTTGGCCGGCAGCTGCAGCGTGAGGATCGCGACATCGGGCGCCGGGCGCGCGATGCCGCTGACGCGGCAGGGCATCTTCTGCACCGCGAACTCGCCGGCGCCGGGGACCGTGCGGGCCTCGATCACCAGGTCGGTCTGCGGCGTCGCGCAGCAGGTCAGGATGAGGCCCTCGGCCTCTTCCTGCGCGCTCAGCGCCTTGAGCTGGTGGGCGCCGTGGATCACGCGGCCCTCGAGCAGGCGGCTCTTGCAGGAGCCGCAGGCGCCATCGCGGCAGCCATAGGGCAGACCGATGCCCTGGCGGATCGCCGCCGGCAGCACCGCCTCGTCGCGTGCCACCTCGAAGCCGCGGCCGCTGGGCTGCAGCGTCACCTTGAACGTCATTGGGTATCCTCGAACGCCTGTTGACCGACCAGTCGGGATTGTGCCCGCGCCTCCCGCGTGGGCTCCGGTTCCGCCGTTCCGATGCCCACTCCCGCCCCCGGCCGGCCGGCCGCCTTTCGCAAGCCGCGCCTGCTCGTGGTCGGCTGCGGCGATGTCGGCGAGCGCGTGCTGCGCCAGCTCGGCGGCCGCTGGCGCGTCGTGGTGCTGACCACCTCGCCCGCGCGTCGCGAGGCGCTGCGTGCGCTCGGCGCGCGGCCGCTGCTGGGCGACCTCGACCGGCCGGCGACGCTCGGGCGGCTCGGCGCGCTGGCGCCGCGCGTGCTGCACCTCGCCCCACCG
>CAYOXW010000141.1:0-1405 GCA_964408005.1 uncultured Methylibium sp.
CACCATCCGCGACGTGCTGCAGCACTACGACGGCGAGACGGTGCGCTTCTTCATGCTGCGCGTGCACTATCGCAGCCCCTTGAACTACAGCGACGTCGGCCTCGACGACGCCCGGCATGCGCTGAAGCGTCTCTACACCGCGCTCGACGCCGTGCCGCCGGCGCCCGCCGAGGCGATCGACTGGCGCGCGCCGCATGCGGCGCGTTTCAAGGCGGCGATGGACGACGACCTGAACACGCCGATCGCCGTGTCGGTGCTGTTCGAGCTCGCCGGCGAGGTCAACCGCGGTCGCGATCCGCGGGCCGCGGCGCTGCTGCGCGCGCTGGCCGGCACGCTCGGGCTGCTGCAGCAGGTGCCGAGTGCCTACCTGCAGGGCGGCGCCGACGGCGCGATCGACGAGGCCGCGATCCAGGCCCAGATCGCCGCCCGTGCCGCCGCCAAGGCGGCCAAGAACTTCGCCGAGTCCGACCGCATCCGCGACGCGCTCGCGGCGCAGGGCATCGTGCTGAAGGACGGCCCGTCCGGCACGAGCTGGGTCAGGGCCTGAGCACCGTCACCGCCATGTCGCCCCGCGGCCCCAGCCTCGTCACGCCCGACTACTGGGACGAGGCCTGCAAGCATCTCGCCAAGCGCGACCGGGTGATGCGCAAGCTGATCCCGCAGCTCGGCGAGGCGCGGCTCGCGAGCCGCGGCGACGCATTCACCACGCTGGCGCGATCGATCGTCGGCCAGCAGATCTCGGTGGCGGCGGCCCAGTCGGTCTGGGATCGCTTCATCGCGCTGCTCGATGGCAGCGCCCGGGTCCGCCCGGCCGACGTGCTGGCCCTCGACACGCAGGCGATGCGCGTGGCGGGCCTGTCGACGCGCAAGATCGAGTACCTGCGCGATCTCGCCGGCCATTTCGATGCCGGCGCGGTGCACGTCAAGACCTGGGCCTCGATGGACGACGAGGCCATCATCGAGGAGCTGGTCGCGATCCGTGGCATCGGCCGCTGGACGGCGGAGATGTTCCTGATCTTTCACCTGATGCGACCGAACGTCCTGCCGCTGGACGACCTGGGGCTGCTCAAGGGCATCAGTTCCAACTATTTCAGCGGCGAGCCGGTCACGCGCAACGAGGCGCGCGAGGTCGGCGATGCCTGGGCACCGTTCCGCTCGGTGGCCACCTGGTACATCTGGCGCAGCCTCGACCCGCAACCGGTCGAGTACTGAGCCCGTTCGGGCACAATGCTGCCCGGCTCCCATCAGAAGGACGATTGCCGATGAGCAAGAGGCACTTTCTGGAGTTCGAGCAACCCATTGCCGAACTCGAGACCAAGATTGAAGAGCTGCGCTACGTGCAAAGCGAGTCGGCGGTCGACATCTCCGAGGAGATCGACCGCCTCAGCAAGAAGAGCCAGCAGCT
>CAYOXW010000141.1:1415-7277 GCA_964408005.1 uncultured Methylibium sp.
CCTGGCAGGTGACGCAGATCGCGCGTCACCCGCAGCGCCCCTACACGCTCGACTACGTCAACGAGATCTTCAGCGACTTCCACGAGCTGCATGGCGACCGCCATTTCGCGGACGACCAGAGCATCGTCGGCGGGCTGGCGCGCTTCAACGGTCAGCCCTGCATGGTCATCGGTCACCAGAAGGGCCGCGACACGAAGGAGCGCGCGCTGCGCAACTTCGGCATGAGCCGCCCCGAGGGCTACCGCAAGGCGCTGCGCCTGATGCAGCTGGCCGAGAAGTTCGGCCTGCCGGTGTTCACCTTCGTCGACACGCCCGGCGCCTACCCGGGCATCGGCGCCGAGGAGCGTGGCCAGTCCGAGGCGATCGGTCGGAACATCTTCGAGATGGCGCAGCTCGAGGTGCCGATCATCACCACCATCATCGGCGAGGGTGGATCGGGCGGGGCGCTGGCGATCGGCGTCGGCGACCAGGTGCTGATGCTGCAGTACTCGGTGTACTCGGTGATCTCGCCCGAGGGCTGCGCGTCGATCCTGTGGAAGACCGCCGAGCGCGCCAGCGACGCCGCCGAGGCGATGGGCATCACCGCCCACCGCCTCAAGGCGCTGGGCCTGATCGACAAGATCGTCAACGAGCCGGTCGGCGGCGCCCACCGCGACCCGCTGCAGATGGCCGCCTACCTGAAGCGCGCGCTCAACGACGCGCTGCGCCAGGTCATCGACCTCAAGCCGCGCGAGCTGTTGAATCAGCGCTACGAGCGCCTCAAGAGCTACGGCCGCTTCAGCGACACCAAGGACCGCTGAGGTCCCTGTCGTGCCCCGCGCCGTCGCCGTCGCCTACAGCGGCGGGCGCGACTCGACCGCGCTGCTGCACGCGACGCTCCTCGCGGCGGCCGAGCAGGGCGTCGAGGTCCATGCGCTGCATGTCCACCACGGGCTGAGCCCGTACGCCGACGCCTGGCTCGCGCATGGCGAGCGCCAGTGCGCGCGCTGGGCCCGGCGCGGCCTGCCGGTGCACTTCCACGCCGAGCGGCTGGTGCTGCGGCCGGCGCGCGGCGAGAGCGTCGAGGCGGTCGCGCGCGCCGCTCGCTATGCGGCGCTGCGGCGGATGGCTCTGGCAGCCGGCTGCGAGCTCGTGCTGCTCGCCCATCACCGCCGCGACCAGGCCGAGACCTTGCTGCTGCAGGCCTTGCGCGGCGCCGGCGTGGCCGGACTCGCGGGCATGCCGGCCCGCGCCGAGCGAGACGGGCTGACTTGGGAGCGGCCCTGGCTCGGCCAGCCGTCCGAAGCGATCGCGGCCTATGTGCGCCGCTACCGCTTGCGGCATGTCGAGGACGACAGCAACACCGATCGACGCTTTGCGCGCAACCGGCTGCGCCTCGACGTCTGGCCGGCCCTGGCGGCGGCCTTTCCCCACGCGGAGTCGGCGCTGGCCGATGCGGCGACCTGGGCGGGCCAGGCCGATGCGGCGCTGGCCGACCTGGCGGCGCTCGACCTCGGCGCCTGCGGCGACGGTGAGGCGCTCGATCTGGCCGCGTGGCAGCGCCTCGCGCCGCACCGCGCGGCCAACGTGCTGCGCGCCTGGTTGCGCGCGCGCAGCGGCCGCGCACCGGGGGCGGCCGATCTGCAGCGCCTGCTGCGCGAGCTGCCCGGCCGTGCGCCGGCCAGCTGGCCGCTGGCCGCTGGCACGCTGCGGCGCTACCGTGGACGCCTGCGGTTCGAGGCCGAGCGCTCGGCCGTCGATGCGCCGCGCGAGGAGCAGCTGACGATCGGCTGCGCCGGGCGCTACCCGCTGCCCGGCTGGGGCGGCACGCTGGTGGCGAGGCGGGTGCGCGAAGGGGGGGCCGCGCTGGCGTGGCTGGCGGCGGTGAGGCTGGTCGAGCGCCGTGGCGGCGAGCGCTTTCGCCCGCAGGCCGATCGCCCCGCCCGCAGCCTGAAGAAGCAGTTCCAGTCCCTCGGCCTCGCGGCCTGGGAGCGCGGTGGGCCGCTGCTGGTCGCGGGCGACGGCACGCTGGTCTTCGTGCCGGGCCTCGGCATCGATGCCGCGGCGCGCGCCCCGGCCGGCGTGCCGCAGCTCGCGCTGGCCTGGGAGCCGGCCGGCGGGTGAGGGTGCGGCGGGTGGCTAAAATCGCGGGCTCGCGGTTTTGGGCACCCCGCCCTCACAGCGGCCGCGATCCCACTGCGACCTCTCTCATGGCACTGATTGTTCACAAGTACGGCGGCACGTCGATGGGCTCGACCGAGCGCATCCGCAATGTCGCCAAGCGCGTCGCCAAGTGGGCGCGCGCCGGCCACCAGATGGTGGTCGTGCCCTCCGCGATGAGCGGCGAGACCAACCGCCTGCTCGGCCTCGCGAAGGAACTGTCGCCGGCCAGCCATTCGGCCGCACTGGCGCGCGAACTCGACATGATCGCCTCCACCGGCGAACAGGTCTCGGTCGGCCTGCTCGCGATCGCGCTGCAGGCCGAGGGCATGGACGCCGTCAGCTACACCGGCTGGCAGGTGCCGGTGCGCACCGACAGCGCCTACACCAAGGCGCGCATCGAGAGCATCGACGATGCCCGCGTGCGCGCCGACCTCGACGCGGGCAAGGTGGTCATCGTCACCGGTTTCCAGGGCATCGACGGCAACGGCCACATCACGACGCTGGGGCGCGGTGGCTCGGACACCTCGGCGGTCGCGATCGCCGCGGCGCTGAAGGCGGCCGAGTGCCTGATCTACACCGACGTCGACGGGGTCTACACGACCGACCCGCGCGTCGTGCCGGAGGCGCGGCGCCTGCATGCCATCAGCTTCGAGGAGATGCTGGAGATGGCCAGCCTGGGCTCCAAGGTGCTGCAGATCCGCTCGGTGGAGTTTGCCGGCAAGTACCGGGTGCCGACGCGGGTGCTGTCGAGCTTCACCGACTGGGACATTCCGCTCGAGGAAGAGGCCAAGTCCGGCACCCTGATCACTTTCGAGGAAGACGAGAACATGGAACAAGCCATCGTGTCGGGCATCGCCTTCAACCGCGACGAGGCCAAGATCACCGTGCTGGGCGTGCCGGACAAGCCGGGCATCGCATACCAGATCCTCGGCCCGGTGGCCGAGGCCAACATCGACGTCGACGTGATCATCCAGAACGTCTCGCACGACGGCAAGACCGACTTCAGCTTCACGGTGCACCGCAACGACTACGCGCGCACGCTCGAGCTGCTGAAGAGCAGCGTGCAGCCCGCGACCAGCGCGGCGCAGGTGATCGGCGACCCGAAGATCTGCAAGGTCAGCATCGTCGGCATCGGCATGAAGAGCCATGCCGGCGTCGCGAGCACGATGTTCCGCACGCTGTCGGAGGAGGGCATCAACATCCAGATGATCTCCACCTCCGAGATCAAGACCTCGGTCGTGATCGACGAGAAGTACATGGAGCTCGCGGTGCGCGCGCTGCACAAGGCCTTCGACCTGGACCGAGCAGCTGCGGCATAATCCCATCTCTGGCCTGGAGTCGTGACCGAGAGGCCGAAGGTGCTCCCCTGCTAAGGGAGTATGTGAGCTAAAACTTGCATCGAGGGTTCGAATCCCTCCGACTCCGCCACCCCCTGCAAAGCCCGCCGCCCGGCGGGCTTTTCTTTTTGCGGTGGGATCCGGTCGGCGCACGGCACCGGCGCGGCGTTAAAGCGGCCATGAGCTTCCCCCGCCGCTTCTTCATCCTGGCCCCTGCGCTGGCCCTGGCCGCCTGTGCCGGCCTGCCGCGGACCGACCCACCGCGTGTCCTGGTCGCCGGCGTCGAGCCGCTGCCTGGCGAGGGCCTCGAACTGCGCTTCCTGGTCAAGCTGCGCCTCCAGAACCCGAACGAGGCGCCGATCGAGTTCCGCGGGGCCTTCGTCGAGCTGGACGTGCTCGGCCAGCCCTTCGCGAGCGGCGTGTCGGACGCCGCCGGCAGCGTGCCGCGTTTCGGCGAGGCGCTGCTGGCGGTGCCGGTCACCGTCTCGGCGCTGACTGCGCTGCGCCAGGCGCTGCATCTCGCCACGCAGGAGTCGCGCGGCAAGCTCGACTACCGGCTGCGCGGCAAGCTCGCCGGCCCGCTGTTCGCGGCCGAACGCTTCGAGAGCCAGGGCGCGCTCGACATCGCCGCCCTCGGCCGCGCCGGGACGCCGCGCTGAATCTCAGCGCGGCTGCTTGACGATGCGCAGGTAGGGCCTCGGCGCCTGCCAGCCCTCGGGGAAGAGCTTCTTCGCGTCCTCGTCGTTGACCGAGCCGGCAATGATCACGTCCTCGCCCGGCTTCCAGTTCACCGGCGTGGCGACCTTGTGCTGGGCCGTGAGCTGCATCGAATCGACCACCCTGAGGATCTCGTCGAAGTTGCGCCCGGTGGTCATCGGGTAGGTCATCATCAGCTTGATCTTCTTGTCGGGCCCAATGACGAACACCGAGCGCACGGTGGCGTTGGTCGCCGCGGTGCGGCCCTCCGACGTGCCCGGCTCCTCGGCCGGCAGCATGTTGTAGAGCTTGGCGACGGCCAGGTCGCTGTCGCCGATCATCGGGTAGTTCGGGCGCGCGCCCTGGGTCTGCTCGATGTCGTCGGACCAGCGCTCGTGGTTCTCGACCGGGTCGACCGACAGGCCGATCAGCTTCACGTTGCGCTTGCGGAACTCGGGCTCGATGCGGGCCATGTAGCCCAGCTCGGTGGTGCACACCGGCGTGAAGTCCTTCGGGTGCGAGAACAGGATTGCCCAACCATCACCGATCCACTGGTGGAAATCGATCGTGCCCTGGGTGGTGCGGGCGCTGAAGTTGGGGGCGGTGTCGTTGATGCGCAGGGACATGGAAGTTCCTCCTGGTGGGGCAGGGCCTGGCCTGGCCGATAGGCGGACGCCGCGGGGGCTGCCCCGTCCCGGCGGCGTCGCAGGCCCGTCGATGATAGGCGCGCGTCGCGGGCGCCTTCAGGGCGCCGTGGAAAACCTCGACGTGAACGCCGTCGTCATGGCGTTGCCGTTGCGGTCGCGCACGCCGCCGATCTGCAGGACGTAGGCGTGACCGGGCGCCAGGGTGACGTTGCCGAGGTCCACCCTCGTTCCTTCGCGCCACGGGGCCAGCGCGACCGGCGTGTCGCTCGTCTCGTCGCGCAGCGTGAAGCTGCCGCTCGACACGTCGACCGGCTCCGTGAAATCGGCCGAGATCGACGTGAAGCCGCCCGGAACCACCGCTCCATCGGAAGGGGTGCTGCCGATGACGGTCGGCGGCGTCGTGTCCACGGTCCGGCGGACGTTGATCGTGTCGCGACCTGCCTCGCCGTCCGCGGCGCTGGCCGTGACGGTGATCGCGTTGTCGCCCAACGCCAGCGGCAGTTCGCTGCTCTCCCAGGTGAGGCTCACGGCGATCAGGCAGTTGAGCCGCATGTGGTCGATCTGGCTCTCAGACCCGGTAGCCGCATTGCGCCAGCGCAGGTGGTAGCCCTCGGCAATCGTTCCCACGATGGCATTGCACAGCGATCCCGTCGGGACGAAGGAGCGCCCGGCGAGGTCGATCGCCGGCTGGTCGGTCGTGAAGCTGGCCGCTTCCGAGGGCGCCTCGATCGTCACGCCGCTCCAGACCTCCTCGGGAGGATCACCGCCGCCACCGCCGCAAGCCCCCAGCGCTGCGAGCAAGGCCAAGGTCACCGCACAGCGGGCCGAGCGCGCCAGCACGGACCAATCAGGGAACACTCGACACATGGCGTGATGCTAGGCCTCGGTTCGCCGGGGCCATTGAGCGGCATCAAGGGAGTCGCGCCCGTGCGCGAGCGCCGCAGCCTCGCGTAAACTGGCGCCAACGCGGGTGTAGTTCAATGGTAGAACGGCAGCTTCCCAAGCTTCATACGAGGGTTCGATTCCCTTCACCCGCTCCA
>CAYOXW010000142.1:0-7255 GCA_964408005.1 uncultured Methylibium sp.
GCTGACGATCTACCTGAAGCCGGTGCTGCCGGCGCTGGCCGCGCGCGTCGAGGCGTTCCTGCAGGTCGAGCCGCTGCGCTTCGCCGATGCCGAGCGGCTGCTCGGCGCGCACGCGATCGGCGCCTACGAGCACCTGATGCAGCGCGTCGACCCGAAGCTGCTCGACGCGCTGTTCGAGCCACCCGTGGTCGAGCTCCCGAAGCCGGGCGGCGAGGACCTCGCGCCGACGATCACGATCGACGACTTCACCAAGGTCGACCTGCGGCTGGCGAAGATCGTCGACGCGAAGCGGGTCGAGGGCAGCACGAAGCTGCTGCAGCTGACGCTCGACGTCGGCGAAGGCCGCACCCGCAACGTCTTCAGCGGCATCCAGTCGGCCTTCGGCCCCGAGGACGTGATCGGCAAGATGACGGTGCTGGTCGCCAACCTGGCGCCGCGCAAGATGAAGTTCGGTCTCAGCGAGGGCATGGTGCTGGCCGCCTCGCACGCCGACGAGAAGGGCCACGCCGGCCTCTACCTGCTCGAACCCACGCCCGGCGCCGTGCCGGGGCTGCGGATCCGCTGATGCGGCGCGCCGCGCGCAGCCAGGTCTTCGGACCGACGCGCCGGCGCCGCTTCGTCGCCCAGCGCCACCACTGCGGACCTCCGGAGGCGCGCTTCTTGCGCGCACCCCACCCGATACCGGAGGTTCCATGGCCCTGCCCCGTCTTCACCCCTTCCGACCACGCCTGCTCGATGCGCTGAGCGGCTACCAGCGCCGCGACCTGCTGGCCGACATCTCGGCCGGCCTGACCGTCGGCATCGTCGCGCTGCCGCTCGCGATGGCCTTCGCGATCGCCTCGGGCCTCAAGCCCGAGCAGGGCCTCATCACCGCGATCATCGCCGGCTTCCTGATCTCGGCGCTCGGCGGCTCGCACGTGCAGATCGGCGGGCCGGCCGGCGCCTTCATCGTCGTCGTCTACGGCATCGTCGAGCGCTACGGCCTGACCAACCTGCTGATCTCGACCGCGCTGGCCGGCGCACTGCTGTTCGCGATGGGCGCGCTCAAGCTCGGCGCGCTGGTGCGCTACATCCCGGTCGCGATCGTGATCGGCTTCACCAACGGCATCGCGGTGCTGATCGCGCTGTCGCAGCTGAAGGACCTGCTCGGCCTGCCGATCGAGAAGCTGCCGGCCGACTTCCTGGCGCAGCTGGCCACGCTGGCGCGCCACCTCGACGGCCTGAACCCGGCCGCGCTCGCGATCGGCCTGGCCAGCCTCGCGCTGGTGGTCGTGTGGCCCAAGGCCTACGCGATGCCGGTGACGCCGAGCACGCCGTCCGCGCGCCTGCGGCGCGTGGTCGCGCACCTGCCCGGCACCATCGTCGCGCTCGCGCTCGCGACGCTGGCCACCGCGCTGTTCGAGCTGCCGGTCGAGACCATCGGCAGCCGCTTCGGCGGCATCCCGCAGGCCCTGCCGCAGCTCGAGCTGCCGGCCTTCAGCTGGGCCAGCGCGAAGCAGCTGCTGATCCCGACGATCACGATCGCGCTGCTGTGCGCGATCGAGTCGCTGCTGTGCGCGCGGGTGGCCGACAACGCCACCGCGCTGCCGCGCCACGACCCCAACCAGGAGCTGATGGCCCAGGGCGTGGCCAACATGGTCGCGCCGGTGTTCGGCGGCCTCCCGGCCACCGGCACGATCGCGCGCACCATCACCAATGTGCGCGCCGGCGCGCGCAGCCCGGTGGCCGGCATGGTGCATGCGTTCACGCTGCTGGCGGTGGTGCTGGTGGCCGCGCCGCTGGCGCTGCACGTGCCGCTGGCGGCGCTGGCCGGCATCCTGCTGTTCGTCGCCTGGAGCATGGGCGAGTGGCACGAGTTCGCGCGCCTGCGCCACCTGACCGTGCCCTACCGCGTCACGCTGCTCGGCACCTTCGTGCTGACGGTGGTGTTCGACCTGACGGTGGCGGTCGAGGTCGGCCTGGTGCTGGCCTGCGGCTTCTTCATCTGGCGCATGGCCGCGCTGTTCCGCATCGACGCGCCGGAGGGCGACGCGCCGCCGCCGCCGGCGGGGGTGGTGGTGCGGCGGCTCTACGGCGCGCTGTTCTTCGGCGCGGTCGACCGGCTCGAGGCGCTGGCGGACACGCTGCCCGAGGACACGCGTGCGCTGGTGCTCGACGCGCGGCTGCTGGTGGCGCTGGACGTCAGCGGCGCCGAGGCGCTGCGGACGCTGCACCGCGCGCTGCAACGCCGCGGCATCGCGCTGTGCCTGGCCGGCCTGCACGAGCAGCCGCGCTCCATCGTCGAGCGCAGCGGCCTGGATGCCGAGCTCGGCGCCGCCGGGCTGAGCCCGGACCTCGACAGCGCCCTGCGGCGCGCCGCCCCCGCCGAGCGCTGAGCCGCGCTCAGCGCAGCGGCAGGCGCAGCCGCACGATCTCGTGGTCCGAGGCCGCGGCGTCGGGCTCGAAGCCGCAGTGCGCGGCCAGCTCGAGCATCGCGCGGTTGCCGCGCAGCACGTCGCCGACCAGGCAGCGCGTGCCGCGCCCGCGCGCGTAGTCGGTGATGCGCTGCATCAGCAGGCGGCCGAGCCCGCCGCCCTTCAGGTCGCTGCGCACAATGATCGCGAACTCGGCCTCGACGTTGTCCGGGTCGGCCACCAGCCGCACCACGCCGAGCGTCTCGCCCTCGCGCCCGGTGGCGTCGAGCTCGACCGCGACCAGCGCCATCTCGCGCTCGTAGTCGATCTGCGTCAGCCGCGCCAGCTCGCTGTGCGGCAGCACGCGCCGCGTGTGGAAGATGCGCATGCGGATGTCCTCGGGGGCCAGCCGTTCGATGAAGCGCCGGTGCGCCGGCTCGTCCTCGGGGCGGATCGGCCGCACGACGAGGCGCCGGCCGCGCCAGTCGAGCGGCGCGACCAGCTCGCTCGGGTAGGGCCGGATCGCGAAGCGCGCGCCGCCGCCCGGGCGCTCGGCCGCCACGCGCACCCGCGCGTCGACGGCCAGCACGCCCTGCGCATCGGCCAGCAGCGGGTTGATGTCGAGCTCGGCCACCTCGGGCAGCTCGGCGAGCAGCCGCGCCACCGCGCCCAGCACGTCGTACAGCGCCGCCAGGTCCGCGGGCGGGCGGCTGCGGTAGCCGGCCAGCAGCCGCGCGACGCGGGTGCGCGCGACCAGCTCGGCCGCGAGCGCGCGGTTCAGCGGCGGCAGCGCGACGGCGCGGTCGGCCAGCACCTCGACCGCGGTGCCGCCGGCGCCGAACAGCAGCACCGGCCCGAACAGCGCGTCCACGCTGGCGCCGACGATCAGCTCGTGGGCCTGAGGCCGCTCGGCCATGCGCTGCACCGTCAGGCCCTCGAGGCGCGCCCCGGGCTGGCGCTCGCGCACGCGCGCCAGCAGCGCGCCGACCGCCGCGCGCAAGGCGGCCTCGTCGCGCAGGTCGAGCACGACGCCGCCGACATCGGACTTGTGGAGGATGTCGCGCGAGGCGATCTTCAGCGCCACCGGATAGCCGGTCACGGCCGCCGCCGCGACGGCGGCCGCGGCCGTGGGCGCGGCCAGGCGGGTCGGGATCACCGGCACGCCATAGGCGGCCAGCAACGCCATCGCGTCGGCATCGCTCAGCCAGCCCCGGCCCTCGGCGAGCGCGCGGTCGACCAGCGCGCGGGCGACGTCGAGCGCCGGCGCCGGCGCCTCGGCCAGCGCCGGGGTCTCGAGCAGCGCCTCCTGGTTGACGCGCCAGGTGCGCAGCAGCGCGAGCGCATGCACCGCCTCCTCCGGCGTCGCGTAGTCGGCGATGCCCGCCTCGGTGAACCGCTGGCGCGCCCGCGCGACCGCCGACTCGCCGAGCCAGCAGCTCATCAGCCGCCCCGACGCGCCGCGCGCCAGCGGCAGCAGCGCCTGCGCGATCGCCTCGCTGCCCACCATCGCGGTCGGCGCGTGCAGCAGCAGCACGGTGCCGCTGGCCGGATCGGCCAGCAGCTCGGCCAGCGCCGCGCCATAGCGCTCGACCGGGGCGTCGCCGATGATGTCGATCGGGTTCGCGTGCGACCAGGTCGGCGGCAGCAGCGCGTCGAGCCGTTCGAGCAGCGCCGCACCGGGCACCGCCATCGGCACGCCCAGCCGCTCGGCCGCGTCGGCGGCCATCACGCCGCCGCCGCCACCGTTGGTCAGCACGGTCAGCGCGCCGGCCTGCGCCGGCCGCAGCCGCGCGAGCGTCTGTGCCGCGAGGAAGAGCTCCTGCAGCGTGTCCACCCGCAGCATGCCGGCGCGGCGGATCGCGGCGTCGAACACGATGTCGGCCCCCGCCAGCGCGCCGGTGTGCGAGGCCGCCGCCTGCGCGCCGCTGCGGCTGCGGCCGGCCTTGACGACGATCACCGGCTTGTTGCGCGCCGCCGCGCGCGCGGCCGACATGAACTTGCGCGGCGACTCGATCGACTCGATGTAGAGCAGGATCGCGCGGGTGTGGGCGTCGCTGGCCAGCAGGTCGAGCAGGTCGCCGAAGTCGACGTCGAGCCGCTCGCCGATCGACACCAGGTGCGAGAAACCGACGCCGCGCGCGCCGGCCCAGTCGAGCATCGCGGTCAGCAGCGCGCCGGACTGCGAGACGAAGGCGATCTCGCCGGGGCGCGCCGCGGCATGGGCGAAGCTGGCGTTCAGGCCCAGGCGCGGCGTCATCAGGCCGATGCAGTTGGGCCCGAGCAGGCGCAGACAGTGCGGCCGCGCGGCGTCGAGCGCGGCCTGCTTGTGCTCGCGCGTCAGCCCGGCCGTCAGCACCACGACCGCGCGCGTGCCGAAGGCACCGAGCTCGGCGACCAGGCCGGGCACGCTGGCCGGCGGCGTGCAGATCACCGCCAGGTCCGGCACCCGCGGCAGATCGGCCACGCGCGCCACGCAGGGCTCGCCGTCGAGCGTGCGGTGCGCGGGGTTGACCGCCATCACCGGCCCGGCGAAGCCGCCGGCACGCAGGTTGCGCCAGACCAGCTGGCCGACGCTGCCCGGCCGCGGCGTCGCGCCGATCAGTGCGATCGAAGCGGGTTCGAGCAGGCGGTCGAGGTGACGGATCGTCATGGTGGGGCCTCGTCGAGGGCGCACCGATTGTGCCCAGCCCCGGCGCGGCGCCACGCCTCCGCGCAGAATCGCGCCCATGGGCGGCATCCGGCGTGGCGCGTCACGATGAGCGGCGAGACCTCGCGCGCGCTGGTCGACGGGCTGCGCCGCTGGCTCGGCCGCGACGGCACGCCGGTCGATCTGATCGAGACCCACATCTCCTGGGTGCTGCTGGCCGGCACGCTGGCCTACAAGCTCAAAAAGCCGGTGAAGCTGCCCTTCCTGGACTTCAGCGATGCCGAGCGGCGCCGGCACTTCTGCGAGGAGGAGCTGCGCGTCAACCGCCGTTTCGCGCCGCAGATCTACCTCGGCCTGAGCCGGGTCACCGGCAGCCTGGCCGAGCCCCGCCTCGACGGCGACGGCCCGCTGCTCGACCACGCGGTGCGGATGCGCCGCTTCCCCGCCGACGCGCTGCTCGCCACGCGGGCGCTGGCCGGGCCGCTCGATGCCGCGATGCTCGAGTCGCTCGCCGCGCAGATCGCCGGCTGGCAGGACCGCGCCGAACCGGCCCCCGCGAGCGGGACCTGGGGTGGCGGCGCCCTGCACGCGATGGCGCTGGCCACGCTCGACGGCGTCGCGGCGCAATGGCCGCAGCGCCGCGCCGACATCGACGTCCTGCGCCGCTGGTTCGCCGCGCAGGGCGACGCGCTCGCGCCGCTGTGGGCCGCGCGCCGCACGACGCGGCAGGTGCGCGAGGGCCATGGCGACCTGCACCTCGCGAACATCGTGGAACTCGACTCGGGCTGGTCCCCCTTCGACGCGATCGAGTTCGACCCGGCGCTGCGCTTCATCGACGTCGTCGACGACGTGGCCTTCACCGCGATGGACCTGAAGGTGCATGGCCAGCCCGTCGCCGCGGCGCGCTTCATCAACGCCTGGATCGAGGCCAGCGGCGACCACGCCGGCCTGCCGCTGTGGCGCCACGCGCTCGTCTACCGGGCGCTGGTGCGCGCGCTGGTCACCGGCCTGCGTGCGCCGGCCGCGTGCCGGCCCTCGGCGCTCGACTACCTGACGCTGGCCCTCGGCGAGGCGCGCGCCACGCCGGCGCCGGCGCTGGCGCTCACCCATGGCCTGCCGGGTTCGGGCAAGAGCCATGTGGCGCTGCAGCTGCTCGGCCAGACCGGCGCGCTGCGACTGCGCTCGGACGTCGAGCGCAAGCGCCTGCTCGGCCTCGCGCCGCTGGCCGCCACGCCGCCCGGCGGCGGGGCCTACGGCGCCGACACGACCCGCCGCACCTATGCGCGGCTGGCCGGGCTGGCGCGCACGGCGCTGGCCGCGGGCTGGCCGGTGGTGGTCGACGCCGCCTTCCTGCGGCGCGCCGAGCGCCTCGAGTTCGCCGCGCTGGCGGCCGAGTTGGGCTGTCCCTTCGTGCTGCTGCACTGCGACGCGCCGATGGCGCTGCTGCGCGAGCGCATCGTCGCGCGCCAGGCGCGCGGCGACGACCCCTCGGAGGCCGGGCTGGCCGTGCTCGAGCAGCTCGCGGCACAGGCCGAGCCGCTGGACGCCGATGAACGCCGCCACACGCTCGGGGTGGACACGAGCGCGCCGCTGGCGGTGGCGGCGCTCGCCGAGCGCTGGCGGTCCGGGGCCGTGCCCGCGCGCGGCGACTGAGCGCCGACCGGCCCCGCTCCGCCCCTCAGCGCCAGAAGGGCTCGGCCTGGCGCCAACGTGCCAGCGCCGCCGCGCCGTCGGCCAGCGCCGCCTCGCGGCGCGCCGCCAGCCAGCCGAGCGCGAACCAGGCGCGCGGCTCGGTCTCGGCGAGCGAGCGACAGGCCGCCATCGCCACGCACACGTCGTTGAATTCGCCCAGCCGCTCCTGGGCGGCGCGCAGGCGCTCGAGAAAGGCCTCGACCGCCGGCCTCGGAAACAGCGCCGCGGCGAACTCGGCCGCGTAGCGCAGGCGCTTGGCGCGCCGGCGCACGCGGTGGCGGCCGGCGTCGTCGAGCGACGCATAGCGCTTGGCGTCCTTGCGCAGCCGCCGCTGCCAGTCCGACAGGCGCGCGGCGACGAGGCGACGCAGCTCGGGCCCCGGCGTCGCGCCGGCCGCCGAGGGCTCGGTCGGGGCCAGCAGCGCGGCCTGCAGCGCGATGAACAGCGCGCCGTGGCGGGCGCGCTCGGCGTCGGTCCAGCCGCCCGCCTCGCCCGCCGCCGGCCGCGCGAGCGGCGGCTCGCC
>CAYOXW010000143.1:0-7237 GCA_964408005.1 uncultured Methylibium sp.
GTTGAACATCAGGATGTCCGCGGCCATCAGCACCGGGTAGCTGAACAGGCCCATCGTGACGCCGTCGTCGGTGTCGGTGCCGGCGGCCTCGTTGACATCGGTCGCGGCCTTGTAGGCGTGCGCGCGGTTCATCAGGCCCTTGGGCGTCACGCAGGTCAGCAGCCAGGACAGCTCGGTGGTCTCGGGCAGGTCGCTCTGGCGGTAGAAGATGACGCGATGCGGGTCCAGGCCGCAGGCCAGCCAGGTCGCGGCGATCTCCAGGCGCGATCGCTCGATGCGGTCCGGGTCGTCGCACTTGATCAGCGCGTGGTAGTCGGCCAGGAAGAAGAAGCTCTGGACGTCGGCCTCGCGGCTCGCCGCGATGGCCGGGCGGATCGCGCCGACATAGTTGCCCAGGTGCGGCGTGCCGGTGGTCGTGATGCCGGTGAGGACGCGCAGTTTCATCAGGAGACACCCATCACGGTAGAGAACGAAGGCAGCACGGCGCTCAGCAGCCCGAGCAGCAGGCGCAAGATCGGCAGCATCCACCAGGCCGAGACCAGCCCGGCGACCAGCAGGCCGACGACGATGAAGAAGCCGTAGGGCTCGAGCCGCGCGACCGGCAACGCCAGCCGCGGTGGCAGCAGGCCGACCAGGATGCGCCCGCCGTCCAGCGGCGGCACCGGCAGCAGGTTGAAGGTGAACATCACGAGGTTCACCAGCACGCCGGCCTTGGCCATCAGCAGGAAGAAGGGCTCCTCGCCGCCGAGCGCGAGCAGCAGCGCGCCGAACAGCGCCCAGCCGATGGCCTGCGCGAGATTGGCGCCCGGGCCGGCGAAGGCGACCCAGACCATGTCGCGCTTCGGGTGGCGCAGCCGACGCCAGTCCACCGGCACCGGTTTCGCGTAGCCGAACACGAAGGCGCCGGCGGTGGCGAGGTAGAGCAGCACCGGCATCGCCACGGTGCCGATCGGGTCGATGTGGCGCAGCGGGTTCAGCGAGATGCGGCCCAGCGCGGCGGCGGTCGGGTCACCGAAATGGCGTGCCGCATAGCCGTGCGCGGCCTCGTGCACGGTGATCGCGAACAGCACGGGCAGCGCGTACACCAGCACCGTGCGGATCAGCTCCTGATCCATCGCGGGGCTCAGGCGGGCGCACGCCAAGCCGCGGCGACGTAGAGCAGCGGCACGTAGCACTCCAGCCACTCCTCGTGCAGCGACACCACCGCCTTGAGGTGCGTCTCGAGCGCGATGCCGTAGTCGACCGCCAGCGTCGCCGGGATGCGGTCGAGCAGCTTGGACAGCACGAGCAGCACGGCCGCGCCGAGCACGACGCGACCCCAGCTGCTGCGGTAGAGCCGCCGGCGCAGGTAGGCGCGCGTGCCCAGCAGCAGGCCCGTCAGAACGATGCCGACCGTGCCGAAGGCGAGCGCGCCGCCGAGCGCCTTGTCGGCGCTCGAGATGGACGGGTCGCGGTAGAAGGCGTTCTTCAGGAAGCTGGTGTGCGCGATCACCTTGTGCAGGTCGAGCTCGCGCAGTCCGAAGACGATGCACAGCGCGGCGAGCGCGTACAGCGTCGCGCCGCGCGGGCCGCGCCACAGCAGCAGCGCGGCGATCAGGAACCAGGCGCGGGCCGACAGCCATTCGAGCGGCCCCGTCTCGCTGGTGAGCCAATGCATCAGCGTCTCGTTGCCGCTCCACGCGATCGCGACGAGCACGGCGCTCGCGAGGGCGAGCACCAGCAAGGCGATCACCTCGAAACGACCGAGGGGCTCAAGGCGTGCGGTGGGGGGCAGGGTGTTCATGCGCGAAGTGAAACCGCGGGGCCGCGATCGAAGAGGACTGGAAATTATGCCGGTCGCCCCGGAACCGGGCCGCCGCACGCCTACACTGCGGCGCCGTGAAGCGCATCGTCATCCTCATCTCCGGCCGCGGCTCCAACATGGAGGCGATCGTCGAGGCCTGCGCGCGCGAGGGCTGGCCGGCCGAGGTGGTCGCGGTGCTCAGCAACCGCCCCGAGGCGGCCGGGCTGGCCTGGGCCGGCGCGCGCGGCATCGCCACCGCCGCGGTCGACCACCGCGCCCATGCCGGCCGCGAAGCCTTCGACGCCGCGCTCGCCGCCGCGATCGACGCCCACCGGCCCGACTGGGTGGTGCTGGCCGGTTTCATGCGCATCCTGACGCCCGGCTTCGTCGCGCGCTACGCGGGGCGACTGCTCAACATCCACCCCTCGCTGCTGCCGGCCTTCCCCGGCCTGCACACCCACGAGCGCGCGCTCGCGGCCGGCTGCAAGCTGGCCGGCGCGACGGTGCACTTCGTCACCGCCGAGCTCGACCATGGGCCGATCCTGGCCCAGGCGGCGGTGCCGGTGCTGCCCGAGGACACGCCCGAGACGCTGTCCGCACGAGTGCTCCGCCAGGAGCACCGGCTCTACCCGATGGCACTGCGCTGGTGTGTCGAGGACGCGCTCGAGCTGCGCGAGGGCATCGTGCGCCACCGCGGCGGTGTGCCGCAGCTGCTGACGGACTGAACGCTCAGCGCACCACCAGCACCGCGATGCCGGTGTGGGTCAGCACCTTCTGGGTCTCGCTGCCGAGCAGCAGCGCGCTCATGCCGCGCCGGCCGTGCGAGGCCATCACGATCAGGTCGCAGCCGCGCGCGCGGGCGTGCTCGATGATCGCCTCATAGGGGTGGCCGGCCTCGACGGTCGTCGCATGGCAGCCGAGCCCGGCGGCGCTGCAGGCCGCGACGACTTGATCGATGCGCTTGCGTGCCATCGCCTCCTGGGCGTCGAAGAACTCCTGCGGCGGAATCGGCTGGACCTCGCTGATCGCCGAGTACGGGAAGGGCTCCTTGACGCTGACGGTGCTCAGGCGCGAGCCGAGCGCCTTGGCCAAACCGATCGCGGTCGCGACCGCTTTCGAGGTGACTTCGCTGCCATCGGTGGGGACGAGGATGTGCTGGTACATGCGAAAGCCCTCCATCGGGGCACCGGCCCCGCCCTGCAAGGCTACACCGCGGCACCGCCGACCGACATTGGCGCAGATCAAGGCGCGACGCGTCAAGGCCGCGGAGATCGCGCGACGCCCCGGCCGCGACGGCTCAGCCGCGCGCGACCGGCCGGGCCGGGTCCGCGCACCACTCGCTCCAGGAACCGGGATAGAGCGCGGCGCCGGACAGGCCGGCGACCTCCATCGCGAGCAGGTTGTGGCAGGCGGTGACGCCCGAGCCGCATTGGTGCACGACCTCGTCGGGCGGTGCCTCGCCGAGCAGGGCCGCGAAGTCGGCGCGCAAATCCGCCGCCGGCCGGAAACGCCCGTCGGTGCCCAGGTTGTCCTTGAACGGCCGGTTCAGCGCGCCGGGGATGTGACCGGCCACCGGGTCGAGCGGCTCGACGTCGCCACGGAAGCGCTCCGGCGCGCGCGCATCGATCAGGCGCCAGCGGCCCAGGCCGCGCAGCAGCATGCCGGCGTCGACCGTGTGCATCCGGGGAGGCCCCGGCAGGTAGGTGGCCGGCATCGGCGGCACCGGGGCATCGGTCTCGACCGCGCCGCCGGCGGCCTGCCAGGCGGCCCAGCCGCCGTCGAGCAGCGCGACCGCGTCGTGTCCCATCCAGCGCAGCAGCCACCACGCGCGCGCCGCGTACATGCCGCCGCTGCGGTCGTAGACCACCACCGGCAGCGTCGCGTCGACGCCGAAGCGTCCCAGGGTGGCCGCGAAGGCCGCACGCGTCGGCAGGGGATGGCGGCCGCGGGGCCGGCCGTCGGCCGCGGGGGCGTGATCGGCCAGGTCGCGGTCGAGGTGCAGGTGGTGCGCGCCGGGCACATGGCCCTCGGCATGGGCACGTTCCCCGGCGGCGGTGTCGGCGAGGTCGAAGGACACATCGAACACGCGCGTCGGCTGCCGTGCGGCGAGCCGTTCGGCCAGCGTCGACGCGTCGATCAGCGGCATCGGCAAGTCGGCCATCAGCGCCCCTCCTTCACCCGGTCGCGCGAGCCCCCGTCCGCTGCGGCGATGCTCATGCGCACAGCCCGGCGCCGGCGATCTGCCGCCGGTACCACTCGTGGAACTGCTGCATGCCGTCCTCCATCGGGCTCTGGTAGGGCCCCCGCTCGTCGTCGCCGCGCCGCCACAGCGCCTCGCGCCCGGCGTCCATGCGCAGCGCGATCTCGTCGTCCTCGACGCAGGTCTCCATGTAGGCGGCCTGCTGTGCCTCGACGAACTCGCGCTCGAAGGCGGCGATCTCCTCGGGGTAGAAGAACTCGACCACGTTGAGCGTCTTGCGCGGCCCGCGCGGGTACAGCGAGGACACCACCAGCACGTGCGGATACCACTCGACCATCACGGTCGGGTAGATCGTCAGCCAGACCGCACCGTGTCGCAGCGGCGCACTCTCATGCGCCTCGCGGCGGTGGTTCAGCAGCACCTCGTGCCAGCGGCGGTAGACCTCCGAGCCAGGCCGGCCGAGCGCCTCGCCGGCATGCTTGGCGATGCCCACGGTCTGCACCGAGAACTCGCGACCCATCTGCCAGCGCAGGTCCTCGCAGGTCACGAAGTTGCCGAGGCCGGGGTGGAAGGGGCCGACGTGGTAGTCCTCGAGGTAGACCTCGATGAAGGTCTTCCAGTTGTAGTCGCACTCGTGCAGGTGGACGCGGTCGAAGACATAGCCGTCGAAGTTCAATTCGGGGGGCAGCGTCAGATCCGACAGCGCCGACGCGATGTCGCGCCGGCCCGCGCCGCCCTCGAACTGCAGGCCGTTCCAGGACTGGAGCGCGTAGTTGTTCAGGTGCAGGCAGGGATCGTGCGGGAAGTGCGGTGCGCCGACCAGGCGGCCGTGCAGGTCGTAGGTCCAGCGGTGCAGCGGGCAGACGATGTGGCGGCCGGCGTTGCCGCGGCCGCGCAGCATCACCGCCTGGCGGTGCCGGCAGACATTGGAGATCAGCTCGATGCCGTCGGCGGTGCGCAGCAGCGCCCGGCCGTCGCCCTCCTGGGGCAGCGCATGGTGGTCGCCCAGCTCGGGCACCGCGAGCGCGTGCCCGAGGTAGCGCGGGCCAGGTCGGATGATGAGCTCCTCTTCGCGTCCATAGACGGCCTCGTCGAAATAGCTCGACACGGGCAGCTGCGCGGCGCTGCGCTCGAGGGCTTCGAGGGTGATGCTCAGATCCGACATGATCCGCGGGTCTCCAGTGGCCAGTGGCAACCGCGTCCGAAGGACAGGGGCTGGGATTCTAAAGGCCGGGGCCGCCCGTCGCGGGCGGTTGCGGCGGCGGACGCGCGTACACACCCGGCTACGCTTCGCTTCCGGGGGCTGTCGCCGCGCTGACTAGAATCCGGGTCTTTCCCGATATGGCCAAGAGTCCCCCCGCCCCGCTCGCCCCCGAGTCCCTCAGCTACGAGGACGCGCTTGCCGAGCTCGAACGGCTCGTCGTGGCGATGGAGAGCGGGCAACTGCCGCTCGACCGGCTGCTCGACAGCTACCGCCGCGGCGCCGAGCTGCTCGGGCTGTGCCGCGCGCGCCTGGAGGCGGTCGAGCAGCAGGTCCAGGTGCTCGAGGACGGCCAGCTCAAGCCCTGGAGCGAGGGCGCATGAGCAGGTGGCCGCGCGAGGAGGGAACGCGATGAAGCGGGACGCCTTCGATGCCTGGGCGCGCGAGCAGCTGGCGCGGGTCGAGGTCGCGCTCGAGCGCTGGGTTCCCGCGCAGGCGCCGGCCGGGCTGGGCGAGGCGATGCGCTACGGCGTGCTCGACGGCGGCAAGCGCCTGCGTCCGCTGCTGGCGCTGGCCGCGGCCGACGCGGTCGGCGCGTCGGCCAGTGCCGCCGGACGCGAGGCAGCACTGCGTGCGGCCTGCGCGGTCGAGCTGATCCACGCGTACTCGCTGATCCACGACGACATGCCCTGCATGGACGACGACGTGCTGCGCCGCGGCAAGCCGACCGTGCACGTGAAGTTCGGCCAGGCGCTCGCGATGCTGGCCGGCGACGCGATGCAGGCGCTGGCCTTCGAGGTACTGACGCCCGACGAGACGCTGGTGCCGGCGGCGCTGCAGGCGCGCCTGTGCGCGCTGCTCGCGCGCGCCGCCGGGCAGGACGGCATGGCCGGCGGGCAGGCGATCGACCTGGCGAGCGTCGGCGTCGCGCTGGACGAGCGCTCGCTGCGCGACATGCACCGCCGCAAGACCGGGGCGCTGCTGCAGGCCAGCGTGATGATGGGCGCGGCCTGCGCCGAGATCGCCCCGGCGGCACGCCAGGCACTTGGTGACTATGGCGCGGCGCTCGGGCTGGCCTTCCAGGTCATCGACGACGTGCTCGACGTGACCCAGGCCTCCGGCACGCTCGGCAAGACCGCCGGCAAGGACCAGGACAACAACAAGCCGACCTACGTGACCGTGCTCGGTCTCGGCGCCGCACAGCGGCATGCGCGGGCGCTGCGTGACGAGGCGCAGGCCGCGCTGGCGCGCAGCGGCCTGTCGGATGCGGCCTGGCTCGCGATGCTGGCCGACAAGGTGGTCGAGCGCGACAGCTGAGCGTCGAGCGCTCACAATCGAGGCCCATGAGCGTCAACGCCCTGCTGCACACGATCGACTCGCCGGCGGACCTGCGCCGCCTGACGCGCGCCGAGCTGCAGCAGCTCGCGGGCGAGTTGCGCGACCACGTGCTGACCAGCGTGTCGGCCACCGGCGGCCACCTGTCGAGCAACCTCGGCACGGTCGAGCTGACGATCGCGCTGCACTATGTCTTCGACACGCCCAAGGACCGCATCGTCTGGGACGTCGGTCACCAGACCTATCCGCACAAGATCCTGACCGGCCGGCGCGACCGCATGAGCGGGCTGCGCCAGCTCGGCGGGATCAGCGGCTTCCCGCGCCGCGACGAGAGCGAGTACGACACCTTCGGCACCGCGCACAGCTCGACCTCGATCTCGGCCGCGCTCGGCATGGCGCTGGCCAGCAAGCTCAAGGGCGAGGAGCGCCACTGCGTCGCGGTGATCGGCGACGGCGCGATGACCGCCGGCATGGCCTTCGAGGCGCTGAACAACGGCGGCGTCGCCGGCGCCGACCTGCTGGTGGTGCTCAACGACAACGACATGTCGATCTCGCCGCCGGTCGGCGCGCTGAACCGCTACCTGGCGCGGCTGATGAGCGGCAAGTTCTACGCCGCCGCGCGCGAGGGCGCCAAGAGCGTGCTGAAGAACGCGCCGCCGCTGCTCGAGCTGGCGCGCCGCTTCGAGGAGCATGCCAAGGGCATGGTCGTGCCGGGCAC
>CAYOXW010000144.1:0-7213 GCA_964408005.1 uncultured Methylibium sp.
CGCTGGCCAGCGTGCCGACCAACGGGCCGGCGTGCGTGGTCGGCAGCGCGTGCGCGGCGTCCTCGACGACCTTCAGGCCGTGGCGGCGCGCGATGTCGAGGATCGCGTCCATCGGCGCCGCGAGGCCGGCGTAGTGCACCGGGAGGATGGCCTTGGTGCGCGGCGTGATCGCGGCCTCGATCGCGGCCGGATCGACGTTCAGCGTCGCCGGGTCGATGTCGACCAGCACCACGTCGGCGCCGAGGTAACGCACCACCTCGGCGGTCGCGGTGAAGGTGTGGGTGGTCGTGATGACCTCGTCGCCGGGGCCGATGCCCAGCGCCTCGAGCGCCAGGTGCAGGCCGGCGGTGGCCGAGTTGACCGCCATCGCCTGCAGCGAGGCCGCGCCGGGCGCGGCGCTTGGCGAGTTCGCGAGGAAGGCGACGAAGTCCTGCTCGAAGCGCCGCGCCTTCGGCCCGGTCGTGACCCAGCCCGAGCGCAGCGTGTCGACGACCTCGGCGATCTCCTCCTCGCCGATCTCGGGCAGCGCGAACGGGAGAAACGGACGCTCGCTCACTTCACGCCACGCCCGATGCCGTGGTACTCGATGCCCAGCGACGCCATCAGCGCCGGCTCGAACAGGTTGCGGCCGTCGAACACCAGCGGCTGCTTCAGCGACTCACGGATCGCGTCGAAGTCCGGGCTGCGGAATTCCTTCCACTCGGTGACGATCACCAGTGCGTCGGCGCCGGCCAGCGCCTCGCGCGCCGACGCGGCGTAGCGCAGCCCCGGCTGGTCGGGCATCGCGCGCTTCGCCTCGTCCATCGCCACCGGGTCGTAGGCCACGACCTCGGCGCCCAGCGCGGCCAGCCGCGCGATCAGCACCCGGCTCGGCGCCTCGCGCATGTCGTCGGTGCCGGGCTTGAAGGCCAGGCCCCAGAGCGCGAAGCGCTTGCCGCGCAGGTCGGCGCCGTAGCGCGCGACGATCTTCTCGGCCAGCCAGAGCTTCTGCCGCTCGTTGACCGCCTCGACCGCCTGCAGCAGCTGCAGCTCGTGGCCGGCCTCGCGCGCCGAGCGCACCAGCGCCTTCACGTCCTTCGGGAAGCAGGAGCCGCCGTAGCCGGCGCCGGCGTAGAGGAACTGCGTGCCGATGCGCGGGTCGCTGCCGATGCCCTGGCGCACCAGCTCGATGTCGGCGCCCACCGCCTCGGCCAGCCGCGACAGCTCGTTCATGAAGCTGATGCGCGTGGCCAGCATCGCGTTGGCGGCGTACTTGGTGAACTCGGCGCTCTTCACGTCCATCACCAGCACGCGGTCGCGGTTGCGCACATAGGGGGCGTAGAGCGAGCGCATCAGCAGGATCGCGCGCTCGTCGTCGGCGCCGATCACGACGCGGTCGGGCCGCATGAAGTCGTTGACCGCCGCGCCCTCCTTCAGGAACTCGGGGTTGCTGACCACCGCGTAGTCGACCTGCACGCCGCGCGCGGCCAGCGCCGTGTCGATCGCCGCGCGCACCTTCGCGGCGGTGCCGACCGGCACGGTGCTCTTGTCGATCACGACCTTGTAGTCGGTCATGCGCTCGCCGATCGCGCGTGCCGCCGCCACCACGTACTGCAGGTCGGCCGAGCCGTCCTCGTCGGGCGGCGTGCCGACCGCGATGAACTGCAGCGTGCCATGCGCGACGGCATGGTCCACGTCGGTCGTGAACTCGAGGCGCTTCGCGGCGGCGTTGCGCTGCACGACCTCCTGCAGTCCCGGCTCGTGGATCGGGATGCCGCCGGCGTTCAGCAGCGCGATCTTGCGCGCGTCCACGTCGAGGCACAGCACATGGTTGCCCATCTCGGCCAGGCAGGCCCCGGTGACCAGGCCGACATAGCCGGTTCCCACGACGGTGATCTTCATCGTTCCTTCAATCCTTCGACAGCCAGCACAGCCGGTGGGTGCGCAACGGCGGCAGGTTGAGCCACGCCGGCAGGCGCGGATGCCAGCCACCGAGCACACGCGCCAGCGGCGGCGCCAGCGTGACGCGCCGCACATGGCAATGTGCCGCCGCCGGGAACAGCGCCCGCAGGCGCGCCGGCGGCACGCCGCGCACGTCGGCATTGCGCGGATTGTCCACCGCGAAGTCGTAGCAGAGCACGCCACCGCCGGGGCGCACCCAGCGCCACATCGTCCCGGCAAGCTGTCGCTGCACGCCCTCGTCGAGGATCGACGAGAACAGCGTGAAGGCGAGCACCGCGTCCTGGCTGGCTTCGGCGAGCGGCGCGGCGCCCGCATCGCCCTCGACCACGCGCACCGCCGTCGGCAGCACGGCGCGCGCCGCCGCGACGCGCTCGGGCAGCAGTTCCAGGCCGGTCAGCCGCGCCGGCTCGGCGCCCAGGCGCAGCAGGTCGAGCAGGTTGCCGCCGCTGCCGCAGCCGACCTCGAGCAGGTCGCGCCCGCTCAGCGAGCCCCAGCCCTGCGCCTGCCACAGCGCGACCATCGCGCGCAGCCGCTCCTGCTGGGCCTGCAGCGCGGCCGCGTCGAACAGGCTGTAGCGGCGCGCGTCGGCCACGGCGTCGCGCCGTGCATAGCGCCGCGCGATCGCTGCGGCCTCGTCCGAGGACGGCACGCTCATCGCGTCAGCGCCCCGAAGGCCGGCGAGGGCCGGCCGCGCACCAGCACGTCGTACCAGCCGCGCAAGGTGCCCAGCCCATAGCCGAGGTGGGTGGCACCGATCACGAAAGGCAGGCGCGGCAACAGCGAGCCGCCGGCCTCGCGCGCGATCGCGAGCGAGGCCGCGAGCACATACAGCGCATACAGATTGCCCAGCGCCACGAAGCCGCCGCGCGCCGTCGCCGACACCAGCCCGGCGAGGCCCAGCAGCGCCAGCGCCGCGACGAAACCGCCCGGCACCAGCTGGCGCAGCGCCGCCGCCTGGCCATGCTTGCGCATCACGAAGGGCTTCCAGTAGCCGTACTGCAGCTGCTGGCGAAACAGCTGGCCCAGCGTGGCGCGCGGGCGGTAACGCGAGACGATGCGCGCGCTTTGCCAGATCCTGCCGCCGCCGCGCACGATGCGCAGGTTGTGCTCGTCGTCCTGGTTGCGCACCAGGGTCTCGTCGAAGAGGCCGTAGCGATCGAAGCTGGCGCGCGGCCAGCAGCCGAGGTAGACGGTGTCGACGCGGCCCTCGTAGCCGAGCTCGCGCGAGCGCGCCCCACCGGCCACCCAGCGCGACTGGAAGGCCGCGGCGATCGCGTCCGAGGTGCCGCCGTCGCCCTCGGCGCACCAGGGGCCGCCGACGTTGTCGGCGCCGCTGCGCTCCAGCGCCGCCAGGCATTCGGCGATGTAGTCCTCGTCGTACTCGGTGTGCAGGTCCATGCGCACGATGACCGCGCCGCGCGCCTCGGCGAGACAGCGGTTCAGGCCGGTCGAGACGATGCGCCCGGGGTTGTCGACCAGGCGAAAGCGTGTGTCCTCGGCGGCGCGCCGCAGCAGCTTGTCGCGCGTGCCGTCGTTGCTGCGACCATCGGCGATCAGCACCTCGAGCTCGACGCCCGGCGGCAGCACCTGGGCGGCGACGGCGTCGCAGAACGCGAGCACATGCTCGCGCTCGTTGCGGCAGGGGGCGATCACGCTGACGAGCATGCGCTTCTCCTCAGGCCGGCAGCGGCGCCTTCAGGCGCAGCGCGTCGTAGAGCACCGCCATGCGCTCCATCTGCGCGCGGCGCGAGGCGCGCTGGACCGCGACGTCGCGGTTGCGGCGGCCCAGCGCCTGGGCGGCGGCCGGGTCGTCGTGCAGCCGGCACAGAGCGGCGGCCAGCGCGGCGGCGTCGCGCGGCGCGACGAGCCAGTCCGGCTCGATCCAGGCCCGGTTGGCCGGCAGGTCGCTGGCGACCACCGGCAGGCCGCAGGCCAGGCTCTCGAGCATCGCGACCGAGGTCGCGTCGCTGCTCGGCACGCTGAGCGAGACACGCGAGCGCTGCAGCGTCGCGACCATCGCCGCGTCGCCGACGCGGCCGAGGAAACGCACCGCCTCGCCCAGACCGAGCGCGGCCGCCTGCGCGCGCAGCGCCGCCTCGTCGGGCCCGCCGCCCAGCAGGTGCAGCAGCGCGCCGGCCTGCGGCCGCTGCTCGCGCAGCCGCGCGAAGGCCTCGAGGATGGTGCCGATGTTGTAGTTGGGCTCCCAGCTGCGCAGGCTCGCGATCTCGAAGCCCGCGGCCGGCGTGCCGGGCTTGAAGCGCTCGGTGTCCGCGCCCCACAGCACCTCCTCGCAGCGCGCCTTCGTGCGGTAGCGCGCCACCTCGGCCAGCACGTCCTGCGAGTCGGCGGTGACGAGCGCAGCGCGCCGCAGCGACCAGCCGACCAGCGCCGCCATCACGCCGCCGCGCCAGCCCTGCTCGCGCGGCGTGACCAGCAGGTCCGTGCCCCAGGCGGTCAGCACCACCGGCACCCGCGGCCCCAGGCCGCAGGCCGCCGCCCACAGGCCGTAGGAGGTGACGTAGTGGCCGTGCACCCAGTGCGGCGCGACGCGCTGGGCGACGCGCGTGACCTCGGGCAGCGCGAGGAACCAGCCCGCGGCGTCGGCGCCGGGGCGGATCGCGATCACGTCGCGCGCGCCCGGCACCTCGGCCGGGCGGCGCGTCGCGACGACGCAGTCGAAGCCGCGCGCGGCGATCTCGCGCACCCAGCGCTGGGTGTGGATGCTGCTGGCGTCAGCGAAGAACAGGATGCGTTTCATGCGCCGCGCACCCAGGCCTCGTAGGCCGCGCGCGCCGGCTCGCCGTACTCGGCCGCGTGGGCCTCGATCCAGGCGCGGTCGAGCTCGCGGGTGTCGCCGACCACCCGGGCCGGCCGGCCCTCGACGACCGCGAAGTCCGGCACCTCGCCGCTGACCAGGCTGTAGGCCTTGACCAGCACGCCGCGGCCGATGCGCGTGCCCGGGGCGATCGTGCTGTGCGGGCCGATGAAGCTCCACGCGCCGATCGCGGTGGCCGCGCGCTGCATCCCGGCCGGCGTGGGGTGGCCGTGGAAGCCCTCGCGCTCGAGCCGCAGCGCGAGATGGCTCGAATGCGTCAGCAGCGACACGAAGTTGGTGATCTGGCAGCCCGTGGCGATCGTCAGCCCACCCGACGCGTCGATCAAGTTGAAGTGCCCGATGAAGACATGGTCGCCGAGCGCGAGACCGTCGCGGCCCTCGATGCGCGTGTGGCTGCTGATGCGGCTGTGCGGCCGCAGCACGCCATCGCCGCTGTGCTGGCCATAGACCATGCGCGGCCCGGCGAGCCGCTGCCACAGCCGGGCGAGGGGTTGCAGGAGCGCCTTCATGCCGGCGGCGATTGTCGCGCGGGCGGCGGCGCCAGCAGCGCGCGCCAGGGCAGGCCGGCGTCGCGCAGGAAGCTGCGCAGCGCCACGCCGATCGCGAGCAGGTAGGCCGCACTGCTCGCCAGCGCCGCACCGGTCGCCCCCCACCGCGGCACCGCCCAGGCGGCGATCAGCAGCGTCAGCCCCAGCGACAGCCCGGCGATGCCGGCCGACCAGCGCGGCGCGCCGCGGTGGTTGGTGTACCAGGCCGACAGGCTCGAGGCCGCCGCATAGCCGGCCACGCCGGGCAGCAGCAGCGCCAGCGGCCGCAGCGACGCGGCATAGGCCTCGCCCAACAGCGCCGGCAGCGCCCACACCGCACCGCCGTAGAGCAAGGGCGCCGCGGCCAGCGTCGCGAGCAAATTGAAGCGCACCGCGTGCAGCGTCGTCAGCGCCGCGTCCTCGGCATCGGGCGCGCCGATGCGGTGGTAGGCCGACACGGTGACCGCCGAGGACAGCAGCCACAGCAGCTCGGCCACCTGCACCGCGACCGAGTAGACGCCGGCCGCCGCCAGCCCGCCCTGGCGCTCGACCAGGAACAGCGTCGCACGGTAGTTCAGCAGGCTCACCACGTTGGTCAATCCGATCACCGCGACGAAGCGCCACTCCCGCTTCAGCGCAGAGGCGTCGGGCGACGCCGGCCCGGCGTCGCGCGTCGCGGCGATGGCGGTAGCGACCCCGACCAGCGCCTTCGCGGCCACCCACAGCGCCAGCACCGCGAGCACCGTCGTGCCGCCGGCCGGCCGCCACAGCGCGACCGCGCCGAGGCCGAGCAGCACCAGCGCCGGTGCCGCGACCTGCGGCGCGTTCAGCGGCGCCATGCGGCCCTCGCCGAGCCACAGGCCGGAAGCCGTCGGCACCCACAGCAGCAGCGGCGCGGCCAGCGCGAGCAGCCACAGGTGGCGGTAGGGCTCGGCCTCGCTGGCGACCGACCAGCCCGCCAGCCCCAGCGCGGCCGCCGCGCCGAGGCCCAAAGCCGCGCGCAGCAGCGCCGCCAGCAGCGGCGCGGGCGCCAGCAGCCGGTGCGAGATCTCGCGCGCCAGCAGCAGCCCGAGGCCGGAAAACAGCGTCAGCAACCCCGCCTCGATGGCGACGAAGAGCGCGAACGCGCCCTGCACCGCCGGCCCCATCCGGGCGACGACGACCAGGATCGCGAGTCCGAGCGCAACGGCGACCAGGCGGGCCGCCAGGTTCAGCGCGGCGCCGCGGGCGAGGTTCGGGGGCAGCATCGGGGCGGATTGTCGGCGACCGCCTCTCTAAAATCCGCGTTTCTCCGGCCACCTCGGCCCTTCAGGACCCCCATGAGCACCACCCCGACGCCCGCCGCCCTCGACGACAACCAGCTGATCGCCGAACGCCGCGAGAAACTGGCCGCGATCCGCGCCCGGGGCGTCGCCTTCCCGAACGATTTCAAGCCCAGGGACCATGCCGCCGACCTGCACCGGCTGCACGAGGGCAAGACGACCGAGGAGCTCGAGGCCCACCCAGTGGCCGCCTCGATCGGCGGGCGCATGATGCTCAAGCGCGTGATGGGCAAGGCCTGCTTCGCGACGCTGCAGGACGGCTCGGGCCGCCTGCAGCTCTACGTGACCGCCGACGCGGTCGGCGCCGAGACGCTGGCCGAGTTCAAGCACTGGGACCTGGGCGACATCCTCGGCGCCGAGGGCACGCTCTTCAAGACCCGCACCGGCGAGCTGACGCTGAAGGTCACGACGATCCGCCTGCTCACCAAGAGCCTGCGGCCGCTGCCCGACAAGTTTCACGGCATGAGCGACCAGGAGCTCAAGTACCGCCAGCGCGAGGTCGACCTGATCATGGACGAGGCCTCGCGCGAGCGCTTCCGCGCGCGCAGCAAGGCGGTCAGCTCGATCCGCCAGTTCATGGTCGAGCA
>CAYOXW010000145.1:0-7195 GCA_964408005.1 uncultured Methylibium sp.
AACTGGCCCGGCGAGGCCCAGCCGAGCTCGCCGCCCTGCGCCGCGCTGCCGTCCTGGGAGTTCGCGCGCGCAAGCTGCGCGAAGTTCGCCGCGCCGCCCTCCATCTGGCGCTTGAATTCGGCCAGCCGCGCGATCGCCGCCTGCTGGCTGAGCCCGGCGCTCGGCCGCAGCAGGATGTGCCGCGCGCGCGTCTGCGTGATCAGCACGCCGCCCTCGCGCTTCTCGAGCAGCTTGAGCACGTGGAAGCCCGCGCCCGAACGCAGCAGCTTCGGCACGACCTGGCCGCCGCGCAGCTCGCGCACCGCGTCGACGAACAGGTCGGGCAGGCGGTCGGTGCCGCGCAGGCCGAGAGCGCCGCCCTGCTCCTTCGCGCCGCTGGACAGCTCGGCGACGAGCTTGGCGAAGTCCTCGCCGGCCCGCGCGCGCGCCAGCGCACCCTCGGCCACCGCGCGGCGCTGCGCCACTTCGTCCTCTGCCGCGCTCTCGGCCACGCCGATCAGCAGCTGGGCGATGTTGTACTGCGGCGGCGCGACGCCGCTGCTGCGCGAGGCCAGCAGCGTGTCGACGTCGGCATCGCTGACCTTGATGGCCGCCCGGACCTCGCGCTCGCGCACGCGCTCGAGCAGCATCTGGTCGCGCAGGTTGCGGCGGAACTGCTCGTAGTCGATGCCCTCGCGCTGCAGGCGCTGGCGCATCTGATCGAGGTTCATGCGGTTCTGCATGGCGATGCCGGCGATCGCTCGATCGATCTCGCCGGCGTCGATCCGCAGGCCGGAATCGCGCGCATGGCCGAGCTGGGCGCGCTCGTCGATCAGCGTCTCGAGCACCTGCTTGAGCAGCTCGCTGTCGGGGGCGAGGGGCTGGCCGCTCTGAGCCGCCTCGAGCTTCGTCAGCGCGACGCGCTGACGCACCTCGCCGTTGGTGACGAGCTCCTGGTCGACGACGGCGACGATGTAGTCGCCGGTCGGCACCTGCGCCACGGCCGGCAGAGCCGCCCACGACAGCAGCACCGCCGGGGCGACGGCCAGCGCACGGCGGGCGCTGGGGAGCAGGGAAAGCAACAGGGCAGCAACTCGCATCGCGGAAGGGTCTTCGGGAGGTCGCTCAGGGGGTCGAGAAGGCCGGCGTGACCACTTGCGCGTCTTCGCGCAGCAGGCGGTAGCCGGGGATATTGTCCTTCAGCGTCTTCAACGGGTTCGAGCCCAGCCGCGACAGGCCGACCAGCTCGAGCTGGAACAGCAGCCGCGTGGTCGCCTCGCTGCGCCCGGTCGACAGCCGCTCGGCGACGATGCGGCCGATCCAGCAGCCCGCGTCGTACTCGAAACCGAAGATCGAGTCGGTGATGCGCGAGTCGCGCCGGCTGTAGTTGACCCGACCGACCGTGTACCAGGCGCCGCGGCATTCCGTCTCCGCCGTGCGTGGCGGGCGCGCGCGCCCATCGCGCAGCAGCGCGTCGCGCGCCTCCTCGGCCGCCGCGTAGGCACGCGCGGCCTGGTTCAAGGGCCACTGCCAACCGACCTCGAGCTGGTCGCTGGCACCGCGCGTCAGCAGCGTCGTGGCGGTCGGCCCGGCGGTGTCGCGCACGTAGCGGTGGGCGACGCTGAGGGTGCGCAGCGGCCCGGGCGACCAGCGCGCCGCGACGATGCTGCGCGCGATGCGGCTCTGGTCGGCGTCGAACTGCACCGTGCCGTCGAGCCACCAGTGCGGCACCAGCGTCGTCGAGCCGAGCAGCAGCACGTCGGACCAGCGGCGCGTCAGCGGCTGACCGTCCGGCGTGATGCGCTGGTCGCGCAGCAGCAGGCGCTGCGCGAGGCCGAGCCGCAGCGCCTCGGCGCCGGTGTGGCGGTCGAGGAAGCGCGTCGTCACGCCCAGCGTCACCTGGTGGGCATCGGACACGCGGTCGATGCCGGAGAAGGCGCTGTCCGCGTAGATCGAGCTGAAATTGAAGTCCAGCGGCGCGGTGTCGAACAGCGGCAGCCCGTCCTGGTCGTGGAAGGGGGTGTTGACGTACAGCACGCGCGGCTCGAGCGTTTGCGTCAGCGCGCGTCCGAACCACTCGCCGTCGCGCTCGAACACCCAGGCGCTGTCGAGCGCCATCGTCGGGATGAAGCGCGAGGCGCGGCGCCCGCCGTCGTCCATCGCCCGGTCGAGATCGTAGGTGGCCGCGTTGAAGGACAGCCGTGGCGTGATCGTCCAGCCCGGCTCGCCGGACGGCCACCAGGGCCGCGTCAGCGAGCCCAGCGCGTGCAGACGCTGGCCGGACTGCAGCGCGCGGTCCTCGTTCTCGAAGCGGTTGATCTCGGTTTGCCAAGTCCACTCGAAACCACCGGCACCACCGCGCTGGCGCAGGCCGAGCTGGGGCTCGCGCCGGTAGGGCGCGACGATGCGGCTGGCCGGATCCGGGTCCTGCAGCACCTGCCAGCTCTGCACCCGCGCGTAGGCGACCGTGTCGCCCCAGCGGCTGTCGAAGCGGCGTGTCGCCAGCGCGTCGGCCGGCAGCAGGCGCGGGGTCAGGCTGGGCACGCCGCGCGAGAAGTCCTTCCAGTGGTCGTCGTCCGAGACGCGCTGCAGTCCGATGCGGTAGTCGACCTCGCCGACCGCCGCGCCCTCCCAGCGGGCCTCGTGATCGAACAGCAGCGACCAGCGGTCACGGTCGGCCACGCTGTCGCTCGGCAGCACATGGGCCTCGAGCGTGCCGCGGTAGCCCGGCTCGAGGTAGCGGAACTCGGCGCCCACGCCGGCGCCGCGGCGCGTGTAGACCGCCGGCGTCAGCGTCAGGTCGTGGTTCGGCGCGATGTTCCAGTAGTAGGGCGCGGCGACCTCGAGGCCACTCTTGTTGTCGAGGTTGATGGTCGGCGGCAACCAGCCCGACTTGCGCGCGTCGGACAGCGGAAAACTCATCGTCGGCAACGCGAGCAGCGGCACGCCATAGAAGCGCAGCACTGCAGCCTCGGCTTGGCCCTCCTGGGCCTCGTTGTCGAGCGTGAGGCGCCGCGTGCTCAGCACCCAGGCCGGATCGGGCGCCGGACAGCTGCTGTAGGTGGCGCCGGTGGCGATGCCGCGATGCTCGTCGAGGAAATCGAAGCGCTCGGCACTGCCGCCCGCCTGGGTGCGCTCGAAGAAATAGCTCGGCTCACGGAACCAGCCGCGGAAGCGCTGCACCTCGATCTGCAGCTCGGGTCCGCGAAACACATTGCCTTCGCGCCGCACCTCGACCTCGCCCACGGCACGTGCGGTGTCGGTGGGCTGCGAATACTCGAGCCGCTCGGCCTTGATCGTGATCGGCCCGCGCCGGAACTCGACCCGGCCCTCGGCGGCCGTCTCGCGATCGGGGCGCCCGCTCAGGCGGTCGGCCTCGATCGTCACCGGGCCCTCCCCGCCGCCGCTCGGCAGTGCGGGCTCGCTGCTCTGCGCTGTGGCCGGCCGCAGCGTCGCCGCCAGCGCCCAGCCCAGAGCGAGCGACCAGGGCAGGCACCGTGGCCGCGGCCACGCCCTACCGGCAACAGACATCGAACGAAGAGGACGGCGCGGCAAGGCTGGTGAGCGGACGACGAGGGAGAAATCCGCCGCGCGCGACCGCGGGGCCGACAGCGGCGCCGCAGCGCCGAGCCGGCGAAGGCGATTTGTAGAATCGATTATCCACGCGCCCATCGCCCCCGCGAAACCCCGAGACGGGCTGGCGGCGCGCGCCCTTCGCCCCGCTCCCGCACGAGGTCCCTGCGCTTGAACCCTGCCCCGACGATCGCCTGGACCGACCCGCTGCGCCAGGCCGCCTTCGAACGCTGGCTCGCCGACATGCCGACCACGCTCGGCCTCGATGCCGCGAGCCTGCGACCGGCGAGTTCCGACGCGAGCTTCCGACGCTACTTCCGCATCGATGGTGCCGAGGGCTCGCGCATCGTGATGGACGCCCCGCCCCAGCACGAGGACTGCGCGCCTTTCGTGCGGATCGCCGGCCTGCTGCAAGCCGGCGGGCTGCGCGTGCCCGAGGTGCTGGACTGGGACCGCGGTCACGGCTTCCTGCTGCTCGGCGACCTGGGTTCAACGACCTACCTCGCGGCGCTCGAGGGTCCCCCGCGGCTCGGCGCCGCCCAGGCCCATGGGCTCTACCTCGACGCGCTCGACGCGCTGGTGCGGCTGCAGCGCATTGACGCGCAGACCCTGGTGCCGGCCTACGACCGCGCGCTGCTGCAGCGCGAGATCGATCTGTTCCCCGAGTGGTACATCGCCCGCCACTGCCGCACGACGCTGAACGACGCCGAGCGCGAGCAGCTGGCCCGCTGCAGCACGCTGATCCTGGACGTCTGCTGCGCCCAGCCCGCGGTGCTGGTGCACCGCGACTACCACTCGCGCAACCTGATGCTCGGCGGCGTGAGCGGCGGGCCGGGCGTGCTCGACTTCCAGGATGCAGTCTGGGGACCGATCACCTACGACCTCGCCTCGCTGCTGCGCGACGCCTACATCGAGTGGGACGAGGAGGTGCAGATCGACTGGGCGGTGCGATGGTGGGAGCGCGCCCGCAAGGCCGGCCTGCCGGTGCCGGGCGATTTCGGCGCGTGCTGGCGCGACTTCGAATGGATGGGGCTGCAGCGCCAGCTGAAGGTGCTGGGCATCTTCGCGCGCCTGTACCACCGCGACGGCAAGGACGGCTACCTGAAGGACCTGCCGCTGGTGTGGCGCTACGCGCACCGCACCGCAACGCGCTACAGCGTGCTCAAGCCGCTGGCGCTGCTGCTCGAGCGCCTGGTCGGCGCCGAGCGGCGGGACGGCTACACCTTCTGAGGCCCGTGGCAATGGCGCGCCTGCACGTCGAGCTGGTGCTGCGCGAGGGCCTGGAGGCGGCGCTGCCGGCCGGCGCGGCGCGGCACGTCCAGGTGCTGCGGCTGCAGCCCGGCGCCGGCGTGACGCTGTTCGACGGCGGCGGCTGCGACTGGCCGGCCGAGATCCTCTCGATCGGGCGCAGCGAGGTGCGTGTGCGCGTCGCCGCGCCGCGCCCGGTCGACCGCGAGCTGCCGCTGGCGGTGACGCTCGCGATCGGCATGCCCGCCAACGAGCGCATGGACTGGTTGGTCGAGAAGGCCACCGAGCTCGGCGTCGCCGGGATCCAGCCGCTGCAGTGCGAGCGCTCGGTGCTGCGGCTTGACGGCGAGCGCGCCGAGCGCCGCCGCGCGCATTGGGAGGCGGTCGCGATCGCGGCGGCCGAGCAGTGCGGCCGCGCGCGGGTGCCGGCGCTGCGGCCGGTGCGCCGTCTGGCCGATTGGCTGGCCGAGCCGTCGCAGGCGGCCGACGCGCGCTTCGTGCTCAGCCTGGCCGAGGGGGCCCGCCCCTTCTGCGAGAGCCTGAAGCCGGCGCTGCAGCCCGGCAGCGCTCTGGTGCTGCTCAGCGGCCCCGAGGGCGGGCTCACCGAGGCCGAGGACCGCGCCGCGCGGGCGGCCGGCTGGCAGCCGCTGACGCTCGGCCCGCGCGTGCTGCGCGCCGAGACCGCGCCACTGGCGGTGCTGGGCGCGCTGACCGCACTGTTCGCGTAACAAGCTCAAACATTTGCGCGGCGGCAGGCCGGGACAATCGACGCCCGCCCACCGCTCGCGAGGAACCCGCCATGGGACTGTTGGACTCGGTGTTGGCCGCGCTGTCCGGCGCGCCGGATGCGCATGGCGACGCCCTGCGCGCGATCGTCGCGACGCTGGCCGAGCATGGCCACAACGACGAGAGCCCGGGCGACCTGACCGGCCTGATGGAGCGCCTGCGCGAGGGCGGCCTCGCCGAGGCGGTGGCGTCCTGGCTCGGCGGCGGGCGCAACCTGCCGGTGTCGGCGGCGCAACTGCACACGGCCCTGGGGGGCGACTGGATCGACCAGTTCGCGCGCCAGCTGGGTCTGGCGCCCGAGGCCGCGGCCGGCGAACTCGCGCTCACGCTGCCGGACATGATCGACCGCCTGACCCCCGACGGGGAGCTGCCCGACGTCGGCAGCTCCGGCTTCGGCGACCTCGGCAGCGTGCTCGAGCGCTTCAGCCGGACCTGAGGCAACGCCGCGCGCGGCACCTGAAACGACGAAGCCCGCCGGAGGCGGGCTTCGGGGCCGGCGCAGGCGCGACCTTACTTCTTGCGGAACTTGCGCAGCGCGGCAATCTGCGCGGCCATCGCCGCGAACTCACCCTGCGCCTTGGCGAAGTCGATGTCGCTCTTGGCGTTCTTCATCGCCTCCTCGGCGATCTTCTTGGCCTCCTCGGCCTTGGCCTCGTCGAGGTCATGGCCGCGGATCGCGGTGTCGGCCAGCACCGTCACGCGGTCCGGCTGCACCTCGAGGATGCCCCCGGCGACGAAGACGAACTCTTCCTCGCCGTTGTCGGCCCGCTCGACGCGCACCGCCCCCGGCTTGATGCGGGTGATCAGCGGCGTGTGGCGCGGGTAGATGCCGAGTTCGCCCATCTCGCCGGGCAGCGCGACAAACTTCGCCTCGCCCGAGAAGATCGAGGCTTCGGCGGAAACCACATCGACGTGAATCGTGGCCATGCTCGGTACTCCTTAGCGTGTTGAAGAAGGTTCAGAAAGCAAGCAGTCGGGTCGGGAGCATGGCAACGCCGCGCCCGGCCCGAAGGCACCGCTTACTGGATCTTCTTCGCCTTTTCGAAGGCCTCGTCGATGGTGCCGACCATGTAGAAGGCCTGCTCGGGCAGCGAGTCGCATTCGCCGGCGACGATCATCTTGAAGCCGCGGATGGTTTCCTTCAGCGGCACGTACTTGCCCGGCGAGCCGGTGAAGACCTCGGCCACGTGGAAGGGCTGCGACAGGAAGCGCTGGATCTTGCGGGCGCGCGACACGGCCAGCTTGTCCTCCGGCGCCAGTTCGTCCATGCCCAGGATCGCGATGATGTCGCGCAGCTCTTTGTAGCGCTGCAGCACAGCCTGCACCGCGCGGGTCGTGTTGTAGTGCTCCTCGCCGACCACGTTCGGATCGACCTGGCGCGAGGTCGAGTCCAGCGGGTCCACCGCCGGGTAGATGCCCAGCGAGGCGATGTCGCGCGACAGCACGACGGTGGCGTCGAGGTGGCCGAAGGTGGTCGCCGGCGACGGGTCGGTCAGGTCGTCCGCCGGCACGTACACCGCCTGGATCGAGGTGATCGAGCCGACCTTGGTCGAGGTGATGCGCTCCTGCAGGCGGCCCATTTCCTCGGCCAGCGTCGGCTGGTAACCCA
>CAYOXW010000146.1:0-7193 GCA_964408005.1 uncultured Methylibium sp.
CAGGAAGCCGGCATCAAGCTGGTGCTCAAGGCGATCGAGTCGCCGCTGCGCGAGATCGTCGGCAACGCCGGTGGCGAGCCGAGCGTGGTGGTCAACGCGGTGCTGGCTGGCAAGGGCAACTACGGCTTCAATGCCGCCAACGACACCTACGGCGACATGATCGAGATGGGCATCCTGGATCCGACCAAGGTGACCCGCACCGCGCTGCAGAACGCCGCGTCGGTGGCCTCGCTGATGCTGACCACCGAGGCGATGGTCGCCGAGGCGCCGAAGGACGAGGCTCCTGCCGCGGCCGGTGGCATGGGCGGCATGGGCGGCATGGGCGGCATGGGCATGGACATGTAAGTCCAGCGTCCCGCACGCTTGGAAGGGGCCACCGCAAGGTGGCCCCTTTTTTTTCGTCGGCACAATCGTCCGCCATGAGACGCTGGCTATGCATCTGCGCCTGGCTGTTCGTGGTGGCTGCCGCGTGCGCGCAGGCCGCCGAGCCGCCGCCGCGGCCGCGCATCGGGCTGGTGCTCTCGGGCGGTGGCGCGCGCGGGCTCGCGCATGTCGGCGTGCTGAAGGTGCTCGAGCGCGAGCGCGTGCCGATCGATTTCATCGCCGGCACCTCGATGGGCGCGATCATCGGCGGGCTCTACGCCAGCGGCCTGCGCGCCGACGAGCTCGAGCGCGAGCTGCTGCGGGTCGACTGGGACGATCTGTTCGCGAACCGCGTCGCGCGGCGCGAGCTCTCGCAGCGCCGCAAGGAGCAGGACTACGAGCTGTCCTCGGCGCTGGAGATCGGGCTGCGCGACGGCGAGTTCCGGGTGCCGCTGGGCACGGTGTCGAGCCGCGGGCTCGAGTCGCTGCTGCGCCGCTACACGCTGCCGGTGCGCGACATCGCGGCCTTTGACCGCCTGCCGATCCCGTTTCGCGCCGTCGCCACCGACATGGAGACCGGCCAGCCGGTCGTGCTCGACGGCGGCGACCTGGCGCTGGCGCTGCGCTCGAGCATGAGCGTGCCCGGCGTGTTCGCGCCGACCCCGCTCGACGGCCGCATCCTCGGCGACGGCGGCCTGGTCGACAACCTGCCGATCGACGTGGTCCGGTCGATGGGCGCCGACGTCGTGATCGCGGTCAACATCGGCACGCCGCTGGCCGGCCGCGAGACGCTGGACACGCTGGTCGGTGTGACGGCGCAGATGATCAACATCCTGACCGAGCAGAACGTCCGGCGCAGCCTCGCGACGCTGACCGAGCGCGACCTGCTGATCGCGCCGCCGCTCGGGGCGCTGACCTCGACAGACTTCAAGCGCACCGCCGATTTCATCGGCCTCGGGCGCCTGCATGCCGAGGCGGTGGTGCTGCAGATCGCCCGTTACGCGGCCGACGCCGACGCCTACGCGGACTGGAGCGCCGCCCATGCCCGTCCGCCGCAGGCCGTGCCGCCGCTCGAGTTCGTGCGCTTCGAGGGCACCGAGCTCACCCACCCCGAGCGCCACGCCCCGGCGCTCGAGAGCCGGCCGGGCAAGCCTTTCGACGCGGGCGCCGCCGAGCGCGACGTCAAGCGGCTCGCGGCCACCGGCGACTACACGCGGGTCGACTACCAGCTGATGCGCAATGCCGCCGGCGACGACGGCATCGCCTTCACCCTCGAGGAGAAGCCCTGGGGGCCGAACTACTTCCGCCTCGGGCTCGCCCTCAGCACCGACTTCAGCGGCCGCAGCGACTTCAACATCACCGTCGCGCACAACCGCCGCTGGCTCGACGCCGCCGGCAGCGAGTGGCGCAACGTCGTGCAGATCGGCTCCGAGCCGGCCTGGTTCACCGAGTGGTACCAGCCGCTGGGCTGGACCACCGCGCTGGGCAGCGACTGGTTCCTCGCGCCGTCGGCGCAGATCGTGCGCAGCGAGCGCGTCACCTACGTCGACCCCGAGGGGCCGGAGAGCGGGCGGCTGCGCCGTACCGTCGCACGCCTCGGGCTGGATCTCGGCCAGCCCTGGGGTGAGTTCGGCGAGCTGCGCCTGGGCGTGTACGCCCAGCGCCTGCGCGACAAGCCGCTGCTGGTGCGCGAGGGGGTGCGCTTCGACCCCGATGCAACCGACCGCCTCGAGTCCGGCCTGCGGCTGCGCGCGGTGATCGATCAGCTCGACTACGTCGCCTTCCCGCAGGCCGGCTACCGGCTGGTCGGCGAGGTCGCGGGCGGGCGCCTGCGCAGCCGGCTCGAACGCGACGACGACGAGTTCGTCCGCATCGAGGCCAGCGGCGAGCTGGCCTCGACCTGGGCCAGCGCGCACACCGTCAACCTCTATGCGAGCACGCGCCTGGCCGGCGGCGCGGCGGCCACCGGGCTCGGCTTGTACACGCTCGGCGGCTTCCAGAACCTCTCCGGCTACGAGCCGGGGCAGGTGCAGGGCAACTACCTCGCGTTCGGGCGGCTCAGCTACTACTACCGGCTCGCGCCACCGGCGTTGACGCGCGGCTTCTTCGCCGGCGCCTCGCTGGAGGCCGGCAATGTCTGGTCACGGCGACGCGAGGCCAGCCTCGACGCGCTGCGCTACGGTGGCAGCGTCTTCCTCGGGGCCGACACCGGGCTCGGGCCCCTCTATGTCGGCGTAGTCTATGCGCCGCGCGGCGACACCGGGCTCTACCTCTTCCTCGGGCGGCCCTGAGCCGCGGTGTGCCGGCCGCCTCAGGCGGCGGGCGGCAGCACCCAGCCGTGCAGCACCTCGGCGGCGTCGCCCAGCCCCTGGCGGCTGAGCGCCGAGAACAGCGTCACGCTCACGTCGGCCTCGTCGGTCGCGAGCTGGCCCAGCACGGTCTGGGCGTTGGCGAGCGCGCGGTCGGCCTCGCGGCGGTTGAGCTTGTCGGCCTTGGTCAGCAGCACGAGCAGCTTCACCTCGCCGGTGCCGACGCGCGGCGCGACGAAGGCGAGCAACTGCTGGTCGAGCTCGGTGAAGCCGAGTCGCGAGTCGATCATCAGCACGACGCCCGACAGGCTGCGCCGCAGCTCCAGGTACTGCGCCATCACCTGCTGCCAGCGCAGCTTGGCGGCGCGCGCCACCGCGGCGTAGCCATAGCCCGGCAGGTCGGCGAACAGCGCGTTCGGCGCGTCCTTGGGACCGAGGGCGAACAGGTTGATGTGCTGCGTGCGGCCGGGCGTGCGCGAGGCGAAGGCGAGCCGTGTCTGCTGGGTCAACCGGTTGATCGCGGTGGACTTGCCGGCATTGGATCGGCCGACGAAGGCGATCTCGGGCAACTCGGTGGCCGGCAGCTGGTCGAGCTGGGCTGCGGTGGTCAGGAAGCGGGCGGTGTGGGCCCAGGCCAGCGCTGCGCGCGCGGGCTCCGGGACCGCCGGGATCGGGGCGGACATACAGGATTGTAGAATCACAGGCTTTGGCGGCGGGCATCCTCTCGCCGGCCGCAGTCCCTCAAGACACCGCTCATGAAGCCTGCTCTCTCGTTCCTGCTGGCCGCGCTGCTCGCCGTGCCGGCCCTGGCCGCCGAACCCGCCGCCGCGCCCAAGCCCGACGCCAAGAAGGGCGAAGCGATCGCCTCGGGCGTCTGCAGTGCCTGCCACACCTCCGACGGTTCGCGCGGCGCGCCGGCCAACCCGATCCTGCAGGGGCAGCACCCGCAGTACCTGGTCAAGCAGCTCACCGAATTCAAGTCCGGTGCGCGCGCCAACCCGGTGATGAAGGGTTTCGCCAGCGCCCTCAGCGAGGAGGACATGCGCAACGTCGCGGCCTTCTACGCCGGCAAGCGCGCCAAGGACGGCTTCGCCAAGGACAAGGCCCTGGTCGCGCTGGGCGAGCAAATCTACCGCGGCGGCATCGCCGCGAAGAAGGTGCCGGCCTGCGCCGGCTGCCACGCGCCCAACGGGGCCGGCATGCCGGCCCAGTATCCGCGCGTGGCCGGCCAGCATGCCGACTACACCGAGGCGCAGCTCAACGCCTTCCGCTCTGGCGCACGTGGCAACAGCGCGCAGATGGCCGCGATCGCCGCGAAGATGAGCGACCGCGAGCTCAAGGCGGTGTCCGACTACATCGCCGGTCTGCACTGAGCGCTCCCCGCGTCGCGACAAGGCCGGCTGCAAGCCGGCCTTTCTTTTGGCGTTCACGGGCCGGCGGCTGTAAGGTCCGAGCGTGCGCGGCCGACCACCGGGCAGCTCCCGCTCCGGCCGACGGAACCATCGCGTCGGCCCCGGGCTCGCAAACGCAAACGCAACCGTGACGAACGCCATGTCCTTCCTGCGCCAGGCCCACCAGGGCCACGACCATCCCGTCCCGAGCGAGATCACCCCGCGCGCCGTGTTCGAGCAGCGCCGTGAGCTGCTGAGGCAGCTGGCGGCCGGCAGCGCCGGTGCGGTGCTGGCCACCTGGGCCGGCCGCGAGGCCGGCGCGCAGACCGCCGCGCGGCCGGGGCTGCTTGCGGCGCTGCCCGGTGCGCGCAGTGGCGTGCCCGGCGCGGCGGTGATGGACAAGCAGACCCGCTACGCCGACGCGACCGGCTACAACAACTTCTACGAGTTCGGCACCGGCAAGGACGACCCGGCCGCGCGCGCCCACACGCTGCGCGCCCGGCCCTGGAGCGTCGCGGTCGAGGGGGCGGTCGCGAAGCCGCGCAGCTTCGGCCTCGAGGAGCTGCTCAAGCTCGCGCCGATGGAGGAGCGCATCTACCGGCTGCGCTGCGTCGAGGGCTGGTCGATGGTGATCCCCTGGGTCGGCTGGTCGCTGGCCGAGCTGATCCGGCGCGTCGAGCCCACCGGCAACGCCAAGTACCTCGAGTTCCACACCCTGGCCGATCCTCAGCAGATGCCGGGGCTGCGCTCGCACGTGCTCGACTGGCCCTATGTCGAGGGCCTGCGCCTGGACGAGGCGATGCACCCGCTGACGCTGCTGGCCTTCGGCATGTACGGTGAAGTGCTGCCGAACCAGAACGGCGCGCCGCTGCGCCTGGTCGTGCCCTGGAAGTACGGTTTCAAGAGCGCCAAGTCGATCGTCAAGATCCGCTTCGTCGAGCAGCCGCCGCGCACCGCCTGGGTCAAGGCCGCCGCGAGCGAGTACGGCTTCTATTCGAACGTGAACCCGAAGGTCGACCATCCGCGCTGGAGCCAGGCCAGCGAGCGGCGCATCGGCGAGGACGGGTTGTTCACGAAGAAGCGCCCGACGCTGATGTTCAACGGCTACGAGGCCCAGGTCGGCCAGCTCTACGCCGGCATGGACCTGGTCAAGCACTACTGATGAGCGCCGTCCTGTCCGCCGCGCCGCGCCGCCGTGCCGGGGCCTGGCTGCTGCACCCGGCGGCCAAGCCGCTGGTGTTCGCGGCCGCGCTCGCGCCGCTGGCGGGGCTGCTGTACGGCGCGCTCGCCGACGCGCTGGGGCCGAACCCGGCCGAGGCGCTGATCCGCTCGAGCGGCGACTGGACGCTGCGTTTCCTGTGCCTGACGCTGGCCGTCACGCCACTGCGCGAGGCCTTCGCCCTGCCGGCGCTGGCGCGCTTTCGCCGCCTGCTGGGCCTGTTCACCTTCTTCTACGCGCTGCTGCACTTCCTCTGCTACGCCTGGCTCGACATGGGCTTCGAGGCGGCCGCGATCGCCCAGGACATCCCGAAGCGCCCGTTCGCGCTGGTCGGTTTCGCCGCGCTGCTGCTGATGGCGCCGCTGGCCGCGACCTCGTTCAAGCGCGCGATCCAGGCGCTCGGCGCGCCACGCTGGCAGGCGCTGCACCGCGCGGTCTATGCGGTCGCGGGGCTGGCGATCCTGCACTTCTTCTGGATGCGCGCGGCCAAGCACAACTTCGCCGAGGTCGCGGTCTATGCCGCGATCCTGGCCGTGCTGCTCGGCTGGCGGCTCGCGCGGCGCTGGCGCCGCGCCTGAGGCTCAGTCGCGCGGCACCTCGCGCGAGCGGCCCTGCTCGTCGATCGCGACATAGGTCAGGCTCGCCTCGGTCACGCGGACCACCACCGGATCGGCCGGGTTGCGCTCGGCCCAGACCTCGACATGCACGGTGATCGAGGTGCGGCCGATGCGCTCGACGCGCGCGAAGAAGCTGAGCAGGTCGCCGACCGACACCGCTTGCTTGAAAATGAACTGGTTCACCGCCACCGTCGCGATGCGGCCCTTCGCGACGCGCCAGGGCAGCACCGCACCCGCCAGGTCGACCTGCGCCATGATCCAGCCGCCGAAGATGTCGCCGTTCGGGTTGGAGTCGGCGGGCATCGGGATCACGCGCATCACCAGCTCCATGCCGGGCGGCGGGTCGAGCATGGAGACGGTCGGGGCGGCGTCGGTCATCGGTCGGTTCGTGCAGCGCTGGAGGTTGAGGATTGTGAGTCATCGTGCGTCGTGAAGCCCTGAGTCCCAGCGCGGCCCTGCCGGGCGCACCGGCCGCCGGCGCGCGCTCCGACTGGGCGGTGCTGGGCCGGCTGCTGCCTTACCTGTGGGCCTACAAGTTCCGCGTGCTGGCGGCGCTGAGCTGCCTGATCGCGGCCAAGGCCGCCAACGTCGGCGTGCCGCTGCTGCTCAAGGAGCTGGTCGACGCGATGTCGATCCCGCTCGGCGACCCGCGCGCGGCGCTGGTCGTGCCGGTCGGGCTGTTGCTGGCCTACGGGGCGCTGCGGCTGTCGACCTCGCTGTTCACCGAGTTGCGCGACCTGGTGTTCGCGAAGGCGACCGAGGGCGCGACGCGCGCGATCTCGCTGCAGGTGTTCCGCCACCTGCACGCCTTGAGCCTGCGGTTCCACCTCGAGCGCCAGACCGGGGGCATGACGCGCGACATCGAGCGCGGCACGCGCGGCGTGCAGTCGCTGATCTCCTACTCGCTCTACAGCATCGTGCCGACGCTGGTCGAGGTCGGCCTCGTGCTCGCCCTGCTGGCGATCAAGTTCGACGCCGGCTTCGCCTGGATCACGCTGGCGGCGCTGGTGGCCTACATCGGCTTCACGGTGGTGGTGACCGAGTGGCGCTCCCAGTTCCGCCGCACGATGAACGAGCTCGACTCGCACTCGCACTCGCGGGCGATCGACTCGCTGCTGAACTACGAGACGGTCAAGTACTTCAACAACGAGGCCTTCGAGGCCCGGCGCTACGACGAAAGCCTGGACAAGCTGCGGCGCGCCAAGCTCAAGTCGCAGCAGACGCTGTCGCTGCTCAACACCGGCCAGCAGCTGCTGATCGCGGTGGCGCTGATCGCGATGCTGTGGCGCGCCAC
>CAYOXW010000147.1:0-7177 GCA_964408005.1 uncultured Methylibium sp.
GGCCTTCGCGTTCGTCTTCTTCCGTGACACGCAGGCCCACTGTGAGGTCAACGATCTTGTAGGCGACGAAGGAGACCACACCCGACCAGACGATGGTCAGCAGCACAGCCTTGGCCTGCGTCCACACCTGTGCGGCGATGGAGTAGTCGGGCGGAGCCACCATGCCGGCCGTGACCCAGTCACCGACCAGGCTCGGGCCACCCAGGGCCGGGCTGTTGAACACGCCGGTCAGCAGGGCACCGACGATGCCGCCGACGCCGTGCACGCCGAACACGTCGAGCGAGTCGTCCGCGCCGAGCAGCCGCTTCAGGCCATTGACACCCCACAGGCAGGCGAAGCCGGCGACGAAGCCGATCACCAGGCCACCGACGATGCCGACGTTGCCGGCCGCCGGCGTGATCGCCACCAGGCCCGCCACCGCGCCGGACGCGGCGCCCAGCATCGAGGCCTTGCCCTTGAGCAGCGCCTCACCGATGCACCAGGCCAGCACCGCCGCCGCCGTGGCGAACAGGGTGTTGATGAAGGCCAGGGCCGCGAAGCCGTTCGCCTCCAGCGCCGAGCCGGCGTTGAAGCCGAACCAGCCCACCCACAGCATCGAGGCACCGACCATCGTCAGCGTCAGCGAGTGCGGCGTCATCGCCTCCTTGCCGTAGCCGATGCGCTTGCCGATCATGTAGGCACCCACCAGGCCGGCGACCGCGGCGTTGATGTGCACCACCGTGCCGCCGGCGAAGTCGAGCGCGCCCCACTGCCAGATCTGGCCGGCCTTGGCGGTCATCTCACCGGCCACTTCGGCCGACGCGTAGGCATCCGGGCCCATCCAGAACCAGACCATGTGGGCCATCGGCGCGTAGCTGAAGGTGAACCACAGCACCATGAACATCAGCACCGCGCTGAACTTGATGCGCTCGGCGAAGGCGCCGACGATCAGGCAGCAAGTGATGCCCGCGAACGTGGCCTGGAAGGCCGCGAACACGATCTCGGGGATGTAGACGCCCTTGCTGAAGGTGGCCGCGTTGGCGAAGGTGCCGGCCGCGTTGTCCCAGATGCCGTTCAGGAACAGCCGGTCGAAGCCGCCGACGAAGGCGTTGCCCTCGGTGAAGGCCAGGCTGTAGCCGTAGATGCACCACAGCACGACGATCAGCGAGAAGGTCACCATCACCTGCATCAGCACCGACAGCATGTTCTTGCTGCGCACCAGGCCGCCGTAGAACAGCGCCAGGCCGGGGATGGTCATCAGGATGACGAGCAGGGTGGCGACCATCACCCAGGCGGTGTCGCCCTTGTTGGGCACCGGGGGGGCCGCGGCCGGCGCCTCGGCGGGCGCGGCTTCGGCAGCAGCCGACGCCGCCTCGGCGGCGGGCGCGGCCTCCATCGCGGCCGAAGCGGCCTCGACGACGGCCGACGCGACGGCGGCCGGAGCCGACGCCGCGTCCTGGGCCAGCGCGACGTCGGCGACGCCGAACACCGCCAGGCCGATCGCCAAGGACGTGGCGAGTGAAGCGAGAAGCTTTCTCATGTTTGTCTCGTTCCTTGAAATGGTGACGGCGTCAGAGCGCGTCCTTGCCGGTCTCGCCGGTGCGGATGCGGATCACCTGCTCGAGATTGGTGACGAAAACCTTGCCGTCACCGATCTTGCCGGTGCGCGCCGAGCCCTCGATCGCCTCGATCACGCGGTCGACGATGGCGTCGTCCACGGCCGCTTCGATCTTGACCTTGGGCAGGAAGTCGACGACGTACTCCGCACCGCGGTACAGCTCGGTGTGGCCCTTCTGGCGACCGAAGCCCTTGACTTCGGTCACCGTGATGCCCTGCACGCCAATGGCGCTGAGGGCTTCTCGCACTTCGTCGAGCTTGAAGGGCTTGACGATGGCAGTCACCATCTTCATGGCGATCTCCTTCGGTGGGGTGATGAAACTCAGAAGGTCTTCGACAGCGACAGCACGCCGGTGGCGTTGCTGATCTTGCGGCCCGGCACGGAGCCGGCGAACTCCTTGCTGGTGTCGATGTAGGACAGGCCGGCGACGAAGCCGTTGCCGAAGGTGTAGGTCACGCCCAGCTTCCAGTCGACGTAGCTCGACTCGAGGTCAGCGCTGCCGATCTCGGCCAGCTTGGCGGCGCCCTTGAGCTTCTGGTAGCCGACGTGGCCGACGAGACCGAAGCCCTGGCCGAGGTCGTAGCCGCCCGACAGGTCGACGTAGTACGAGCCGGCCGCGTTGCCGCCACCGACGTTGTCTTCGGCGCTGAAGAAGTCACTCAGCGGGTAGTAGATCTTGGCGCTGACCGGCCCGTAGCTGGCACCGAGGTAGATCTCGGTGTTCTTGACCTTCTCGGGGAAGTGCTTGTCGCTGTTCGGGTAGTAGTAATAGAGGACGCCCAGATCGAGGCCGACATCGCTGACGGAGGTCTTGAAGCCGCCGTAGAAATCCATCTCGATGTTGGCGCCGCCGTAGAGGTCGCTGTCGATGTTGGAGTTCCAGTTGCCCAGGTAGAAGCCCGAGGCGTGGGCGATGTCGAAGCCGCCCTGGAAGGCCGGCTTCTTGTCGGTCTGGGAGATGCCGCGGAAGCGGTAGTCGCTGAACAGGCCGGCGTTGCCGGTGATGGTCCATTCGGGCGCCGGTTCGGCGGCCTGGGCGAAGGGGGCCAGCGAGCACAGGGCCGCGGCCGCGAGGGCCAGCTTCGTCTTGTTCATGGGTACTCCGGTTCTCCGTGAGGGGTTGAGGTGGGAAGCGAAGTCGGGTTTGCAGAAACCGTGCCACTGCGCCAACTCGGGGAGCTCCGTGCGCAAACAGGGCGAGATGTGAGCGCAGAACCCCAAAACAGGGATGTTTGCAACGAACGGCACCTCGACGGTGCGGAGTGCCGTCGTCAGAGGGATCGCGATGCCCGAGCCCCGATGCCATGATCGGCCGGCCATGGCCCTCGCCCTCGTCCACAGCCGTGCCCTCGACGGGCTCGACGCCCCGGAAGTGAGCGTCGAGGTGCACCTGGCCAACGGCCTGCCGAGCTTCACGCTGGTCGGGCTGGCCGACACCGAGGTCAAGGAGGCGCGCGAGCGGGTGCGCGCGGCACTGGCCACCAGCGGGCTGGACTTCCCCCACAACAAGCGCATCACCGTCAACCTGGCGCCGGCCGAGCTGCCGAAGGAGTCCGGCCGCTTCGACCTGCCGATCGCGCTCGGCATCCTGGCCGCGGCCGGCCAGATCGATGCCGCGCGGCTGGCGGACTACGAATTCGCCGGTGAGCTCTCGCTGGCCGGTGACCTGCGTCCGGTGCGCGGCGCGCTCGCGATGGCGCTGGGCGCGCGCCGCGCCGGCACCGCCCGCACGTTGGTGCTGCCCGAGGCCAGCGCCCGCGAGGCCGCGCTGATCGACGGACTGCGGCCCCGCGCGGCGCGCCACCTGCTCGACGTGGTGCGCGCGCTGATGCCCGGTGACGCCGCCGACCTGCCCGAGGCCGGGCCGCTCGCAAGCGCGGCGCCCGGCGGTGTGCCGGACCTGCGCGACGTCCGGGGCCAGGCGGTGGCCAAGCGGGCGCTCGAGCTGGCCGCGGCCGGCGGCCACAGCCTGCTGCTGGTGGGCCCGCCGGGCAGCGGCAAGTCCATGCTCGCGCAGCGCTTCGCCGGCCTGCTGCCGCCGCTGGACGACGCGCAGGCGCTCGAATCGGCCGCGGTGCTCAGCCTGGTCGGTCGCTTCGACGCGGCGCGCTGGCGCGAGCGGGTGCTGCGCGCGCCGCACCACAGCGCCTCGTCGGTCGCGCTGGTCGGTGGCGGCTCACCGCCGCGCCCGGGCGAGATCTCGCTGGCCCACCACGGCGTGCTCTTCCTCGACGAGTTCCCCGAGTTCGCCCGCAGCGCGCTGGAGGCGCTGCGCGAGCCGCTCGAGAGCGGCCGCGTCACGATCTCGCGGGCGGCGCACCAGGCCGAGTTCCCGGCGCGCTTCCAGCTCGTCGCGGCGATGAACCCCTGCCCCTGCGGTCACGCCGGCTCGCCGCTGAAGGCCTGCCGCTGCACGCCCGACGCGGTGGCGCGCTACCAGGGCCGGCTCAGCGGCCCGCTGCTCGACCGCCTCGACCTGCAGGTGGAGGTGCCGGCCGTCCCGCCCGAGCGGCTGTCGGGGCTCCCCGACGGCGAGCCGAGCGCCGCGGTGGCCGAGCGCGCGGCGCGTGCGCTCGAACGCCAGCTCGAGCGCCAGGGCTGCAGCAACGCCCGGCTCGAGGGGGCCTCGCTCGACCGCCATGCGGCGCCCGATGAGGCCGCGCTGCGCGTCCTGCACACCGCCGCCCTGCGACTGGGCTGGTCGGCGCGCGGCCAGCACCGCGCGCTGCGCGTCGCGCGCACGATCGCCGACCTGGCCGGTGCCGCGCAGATCGCCCCGGCGCATGTCGCCGAGGCGGTCCAGTACCGCCGGGTGCTGGTGGCTGGCTGATCCGCCGGGGGCCTACACGGACCGCAGCGTCGAGCCCTCGACCTGCACCCGCGCGCCGACCGCCGGCGCCTGCGACAGCCGCAGCGTGCGCAGCGTGCCGTCGTCGAGGCGGACCTTGACGTCGTAGACGGTGCTGGCACGGCTGCGCTTCTCGATCTCGTTGCCGGCCATGCCGCCGCCGATCGCGCCGAGCACCGTCATCGCGGTCCGCCCGCCGCCGCTGCCGAACTGGTTGCCGACCGCCGCGCCGACCACCCCGCCGGCGACCGCGCCGACGCCCGTGCCCTGACCCGGCTGCTGCACCGCCTGGACCGCGACGACGACGCCACAGCCCACGCAGCTCGGCGCCGCGGCAGCGCGCTCCGGCGCCGGCTTCGCCGGGCGGTGCGTGGCGGCGGGCGCCGGTTCGGCCGTCGCGACCGGCGCCGGCTCGACCGGGGCCTCGGAGGGGTTGCCACGCCAGGCCAGGGCGCTGGCGATGCCGGCAATCGTCAGCGCCACCGCGCCGGCGCCGATCCACAGGGCGCGCGGCAGCGGCGCATGCGGCACCGCGCCGGGCGCCGGCGGGTCGAGTTTCAGGTCGTTCATCGTCGACTCCTTTCTTGTGCGTGATCGGGCCGCGCCTCGCGGCCCGGCCCTGCCGGATTGGACGCGGCGGCGCCGCCCGTCACCGGCCGCTCAGGCCCCGGAGTGCAAGCAATCGTCAACGACACGCTCTGTCGTTACGCGTCGAAACGTCGATTGCTCGAATGCGAGCACGCACTCACAAAAGCGGCGCCAAGGCCCGCTCGGCCGCGGCGCGGTCGAGCGCATTGCGCTGCGCCCAGTCGGCCAGCTGGTCCTCGCCGATCTTGCCGACGTTGAAATAGGTCGACTCGGGGTGCGCCAGGTAGAAGCCGCTGACGCTGGCGGCCGGGGTCATCGCCAGGCTCTCGGTCAGCGCCATGCCGGCGTCCTCGGCCTGCAGCACGCGGAACAGCTCGCGCTTGACGGTGTGGTCCGGGCAGGCCGGGTAGCCGGGGGCCGGGCGGATGCCGCGGTAGGCCTCGGCGATCAGCTGCTCGTTGGACAGCGCCTCGTCGGCCGCATAGCCCCAGAACTCGGTGCGCACGCGCTGGTGCAGCCGCTCGGCGAAGGCCTCGGCCAGCCGGTCGGCCAGGGCCTTGAGCATGATGGCCGAGTAGTCGTCGTGGTCGGCCATGAACTGGGCCTCCTTCCTGTCGACGCCGTGGCCGGCGGTGACGGCGAACAGGCCGATGTAGTCGGGTCGCGTGCCCTTGGGCGCGACGAAGTCGGCCAGGCAGCGGTTGGGCCGGCGCACGCCGTCGATCACCGGCCGCTCGCTCTGCATGCGCAGGCCGCGCCAAGTCATCAGCACCTCGCTGCGGTTCTCGTCGGCGTAGATTTCGATGTCGTCGTCATCCACGGTGTTGGCCGGGTAGAGGCCCATCACGCCGTGGGCTTGCAGCCAGCGGCCCTCGATCAGGCGCTGCAGCATGCGCTTGCCGTCGCTGAAGACACGCTGCGCCTCGTGGCCGACGACCTCGTCGCGCAGGATCTCTGGGAAGCGCCCCGCCAGGTCCCAGGTCTGGAAGAAGGGCCCCCAGTCGATGCAGGCCGCCAGCTCGGCGAGGTCCTGGTTCTTGAACACGCGCCGGCCCAGGAAGCGCGGCTTCGGCGGCGCGTAGCCGGCCCAGTCCAGCGGCGTCTTGTTGGCGCGCGCCTGCGCCAGCGTGACCATCGGCGTGGCCTTCTTGTTCGCGTGCTGCTCGCGCACGCGCTCGTAGTCGGCGCGGATCTCGTCGAGGTAGTTGCTGGCGCGCTCGTCGGACAGCAGGTCCGAGCACACGCCGACGCTGCGCGAGGCATCGGGCACGTAGACCACCGGGCCCTCGTACTTGGGCGCGATCTTCACGGCGGTGTGCACGCGGCTGCAGGTCGCGCCGCCGATCAGCAACGGGATCTTCTTGATGCGGAAGTAGTCGTCTCGCTGCATCTCGGCGGCGACATGCTGCATCTCCTCGAGGCTGGGCGTGATCAAGCCGGACAGGCCGATGATGTCGGCGCCCTCCACCTTGGCCTTGGCGAGGATGTCCTGGCACGGGACCATCACGCCCATGTTGACGACCTCGAAGTTGTTGCACTGGAGCACGACGGTGACGATGTTCTTGCCGATGTCGTGCACGTCGCCCTTGACGGTGGCGATGATGATTTTCCCCTTGGCTTTGGCCTCGCCACCCGCCTCGACCATCGCCAGCTTCTCGGCCTCGATGTAGGGCAGCAGGTGCGCCACCGCCAGCTTCATCACTCTGGCGCTCTTGACCACCTGCGGCAGGAACATCTTGCCCTGGCCGAACAGGTCGCCGACGATGTTCATGCCGGCCATCAGCGGCCCTTCGATCACGTGCAGCGGGCGGCCGCCGCCGGCCTGGATGGCCTGCCAGGCCTCCTCGGTGTCGGCGGTGATGAAGTCGGTGATGCCGTGCACCAGCGCGTGGCTCAGCCGCTCGTTGACCGGGTGCGCGCGCCAGGCCAGCCGCGCGCTGTCGTCCTTGCCGGCGCTCTTGGCACGGTCGGCGATCTCGATCAGGCGCTCGCCGGCGTCCTTGCGGCGGTTGAGCACCACGTCCTCGACGCGCTCCTTCAGCTCCGGGTCGAGGTCGTCGTAGACGCCGACCATGCCGGCGTTGACGATGCCCATGTCCAGGCCGGCCTGGATCGCGTGGTACAGGAAGACCGTGTGGATCGCC
>CAYOXW010000148.1:0-7102 GCA_964408005.1 uncultured Methylibium sp.
CGTCGGGCCGTACATCTCGGCATAGGCGCGCCGGCCGATCGTCGCCGCCATCAGAGCGCCCCCTGGATCGTGCCGCGGAAGCCCCAGACCGCGCGCGCGCCGGCGTAGTCGACCAGCTCGACGGTGCGCTGCTGGCCGGGCTCGAAGCGCACCGCGGTGCCCGAGGCGATCGCCAGGCGCATGCCGCGCGCGGCGGCGCGGTCGAAGGCCAGCGCCGGGTTGGTCTCGGCGAAGTGGTAGTGCGAGCCGACCTGGATCGGCCGGTCGCCGCGGTTCTCGACCACCAGCGTCAGCCGGCGCCGGCCGGGCATCAGCGCGTGGTCGGGCCCGTCGGCCGGGAGCAGTTCGCCGGGGATCAGCATGGTGGCGGGCCGGCGCTCAGCGGCGGCGCAGGAACCACAGCAGCGCCGCCGCGGCCGCGGCCAGCGCGACCCAGCCCCAGGCGTCGGTCGCATGCCAGTGCGCCCCCTCGAGACCATGGCCCTCATGGGCCTGGGCGGCCGCGGCCGTCATCAGGCCCGCCAGGGTGAACCACGGTGCGCGCGTCTGTTTCATGGTGCATGCCTCATGCGATCGGTTGGTGCACGGTCACCAGCTTGGTGCCGTCGGGGAAGGTCGCCTCGACCTGGATTTCCGGAATCATCTCGGGCACGCCCTCCATCACGTCGGCACGGGCCAGCACCTGCCGGCCCGCGCTCATCAGCGCGGCGACGCTCTGGCCATCACGCGCCCCCTCCAGGATCGCCGCCGAGATCAGCGCGACGGCCTCCGGATGGTTGAGCTTCAGGCCCCGCGCCTTGCGGCGTTCGGCGACCAGCGCGGCCGTGAAGAGCAGCAGCTTGTCCTTTTCGCGCGGAGTCAGGTCCATGGTTCGCCTTCAGCACGAGCGATGCCAGCCCCTGCGCGCCGGCTGGTGCACTTCTTGCGCCCATGCCAGACCCCATGGCCGAGCCGATCCAGCACGTCGTCAAGATCCGACGCGACTACAACGCCTGGGTCGCGCGCGAGACGATGGAGGACTACGCGCTGCGCTTCACCGCGCGCTCCTTCCGCAAGTGGTCGCCGCTGCGCGTGGCCAACACCGCGCTCGGCGGCGCGGCCTCCTTCCTGATCCTCGAGGCGATCGGCGCGACGCTGCTGGTGCGCTACGGCTTCACCAACGCCGCGCTCGCGATCCTGGTCACCGGGCTGGTGATCTTCCTCGCCGGCCTGCCGATCAGCGTCTACGCGGCGCGCCACGGCGTCGACATGGACCTGCTGACGCGCGGCGCCGGCTTCGGCTACATCGGCTCGACCATCACCTCGCTGATCTACGCGAGCTTCACCTTCATCTTCTTCGCGCTCGAGGCGGCGGTGATGGCCTACGCGCTGGAGCTGGCCTTCGGCATCCCGCCGGCCTGGGGCTACCTGGTCTGCGCGCTGGTCGTGATCCCGCTGGTGACCCACGGCGTCACCGCGATCGGCCGGCTGCAGGCCTGGACGCTGCCGCTGTGGATCGTGCTGCTGGTCGCGCCCTTCGTCGCGGTGCTGCACGCCAACCCGGGGCTGGTCGCGGGCCTGGTGGCCTACCCCGGCGCGGCGGGCACGCATGGCGGCTTCGAGTGGCTGGCCTTCGGCGCGGCCACCACGGTGGGCATCGCGCTGATCACGCAGATGGGCGAGCAGGCCGACTACCTGCGCTTCATGCCCGAGCGCAGCGCCGCGAACCGCGGCCGCTGGTGGGCCGGCGTGCTGATCGGCGGCCCTGGCTGGGTGCTGCCCGGGGTGCTGAAGATGCTCGGCGGCGCGCTGCTGGCCTACCTGGCGATCACGCTCAGCGTGCCGGTGGACCGCGCGGTCGACCCGAACCAGATGTACCTCGCCGCCTACGAGATGGTGTTCTCGCACTACGGCAGCGCGGTCGCGGCGACCGCGCTGTTCGTCGTGATCTCGCAGCTCAAGATCAACGTCACCAATGCCTACGCCGGCTCGCTGGCCTGGTCCAACTTCTTCTCGCGGCTGACGCACAGCCACCCGGGGCGGGTCGTCTGGGTCGTGTTCAACACGCTGATCGCGCTGCTGCTGATGGAGCTCAACGTGTTCTCGGCGATGGGCGAGGTGCTGGGCCTGTACTCGAACATCGCGATCGCCTGGATGATGGCGGTGGTGGCCGACCTGGTCGTCAACAAGCCGCTGGGCTGGTCGCCGGCCGGCGTCGAGTACCGGCGCGCCTACCTGTACGACGTCAACCCGGTCGGCGTCGGCGCGATGGGCATCGCCTCGGGGCTGTCGATCGCGGCCCACCTCGGCGCCTTCGGGGCGGCGGCGCAGGCCTTCTCGGCGGCGATCGCGCTGGTCACGGCCCTCGTCGCGGCGCCGGCGCTCGCGTGGGCGACGAAGGGCCGCTACTACCTCGCGCGCCGCGACGAGCCCGAGGGCGCGTATGCCCGCCTGCAGCGCTGCTGCATCTGCGAGCGCGAGTACGAGGGCGAGGACATGGCGCGCTGCCCGGCCTATGGCGGGCCGATCTGCTCGCTGTGCTGCACGCTCGACGCGCGCTGCGGCGACCTGTGCAAGCCGCCCGAGACCCGGCTCGCATCGCAATGGGGCGCCGCGCTGCGCCGGCTGCTGCCGCGCGCGGTCTGGCCGCAGCTCGACACCGGCCTCGGCCACTACCTGATGCTGATGCTGATCGTGCTGCCGGTGCTGGCGGCGATGACGGCGCTGCTCGAGCGCCACGGCTTCGCGATCGCCTTCGCGGTGATGCTGCTGGTCGCCGGCGTGGTGTGCTGGTGGCTGGTGCTGGCGCACAAGAGCCGCCAGGTCGCGCAGGAGGAGTCGAACCGGCAGACCCAGCTGCTGATGCGCGAGATCGAGTCGCACCGCCGCACCGACGCGCAGCTGCAGCAGGCGCGCATCGCCGCCGAGCGCGCCAACCAGGCCAAGAGCCGCTACATCACCGCGATCAGCCACGAGCTGCGCACGCCGCTCAACAGCATCCTCGGCTACGCCCAGCTGCTCGAGGACGACGAGGCGATGCCGCCGCGGCGCGCCCAGGCGGTGCGCGTGATCCGCCGCGGCGGCGAGCACCTGCTCGGCCTGATCGAGGGCACGCTGGACCTGGCGCGCATCGAGGCCGGGCGGCTCGCGCTCGAGCCGCGGCCGATGCGCTTCGCCGACTGCCTGCAGGAGATCGCCGGGCTGATGCAGCTGCAGGCGCTCGCCAAGGGCCTGGCCTTCGAGACCGGCTTCGCCGCGACGCTGCCCGAGGTCGTGCGCGCCGACGAGCCGCGGCTGCGCCAGATCCTGATCAACGTGCTCGGCAACGCGGTCAAGTTCACCGCGCAGGGCCGCGTCGTGTTCCGCGTGTCCTATGCTCGCGAGACCGCGCGCTTCGAGATCGAGGACTCCGGCCCCGGCATGGGCGAGGACGAGCTGGCGCGCGTCTTCGAACCCTTCCAGCGCGGCTCGGCGGCCGGCGCCAGCAGCAGCGGCGGCTCGGGCCTGGGGCTGACGATCGCGCGCATGCTGACCGACCTGATGGGCGGCGAGATGACGGTCGCCAGCACGCCGGGGCAGGGCACGACCTTCGGCATCCGCCTGTTCCTGCCCGAGCTGCGCGGCGCCGTCGTCCCCCCCGCGTTGCCGCGTGGCGCGCGCCGTGGCTACCTCGGCGCGCGCCGCTGCGTGCTGGTGGTCGACAACGAGGAGGCCGACCGCGGCCTGCTCGCCCACCTGCTGCAGCCGCTGGGCTTCGAGCTGCGGCTCGCCGCGTCGGGCGAGGAGGCGCTCGCGCTGTTGCGCGACGGCATCACGCCCGACGCGATCCTGATGGACCTCGCGATGCCCGGCATCGACGGCTGGGAGACGCTGCGCCGGCGGCGTGCCGAGGGCCTGGCCCCCGGCGCGCCGGTCGCGATCGTCTCGGCCAATGCCTTCGACAAGGTGCTGGACAACGACGTCGGCATCGTCGCCGCGGACTTCATCGTCAAGCCGGTGCGCCTGCCCGAGCTGCTCGACTGGCTGGGGGCGCGGCTGCGGCTGACGTGGCTCATGGCCGAGCCCGCCGCGGCCGGCGAGCCGGCCGGGACCGAACGCCTGCCCGAGGCCGCGGTGCTGCGTGCGCTGGCCGCCCTGGTGCGGCTCGGCCACGTGCGCGGCATCGTCACCGAACTCGAGCGCCTCGAGGCCGCCGAACCGCGCTGCGCCGTCTTCGTCGCGCGTGCCCGTGCGCTGGCGCGCGACTTCCGCCTCGACGCGCTGGCGGCGCAACTCGACGCGGCCCTGCGGAGCGCCACGCCCGATCATGACGACCGCACCCGCCTTGCCTGAGCGCGCCTCGCCCGGCGTCGTGCTGATCGTCGACGACCAGCCGGACAACCTCGCGCTGCTGCACGACGCGCTCGACGAGTCGGGCTACACCGTGCTCGTCGCCACCGGCGGCGCGAGCGCGCTCGAGCGCTGCGCGCTGGCCCAGCCCGACGTCGTGCTGCTCGACGCGGTGATGCCGGGCATCGACGGCTTCGAGGTCGCGCGCCGCCTGAAGGCCGGCGCGGGCACCGCGCACATCCCGATCGTCTTCATGACCGGGCTGGCCTCGACCGAGCATGTCGTCGCGGCCTTCGAGGCCGGCGGCGTCGACTACGTCACCAAGCCGATCCGGCCGCGCGAGGTCATCGCGCGCATCGCCACCCATGTGCGCGTTGCGCGCCAGGCGCGCCAGGCGCGCAACGCGCTCGACGCCTTCGGCCACGCGGTGATCACGGTGCGCGCCGCCGATGGCCGCGTCGTGTGGCAGACGCCGCTGGCGCGCGAGCTGCTGCAGGCGCTGCGCGCGACCGCCGACGACGGCCGCCTGGCCGCGCCGCTGGCCGACTGGCTGCAGGCCCAGGCCGTGCTCGGCGCGACCGGGCGGCTGCCGGCGACCGGCAGCGCGCCGCTGCTGCTGGCGCGCGAGGGGCGGCGCGTCAGCTTCTCGCTGCACGAGTCGACCGGCGACGACGAGTGGCTGGTCGTGCTGACCGAGAGCGACGAGCGCGGCGCGATCGAGTCGCTCGCGCTGGCCTTCCGGCTGACCGCGCGCGAGGCCGAGGTGCTGCACTGGGTCACCCAGGGCAAGACCAACCGCGACATCGGCGAGATCCTCGGCACCAGCCCGCGCACCGTGACCAAGCACCTCGAGCATGTGTTCGAGAAGCTCGGCGTCGAGACCCGCACCGCCGCGGCCAACATGGTGCTGGCGCGGCAGCGCGAGCCGCGGGCCGCGGCTCGCTGAGCGGAGCCGCTCAGTACTGGAACTGCGCGCCCAGCAGCAGCTTGTCGCGGTCGGTGCCGCCGGCCTTGGTGCTGGTGTAGGCCGCCACCAGCTTGGCGTTGTAGCCGGAGATCAGGTAGCTGACCCCGACGTCGACGCTGCGCGTGTTGCCGCCACCGTCCGGCTCGAAGCGCTGGTAGCGCACGAAGGGCTGGAACTTGCCGTAGCCCACCACCTGCGGGAACAGCCAGGCCGCGCCGGCGAGGTAGCCGTTGCCGGCCGTCAGGCCGCCGATGTTGCCGGGCGCCGGCGCGGCGTCCACGACATCGAAGTCGTACTCGTAGGCCGCGCCCTCGAGCGTCAGCACCCCGGGGCCCAGATTCTTCTCGAACAGCAGGTCCAGGCTGTAGCCGGTGTAGTCGTCCTTGTCGACGTTGGACGAGCCGACGCCGTCGGCCTGGTACATCGCGGCCAGGCCGAGGGTGAGGATGTCCTTCGCGCCGAAGTAGGTGCTGGCGGTGTAGTAGGCCGGCGCGGGTTCGGCGTCGAGGAAGGCGTAGGCGACGCGGGCGGCATACAGCAGGTTGGCGTCGTCGTTCGAGCAGCCGGTGCAGCGGTTGTGGCCCTCGAAGGCGCCGATCGCATAGGTCAGCTTGCCCTCCAGCGGCTTGCCCCAGACGGTGACGCCGTTGTCGCGGCCGATCGCGAAATTGGGGTACTGCGACACCAGTGGGTAGTCCCAGGCCGACAGGTAGAAGGGCCCGTCGAGGTTGGCGCGGTCCGAGGGCGGCAGCATGCGGCCGGCCCAGACGTTAAACAGCGGCGAGGGTTCGTACTGCAGGTAGGCGTCGAGCACGCGGATGCCGTCCTCGTTGCCGCTGGCATCGCGCCGGATCTCGGTGTTGAAGGTCGCGCCGAAGATCTTGTTGATGCGTCCGCTGATGTACAGCCGCGCGTTCTCCACCTCGAAGTCGTTGCCGCGGTCGGTGCCGCTGGGCGCGCCGTCCTCGGTCGAGCTGAAGCTCACGCGGATGCCGCCGCCGATGCTCACGGAGGCTTCGTCGTCGATCTTGATCGTCGCGCCGGCCTGCGCGAGCGCGGGGGCGAGCAGCGTCGCGGCCGTCGCGAGCAGGGCCCGGGCCGGGCGGCCCCGGCGCATCGTCTTCGCTTTTTGCATGGATGTCCTCCTGGTGATGGGTCGGGATGACCGGGGGCGAATGTCGACGCTGCGGCGCGGCAGCCCAATACGTCGATCGACGTAGTTGCTGCGCCGCAGCGACAGTGCGGCGCGCTCTACGCCATCTGTCGTATTGGCCGTGCACGGGGGCCTCCGGACACTGCGGCACGTCCCGTCATTGCCGCTTCACAGGAGGAGAAAACCGATGTCCCACGCCCGCTTCGCCCCCCGCCGCTTCGCGCTGCAAGCCGCCGCCGCCGCGACCTTCGCGCTGGCCGTGCCCTTCGCCGCCCACGCGGCCGACACCATCAAGGTCGGCGTGCTGCACTCGCTGTCGGGCACGATGGCGATCTCCGAGACCGTGCTCAAGGACACGGTGCTGATGACCATCGACGAGATCAACGCCAAGGGTGGCGTGATGGGCAAGAAGCTCCAGCCGGTGGTGGTGGACCCGGCGTCGAACTGGCCGCTGTTCGCCGAGAAGGCCAAGCAGCTGATCGACCAGGACAAGGTCGCCGTCGTCTTCGGTTGCTGGACCAGCGTGAGCCGCAAGTCGGTGCTGCCGGTCTTCGAGGAGAAGAACTCGCTGCTGTTCTACCCGGTGCAGTACGAGGGCGAGGAGCTCAGCAAGAACGTCTTCTACACCGGCGCCGCGCCGAACCAGCAGGCCATCCCCGCGGTGGAATACCTGA
>CAYOXW010000149.1:0-7078 GCA_964408005.1 uncultured Methylibium sp.
TAGGTGTCTTCGAAGCGGACGATGTCGTCCTCGCCGAGGTAGCTGCCCGACTGCACCTCGATGATCTCGAGCGGGATCGCGCCCGGGTTGGTCAGGCGGTGCTTCTCGCCCAGCGGGATGTAGGTGCTCTGGTTCTCGGTGACGAGCAGCTTGCGCTCGCCGCAGGTGACCTCGGCCGTGCCCTGGACGACGATCCAGTGCTCGGCGCGGTGGTGGTGCATCTGCAGGCTCAGGCTGGCGCCGGGCTTGACCAGGATGCGCTTGACCTGGAAGCGCGCGCCGGCGTCGACGCTGTCGTACCAGCCCCAGGGGCGGTGCACGCGGCGATGCAGCATGGCCTCGGGGCGGCCCTGGCGCTGCAGCGCGGCAACGATGTGCTTGACCTCCTGGCTGTGCGCGCGGTCGGCGACCAGCACCGCGTCGGGCGTCTCGACGACGATCACGTTGTCCAGCCCGACGGCGCCGACCAGCCGGCTGGTCGCATGAACCAGGGTGTTGCGGCTGTTCTCGATCATCGCGTCGCCATGGGCGCAGTTGCCCTGGGCGTCGCGCTCGCGCACCTGCCAGACCGCGTCCCAGGCGCCGAGGTCGCTCCAGCCGGCGTCCAGCGGCACCATCTCGACGCGCACACCGGCCTCCGGCGCGGCAGGCGCCTTCTCCAGCACCGCGTAATCGATCGACTCGGACGGGATCGCCGCGAAGGCCTCGCGCTGCGGGCGTACGAAGCTGGCGTCGCGGCTGCGGCCGTCCCAGGCCGCGCGTGTCGCGGCGGCGATGTCGGGCCGGAAGCGCTCGAGCGCCGTCAGCCATGCCGAGGCCTTGAGCACGAAGATGCCGCTGTTCCAGGCGTAGCCGCCGTCGGCGAGGTAGCGCTCGGCGGTCGCGAGGTCGGGCTTTTCGACGAAGGCCTCGACGCGTCGTGTGGCGCCCCGGCCGCTGGCGCGGATGTAGCCGTAGCCGGCCTCCGGCCGGTCCGGCACGACGCCCAGGGTGATCAGCGCACCGGTCTCGGCGGCCTCGACGGCGACCCGCAGGCTGGCGGTGAAGGCGGCCTCGTCGGCGATCGACTGATCGGCCGGCGCGACGAGGAGGACCGGATCGTTGCCGTCGACCTGTGCGGCCAGTGCCGCAAGCGTCAGCGCCGGCGCGGTGTTGCGCCCCATCGGCTCGAGCAGCAGGGTCGGCGTGGCGGTGCCGAGCTCGCGCAGTTGCTCGAGCACCATGAAGCGGTGTTCCTCGTTGCCGACGACCAGCGGCGCGACCGCGCCGACCGGCTCACCGGTCAGCGTCGCGAGCCGCAGCACGGCCTGCTGGAACAGGCTGCGGTCGCCAGTCAGCGGCAGGAACTGCTTCGGGTAGAGCGCCCGGCTCAGCGGCCACAGGCGGGTGCCGGCACCGCCGGCCAGGATCACGGGAACGAGAACCGGCATGGAGGGAGGGTGAACGGGGGTGCCGCGACTATAGCGAGGCGTGGTGGCAGAACGGGGCCCCTACACTCGCCGGATGCTGCTGTTCCTGTGTGCGCTGGCGATCGCCGCCGGCCTGACCTTGATCGCGGTGCGGAGCGGTCGGCGCCGCCTGCGGCTGAACGCCGTCGGTGTCGACGCGCGTCCTCAGCGCGTGCACGTTCGCCCGGCACCGCGCATCGGCGGCATCGGAATCGTCGGCGGCCTGCTCGCGACCGCGTTGTTCGCCGCGGGGCGGGGCATGGGTGAGGCGGCGACGGCGCTGCTGCTGCTGCTCGCCTGCGGGCTGCCGGCCTTTGCGGCCGGGCTGGCCGAGGATGTGAGTGGCCGCGTCGCGCCGCGGTGGCGGCTCGCCGCGACCGCGGCGTCGGCCGCGCTCGCGGTCGTGCTGCTCGAGGCCACGATCACCCGCACCGACCTTTGGGGGCTGGACTGGATCGCCTCCTTCCCGCTGGGCGCCGCGGTCCTCGCGGTGTTTGCGGTGGCCGGTATCGCCAACGCGGTCAACATCATCGACGGCTTCAATGGCCTGGCGGCCATGTGCATGGTGATCATGATGATCGCGATCGCCTACGTCGCCACCCAGGTCGGCGACGGGCTGCTCGCGACGCTGGCCCTGGTCGGCGTCGGGGCGGTGCTCGGCTTCTTTGTCTGGAACTATCCGGCCGGGCTGATCTTCCTCGGCGACGGCGGCGCCTACTTCGTCGGTTTCTACGTCGCCGAGCTCGGCATCTTGCTGCTGCAGCGCAACCCCGAGGTCTCGCCGCTGTTCCCGCTGCTGATGGTGATCTACCCGGTGTTCGAGACGCTGTTCTCGATGTACCGGCGCAAGGTCGTCAAGGGGCGTGCGTTGGCGGTCCCGGACGGCGTGCACCTGCACAGCCTGGTCTACCGGCGCCTGCTGCGCTGGGCGGTCGGCAGCCGTGACGCGCAGGCGCTGACGCGTCGCAACTCGATGACGGCGCCCTATCTGTGGCTGCTGTGCACGCTGGCGGTGGTGCCGAGCGTGCTGTTCTGGGACGACTCGCAGGCGCTCGGCGGCTTCATCCTGCTGTTCGGCCTGAGCTACACGGTGCTGTATGTGCGCATCGTGCGTTTCAAGGCCCCGCGCTGGCTGCTCACGCACCGCTGAGGCGCGCGTCGGCCGCCTAGCGGATAATCGGCGCAGATGCAAGAAGATCACCAGGCCGCGCCGCCCGAGGCGCCCCCCGCGAGCTTTGACACGCTCGCGCTCGACCCGAAGCTGCTGCGCGCCGTCGCCGACGCCGGCTACAAGACCCTGACGCCGATCCAGGCCAAGGCCATTCCGGTGGTCCTGGCCGGGCGTGATGTCATGGGCGCGGCGCAGACTGGCACCGGCAAGACGGCGGCCTTCACGCTGCCGCTGCTGCAGAAGATGTTGCGCCACGAGACCGCCAGCGTCTCGCCGGCGCGCCATCCGGTGCGCGCGCTGGTGATCGCGCCGACGCGCGAGCTGGCCGACCAGGTCGCCGCCAACGTCAAGACCTACGCCAAGCACAGCCAGCTGCGCTCGGCGGTGGTGTTCGGTGGCATCGACATGAAGCCGCAGACCGCCGAGCTGAAGAAGGGCGTCGAGGTGCTGGTCGCCACGCCGGGCCGGCTGCTCGACCACATCGAGGCCAAGAACTGCTCGCTAAGCCAGGTCGAATACGTCGTGCTCGACGAGGCCGACCGCATGCTCGACATCGGCTTCCTGCCGGACCTGCAGCGCATCCTCAGCTACCTGCCCAAGACCCGCCAGACGCTGCTGTTCTCGGCCACCTTCTCGCCCGAGATCAAGCGGCTGGCGCAGAGCTATCTGCAGGACCCGATCCTGGTCGAGACCGCGCGACCGAATGCGACCGCCTCGACCGTCGAGCAGCATTTCTTCCGCGTCGAGGACGACGACAAGCGCGCCGCGGTGCGCCAGCTGCTGCGCGATCGCGCGATCACGCAGAGCATCGTGTTCGTCAACTCCAAGCTCGGCGCCGCGCGGCTGGCGCGCGCCTTCGAGCGTGATGGCCTGAAGACCCAGGCGCTGCACGGCGACAAGTCGCAGGACGAGCGACTGAAGGCGCTGGCCGCCTTCAAGGCTGGCGAGGTCGATCTGCTGGTGGCTACCGACGTGGCCGCGCGCGGCCTGGACCACGCCGACCAGCCGGCCGTCTTCAACTTCGACGTGCCCTTCAACGCCGAGGACTACGTGCACCGCATCGGCCGCACCGGCCGTGCCGGCGCCTCGGGACTGGCGGTCACGCTGGTCGCGCGCGACGACACGCGACTCGTCGCCGACATCGAGAAGCTGATCAAGAAGAAGATCGAGATCGAACCCTTCGAGCTCGAGGATCTGCGTGTGCGCCGGGCGCCGCTGCGGCGCGAGGAACGGCGGGACGAGCGCGACGACGACGAGCCGCGCGCGGCTCGTCCTGTCACACCGGCACCGGCGCCGGCGCCGCGCCGTGCCGCGGCGGCGCCGGCCGATCCCTTCTTCAGCCAACCCTACGAGCCCACGCCCGATGCCCAGCCGAGCTGGGAGCGCGCGGCGCCAGCCGCGACGCCGTCGCCGAGTGGGCTGGCGCGCTACATCAAGCCGAAGAAGCGCGTGGCCTCGCTGCTGGGCGGCAAGAACTGAGGCGCGGCGTCAACGCGCCAGCAGCGCGAAGACTGCCGGCCGATCGGCCGGCAGCTCGCTCGTGTGCTCGCGCCAGCGAGCCACGGTATCGCTGCGCGTGAAGCCGTCGCTCAGCGTCAGTCCGCAGCTCACCGAGAGCCGCGTCGTTGGCGCCAGCGCCGCGAGCAAGGCACGCAGCAGCGCTGCGTTGCGGTAAGGCGTCTCGATCATCAGCTGGGTCTGCCCGAGCCGGCGCGATTGCGCCTCCAATTCTTTCAGTCGCTGGGTTTGCGCGCCGGCTTCCTGCGGCACGTAGCCGACGAAGGCGAAGCTCTGGCCATCCAGGCCGCTGGCCGCCAGCGCCAGCAGCAGTGCGCTGGCGCCGGCCAGCGGCCGCACCGGCACGCCCAAGGCGTGGGCGGCAGCCACCAGCGCCGCGCCGGGGTCGGCCACGGCCGGCAGACCGGCCTCGCTGATCAGGCCGATGTCATGGCCGGCGAGCGTCGGTGCGAGCAGCGGCCGCAGGTCCGGCGGGGGCGCCGCGCGCCCCTTGGCCGCGCGCGGCAGCTCATGGATGGCGATCGCCTGCAGGGGCTGGGCGAGGGGGGTGATCGCATCGACCCGCTTCAGGAAGGCGCGTGTCGTCTTGGCGTTCTCGCACACCCAATGGTTCAGCCGCGCGGCGGTCTCGATCACGCCTTGCGGCAGCACGGCCCGCAAGTCACTCGCGGCGTCCGGGGTGCCGAGGTCCAGGGCATTCGGCACCAGCCAGAGCGTGCCCGGCGTCATCGCGGCGCCAGCGGGTCGAGGCCGGCGCCGCGCAGCAGCGCGGCGGTGGCGATCAGCGGCAGGCCGACCAGCGCAGTGGGGTCGTCCGACTCGATCGCGTCGAGCAGCACGATGCCCAGCCCCTCGGACTTGGCGCTGCCGGCGCAATCGTAGGGTTGCTCGGCACGCAGATAGGTCTCGATCTCGGCGTCGCTCAGTGCGCGGAAGCGCACCGTCACCGGCACGCGGCGCAAGGCGCTGAAGTCGCCGTGACGTACCGCGATCGCGGTGTGGAACACCACGGAGCGGCCTCGCATCGCGCGCAGTTGCTCGACCGCGCGCTCGTGCGTGCCGGGCTTGCCGATCGCCACGCCGTCGAGCTCGGCGACCTGGTCCGAGCCGATCACCACCGCACCGGGGTGGCGTGCCGCGACCTCGTCGGCCTTGGCCTGCGCCAGCCGCTCGGCCAGCGCCGCCGGGGTTTCGCCGGGCTGCGGCGTCTCGTCGACCCGCGGCGCCACCGCCTCGAAGGGCAGGCCGAGGCGCTGCAGCAACTCGCGCCGGTAGCGCGAGGTCGAACCAAGAATCAGGGGAGCGGTGGCGGGAGGCGTCATGGCCGCATTGTCGCGGCGCCTACACTTGCCGGGCGATGAAAGCCCGTGTCTTCAATCCCTTGCGCCTCGATGTCGAGGCCTTCGCCGAGGCGGACGCCGAACTGGCCGGAACCTGGCCTCTGACCGAGCTGCCGCGCCTGGCCGAGAGCGGCAGCGCGGAGGCGCCGCCGCGGCCCGAGGACCGGGTCGAGTGGGCCGTGCGTGGCAGTTGCCGGCGGCGCGCCGGTGCGCCGCCCGAGTGGCGCATCGACTTGCAGGCACGCACGCACTTGCGCTTCGACTGCCAGCGCTGCCTGCTGCCGGTCGAGGTGCTGGTGGAGGCGGCGCGGCCGCTGCGCTTTGTCACTGGCGAGGCCGAGGCGGCGGCGCTGGATGCCGACAGCGACGAGGATGTGCTCGCGCTCAGCCGCGCGCTCGACCTGCGCGAGCTGGTCGAGGACGAGCTGCTGCTGTCCCTGCCGCTGGTGCCGCGTCACGAGGCATGCCCGGCGGAGCCGCAACCACGGCCGCAGCCGGCCGTGGACGATGGGCCGGCGCGCCCCCATCCCTTCGCGGCGCTGGCGGCCCTGAAGAAATCCGGTCCGACCCACTGAGGCGGGCGGTTTCGGCGCTGATATACTCACAAGCTTTTCCGCAGAACCCGGCTGACGTCATCGTCCTCGGGTGCTGCGGGGCGGCGCCGGCGCGATCGGCGCCCAGTCTTTGCCCAGGAGTCCCTCATGGCCGTTCAACAGAACAAGAAGTCGCCGTCCAAGCGTGGCATGCACCGCTCGCACAATGCCCTGGCGAAGCCGGGTCTGGCGATCGAGTCGACCACCGGTGAAACCCATCTGCGTCACCACATCAGCCCGACCGGCTTCTACCGCGGTCGCAAGGTGCTGAAGACCAAGGCGGATGCCTGAACCGGCCCGGCCCCGGCGCGCTGAGCCCCGGGGTCTGCCGCCGCGGGATCGCACGCCCGGCCGCCTGGTTGCAGGCCGCCGGGCGTTGTCGTTGGAGCCTCGCGCGGCCGTGCCCGGTGTGACGCACTTGCCAGCAGCGCGCGGCGCGCTTAGCGTGCGCGCTCCGTCCCGCCCGAGCGATCGATGAGCGATCTGTCCGCCCCCGTCACCGCGCCTGTGCGCCTCGCCGTCGACTGCATGGGCGGCGACCATGGCGTCGGCATCACGCTGCCGGCCTGTCGTGCTTTCCTGGCGAGCCATCCCGACGCCGAGTTGTTGCTGGTCGGCCGGCCCGAGGCGCTGGCATCGGCGGCCGGCTGGGCGCGCTGCACCGTTGTCGCGGCCAGCGAGGTCGTGGCGATGGACGACCCCGTCGAGGTCGCGCTGCGCAAGAAGCGCGACTCCTCGCTGCGCATCGCGATCAACCAGGTCAAGCCGGCGGACGGCGTGGCGGCCGCACACGCCTGCGTGTCGGCCGGCAATACCGGCGCGCTGATGGCGGTGGCGCGCTATGTGCTCAAGACGCTCGAGGGCATCGACCGCCCGGCCATCGCCACGGTGATGCCGAACCGCCTCGACGGCCACACCACCGTGCTCGACCTCGGCGCCAACGTCGACTGCACCGCCGAGCACCTGCTGCAGTTCGCGGTGATGGGCAGCGCGCTGGTCGCGGCGGTC
>CAYOXW010000150.1:0-7075 GCA_964408005.1 uncultured Methylibium sp.
ACTGCGACGTGCTGCAGGCCGACGGCGGCACGCGCACCGCGGCCATCACCGGCGCCTATGTGGCGGCGGCTGACGCGGTGAGCTGGCTGCTCGCGCAGGGCAAGATCGCCGCCTCGCCGATCCGCGACGCGGTGGCCGCGGTCAGCGTCGGCCTGATCGAGGGCACGCCGCTGCTCGACCTCGAGTACGTCGAGGACGCCGGCTGCGATACCGACATGAACGTCGTGATGACCGGCGCCGGTCATTTCGTCGAGGTCCAGGGCACCGCCGAGGGCGCGGCCTTCACGCGCGCCGAGATGGATCGCCTGCTCGGCCTGGCCGAGCGCGGCATCGCGCAGCTGGTCGCGCTGCAGGCCGAGGCGCTGAAGCAGGCGTGAGCGCGATGCGCCTCGTGCTGGCGTCGAACAACGCGAAGAAGCTCGCCGAGCTGCGCGTGCTGCTCGGCGCGCTGCCGCTCGAGCTGGTCGCGCAGGGCACCCTGGGCATCGCCGAGGCCGAGGAGCCGCATGTGACCTTCGTCGAGAACGCGCTCGCGAAGGCGCGCCACGCGGCGCGCGCCAGCGGTGGCGCGGCGCTGGCCGACGACTCGGGCCTGTGCGTCGACGCGCTCGGCGGCGCGCCTGGCGTCGCGTCGGCGGTCTATGCGCCGCTCGCGCTGCCGCCCGGCGAGCGCGAGGTCCAGCGCGCCGTGCAGGACGCCGCCAACAACGCGCTGCTGCTTGAGCGCATGAGCGGTGTCGCCGACCGCCGCTGCGCCTTCGTCAGCACGCTGGTCGCGCTGCGCCATGCCGAGGACCCCGAGCCGCTGATCGCCTTCGGCCGCTGGAACGGCGAGATCCTGCACGCGCCGCGCGGCGAGGGCGGCTTCGGCTACGACCCGCTGGTGGGGATCCCGGCGCTCGGCAAGAGCGTCGCCGAGCTCGACGCGGCGACCAAGAACGCCCACAGCCACCGCGCGCTCGCCGCCGCCGAGCTGCTGGCGCGGCTGCGCGCCGCCTGGTTCGCAGCGTGAACGCGCAGCGCATCGACGTCAGCGGCCTGCACCGCCGCGGCGGTGCCTTGAACCTGAACGCGCTGCCGCCGCTGGCGCTCTACGTGCACCTGCCCTGGTGCCTGAAGAAGTGCCCCTACTGCGACTTCAACTCGCATGAAGCGGCACAGGGCGTCGAGCACGAGCAGCGCTACCTCGACGCGCTGCGCGCCGACCTCGAGGCCGCGCTGCCGCTGGTCTGGGGCCGGCGTGTCGTCAGCGTCTTCATCGGCGGCGGCACACCCAGCCTGTTCGCGCCCGAGGCGATCGAGCGCCTGCTCGCCGACGTTCGCGCGCGCCTGCCGCTCGAGCCCGGCTGCGAGATCACGCTTGAGGCCAACCCCGGCACCTTCGAGCGCGAGCGCTTCCGCGCCTTCCGCGCCGCCGGCGTGACGCGGCTGTCGATTGGCGTGCAGAGCTTCGACGACGACAAGCTCAAGGCCCTGGGCCGCGTGCACGACCGCGCCCAGGCCATCGCCGCCGTCGAGGAGGCGCGCGAGGCCTTCGAGACCTTCAACCTCGACCTGATGTACGCGCTGCCGGGGCAGACGCTGGCGATGCTCGACGCCGACCTGCGCCAGGCGCTGGCCTTCGCGCCGCCGCACCTGAGCGTCTACCACCTGACGCTGGAGCCCAACACCCGCTTCGCCGTCGAGCCGCCGCCCGGCCTGCCCGACGAGGACCTGGCGGCCGCGATGCTCGACCGCATCGCCGAGCACAGCGCCGCGTTGGGGCTGGAGCGCTACGAGGTCTCGGCCTACGCCCGGCCCGGCCACCGCTGCCGCCACAACCTGAACTACTGGCAGTTCGGCGACTACCTGGGCATCGGCGCCGGCGCGCACGGCAAGCTCAGCTTCGCGCACCGCATCCTGCGCCAGACCCGCTGGCGCGACCCGGCGACCTACATGGCCAAGGCGCTCGAAGGCGCGGCGGTGTCGAACGAGCACGAGGTCGCGGCCGCCGACCTGCCCTTCGAGTACATGCTCAACGCGCTGCGCCTGCGCGAGGGCTTCGAGCTGGCGCGCTACACCGAGCGCACCGGCCTGCCGCTGACGACGATCCAGCGCGCGCTCGCCGAGGCGGAGTCGCGTGGCCTGCTGGAACGCGACCTGCAGCGTGCCTGGCCGACCGCGCGCGGCTTCGATTTCCTCAACGACCTGCAGCAGCTCTTCCTCGCCTGAGCCCCCTCGGACGGGCGGGGGCCGCGGGGTGGCCGCTGGCTATCATGCTGGCGAGCCGCGGGGCGCCGTCGGCCGTCATGGAGCCGAACCAGCGTGTTGTCCATTGTCCGCGGGGCCCTGCAAGTGCAATGCCGCCGCTGGATCGGGGCGCTGCTGTTGCTGGTCGCGACAACCGGCGTCGCGCTCGCCCAGGGGGTGCTGAGCGATCCGAGCCCGGTGCGCCTGAGCGCCGACGAGCGCGCCTGGCTCGCCGCCCACCCGGTGCTGCGGGTCGCCACCAAGACCGAGTGGGCGCCGATCGACCTCTACACCTACGAGGGCCAGTTCCGCGGCCTCTCGGGTGACTACCTCGGGCTGATCGCGCGCCGCCTGGGCATCCGCTTCGAGTACAAGGCCTCGGCGACGATGGCCGACTCGCTGGAGGCGCTGCGCGCCGGCCGCGCCGACCTCGTGCCCTCGGTGGCACGCACGCCGCAGCGCGAGCGCTTCCTCGAATACACCCAGCCCTACCTGGACGTGCCCAACGTCTATGTCGCGCGCCGCGGCGTCGCCGGGGTCGGCGCCGGCGCGTCGATGGCGGGCTTGCGCATCGCCTACGAGCGCGGCTACAGCGTCGTGCTGCTGCTGCGCGAGCGTCACCCGAAGGCCGAGCTGGTCGAGTTCGCCGACTCGGCCGCGGCGCTGCGCGGCGTCTCCGAGGGCGAGGCCGACGTCTACCTCGGCGCGCTGCCGACCACCTCCTTCCTGGTCGAGAAGCTGCTGCTGACCAACCTCGAGGTGCGCAGCCCCTCGCACTCCAGCCAGAGCGCGCTGCACTTCGGCGTGCGCAAGGAGCTGCTGCCGCTGCGCGGCATCCTCGACAAGGCGCTGGCCAGCATCACGCTGGCCGAGCGCCAGGAGATCCACCGCCGCTGGGTGCCGCTGCACACGCTGCTGGCCGAGCCCTCGCCGCCGCTCAAGCTCAGCCCGGCCGAGCAGCGGCTGATGCTGACGATGCCGCCGCTGCGCGTCGGCTACGAGGTCGACTACCACCCCTACACCTTCCGCGGCGACGACGGCCGCCTGGCCGGCATGGCCCACGACTGGCTGCGGCTGCTGGCCGACAAGGTCGGCCTGCCGGTCGGCACGCCGCAGGGCGGGCCGTGGAGCGAGGTCTATGCGCAGGCGCGCCGCGGCGAGATCGACCTGCTGATCGCGGTTGCCGCCAACGAGGAGCGTGCCAAGGAGTTCTTCTTCATCGGGCCGTGGCAGTCGACGCCCAATGTGTTCGTCACGCGCGTCGGCGCCGCGCCGGTGCTGGCGCTGGAACAGTACGCCGGCCGGCGCGTCGCGGTGCTGCGCGACGGCCAGACCGCCTTCTTGCTCAAGAGGCTGCACCCCACGATCGAGCAGCTGCCGGTGGCCACCCGCGACGATCTGCTCGCCGCGGTGGCCAATGGGCAGGCCGATGCTGCCTTCGTCAACGCCACCTTCGCGGCCCAGCGGCTCGCCCAGGGCATGGGGGCGGCGCTGAAGATGGCGGCCTTCTTCCCCGAGCTGAACTCCGACCTCTACTTCGGCGTGCGGCGCGACCAGCCGCTGCTGGCCGACCTGCTCAAGCGCGCGCTGGCCGCCACCAACGAAAGCGAGCGCGCCGCGATCGCCGCGCGCTGGGCGGTGCTGCCGCAGCCGCAGGACCTCGGCGCCGAGGCGCGCGCCTGGCTGCGACGGCTGCTGCCGCTGCTGGGCCTGCTCGCCGTGGGGCTGCTCGTTTCGCTGGTCTGGGGCCTGCGCCTCAAGCGCGAGGTCGCGCGCCGCGAGCGCGCCGAGCTGGCTCTCACCGACGCGCGCGACCGCGCCGAGCGCCTGGCGCGGGCCCGCCAGGACTTCCTGACCATCGCCAGCCACGAGATCCGCACGCCGGTCAACGCGGTGGGCGGCGCGCTCGAGCAGCTCGCGCGCCAGCCGCTGCCGGCCGCCGCGGTCGAGCTCGTCGGGCTGGCGGGCGAGGCCGCGCACACGCTGTCGCAGTACGTCAACAACCTGCTCGACCTGTCCAAGAGCGATGCCGGTGAACTCAAGCTCGTCGTCGAGCCCGAGGTGCTGGGCAACGTGCTGCGCGAGGCGCTGCGCGCGATCGAGCCGATGGCGCGTGCCAAGGGCCTGGCGCTGGCGCTCGAGCTCGACCCGCGGCTCGCGCGCATGCACCGCTTCGACGGCTTCCGGCTCCACCAGGTGCTGCTGAACCTGCTGTCGAACGCGGTGCGCTTCAGCACAGCCGGCACGGTGCGGCTGCGCGCGCACGTGCTGGCCGACGAGGGCCGCAGCCAGCAGCTCGAGATCGGCGTGTGCGACCAGGGCATCGGCATCGCCCCCGAACCGCTGCGCCGGCTGTTCCAGCCCTGGGCCCAGGGCGGCGAGTCGGCGCTGCACCGGCGCGGCAGCGGGCTCGGCCTGGCGCTGTGCCAGCGCCTGGTCGAGGCGATGGGCGGGCGCATCGAGGCCACCTCCGAGCCGGGACGCGGCAGCACGCTGACGGTGACGCTGCGGCTGCCGGTCGAGCTCGCGGCGAGCACGCCGGTGCCCGAGCCCGGGGCGGGCGCGACGCGCTTGCGCGTGCTGGTCGTCGAGGACAACCGCGTGCAGCAGATCGTGCTCGAGGCCGCGCTGCGCCAGGCCGGCTGCACCGTCGACCTGGCCGGCAGCGCCGAGGAGGCCGAGGAGGTCTGGACGCAGCAGCGTCACCCGCTGGTGCTGACCGACCTGAACCTGCCCGGCGCGCAGGGTCCGGAGTTCGCGCGCTGGCTGCGTGCCCAGCCGGGCGGCGCGGCGGTGCGGTTGATCGGCCACAGCGCCGACCTCGACGGCGCCGAGGCGGCACGCGAGGCGGGCATCGAGCGGGTGCTGCAGAAGCCGATCGCGCAGACGGCGATCGATCAGATCGTTGGCGCCGTGTGCAACGAGCTGCGCTCGCGGGGGGACGCGGGGGTGGCGAGCGGCTTCGGTCTGTCGAGCGGGTTCGGGAAAGTGGTTTGACGCCGACACCCCGTTTGTTATGTCTCTTTTCGGTGAGTTCTTTGCGGCAATGGATCTCGGCGAGATGAGCCTGGGTATTTGGGAGTGGCGTCAAGGCCAAGCGGATCGGAACGCAGCGCCTGCTGGCGCTGAACAGCAATTCGCCGTGAGCGGGCGTAAATCAGCTCGATATTTCATAAATCGATGGAGGTAATAAATCAATGAAACTCTTCGCCATCTCTCTGCTCGCCGGTGCATTGCTGATTTCCGGCTGCGCATCTGTCGACATGGCTCCGAAAGAGGAATCGGTCAAGGCCAAGGATTTCAACCCACCGACCCAAGGCAACGCAGGCATTTATATCTATCGGGACAGCTTCGTCGGCCAAGCCCTTAAGAAGGATGTCTGGATCGACGGCAAGTGCGTCGGCGAGACTGCAGCAGATGTCTTTTTCTATACAGAGGTCGAGGGTGGTAAAATCCACAAGATCGATACCGAGTCTGAGTTTTCTCCAAACACTCTGGAGTTGATGTTCGACGCCGACAAGAACTACTTCATTCGGCAGTTCATCAAGATGGGCGTGTTTGTCGGGGGCGCCGGATTGGAGCAGATTCCTGAAGATCAGGGAAAACTGGCAGTCGCCAAGCTTGAAATGGCCAAGCCAGGCAAGTGCAGCGCGGCGCGGTAATCGCGTGCTGATCAGGCGCTAGAGAGCGGGTCGTCGCGCGGGGCAAAGTTCCCTGCGCGGCCATGGCAGGCTACCGCCCCACAGGGCCAAAGTTCAAACCCGGTTCAACGACATCCCCGCCGTCGAGCGCAGCCGCTCCAGCAGCGCCGGCGCGATCTTCGTCAGCGGCAGCACCTCGTGCGCCGCGCCGGCGGCGATCGCCTCGCGCGGCATGCCGAAGACGACGCAGCTGGCCTCGTCCTGGCAGAGGTTGTAGCTGCCGGCCTCGCGCATCTCGCGCATCGCCTTGGCGCCGTCGGCGCCCATGCCGGTCAGCATCAGGCCCAGCGCGTTCGGGCCGACCACCCGCGCGGCGCTCTTGAACAGCACCTCGACGCTGGGCTTGTGGCGGTTGACCGGCTCGCCGTCCTGCACGCGGGCGATGTAGTTCGCGCCGCTGCGCTCGACGCTCAGGTGCAGCCCGCCGGGGGCGATGTAGGCATGGCCGGGCAGCAGGCGCTCGCCGTCGAGCGCCTCCTTCACACGGATGCGGCACAGCCCGTCGAGGCGCGCCGCGTAGCTCTTCGTGAAGCCCGGCGGCATGTGCTGGGTGATCACCACCGCCGGCGTGTCCGGCGGCAGCGCCATCAGCACCTCCTTGGTGGCCTCGGTGCCGCCGGTGGAGGCGCCGATGAAGATGATCTTCTCGGTCGACAGGCGCCCGAGCGAGGCGGGCGGCGTCGCGCTGCGCGCCGCCGCTGCTGCCGCGGGGGGCGTGCTCAGCTTGCGCACGTGCGCGCGCGCGGCGGTGCGGATCTTGTCGGTGATGTCGGCGCCCAGCTGCTTCAGGCCGTCGGCCACACCGATCTTGGGCTTGGCGACGAAGTCGACCGCGCCGAGCTCCAGCGCCTTGAGCGTGACCTCGGCGCCGCGCTCGGTCAGCGTCGAGACCATCACCACCGGCATCGGGCGCAGGCGCATCAGGCGCGACAGGAAGTCGATGCCGTCCATGCGCGGCATCTCGACGTCGAGCGTGATCACGTCGGGATCGAGGTTGCGGATCATCTCGCGCGCGACGATCGGGTCGCTGGCCGCGCCGACGCAGCTCATGTCCGGTTCGCGGTTGATGATCTCGGTGAGCAGGCTGCGCACCAGCGCCGAATCGTCCACCACCACCACACGGGTCTTCGCCATCTTGTTCTCCC